>JAEOSK010000068.1 GCA_016840405.1 Candidatus Hermodarchaeum yapensis
CAGGAGGGTCAGGGTATGGACGAACTTCAGCAGTACAAGGATCTGTTGACTTTGGTGCTGCTAGTTCCTACAAAGATCCCGTCGACTATGGTGCCTCAAGCAACGACCAGATTTCAACGATTCCGGTTGCGGCAGATGCTCTTGCTGTCGTGTGTAACAACGCCGTTAACGGTTCAGGTGAAAATTCGATCTTCTTTGAGCGTGAATGGATCATTCCTATCTTCCAAGGCAATATTACAACTTGGGAGGACCTTGAAACAGAATTCGGTATTACTGTTCAGGCAACAGGATCTATTCAGGTCTACTATCGTTCTGAAGCCAGCGGAACCACCGCTACCTTCACCCAATGGTTAGGGGAAGCCACCTATTCCAGCTATAACTGGACACTCGGTGATGATGAACTCATCAACTGGCCGAGTGGAGCAACTTTCCATGGTGCAGAGGGTAATCCCGCTGTTGCCAACGGTGTTGCTGGAGATTCAAATGGCATTGGATATGTGGGTCTAGCCTTCACTGAAGGTCTTGCTCCCGCGACTCTGTATAACGAAGGCAATGATGAATGGATTGTTCCCTCTCCTGAATCCGCCAAGACTGCAATCCCTGCTTCCCCATCTCCACCGTTTAATATCATGGACAGCAGTACATCTGGTGCATACCCGATTGCTCGACTTATCTATTATCTAGTAAACACCGATCCACCAGCCACATCCTTCCTTCGAACCCAATATGGTGTTCAATCGCCATATGGAGTCCGTCAGGATACTGTCGATTTTCTGAATTGGGCACTATCAGAAACAGGTGGCCAGCGCATCGAAGTAATTCGCCAAGAAGTGGGTTATCTAGAAATTACTGGTACGGGTGCCTTAACATACTCACAAAATCTAGTTGATTCACTAGAGTCCGTCGTTCAGCCAGTGATGCTACCAACCATTCAGTCCCTCATGGGATTAGCTTAAAAATTATTCAAAAATAGCCCCGTGAAAAAGTAGAGGCGTCTGACTTGTCACAGCGAAATTGGCGAAAAATATTATTTGGAGCCTCCACTCGCGATCTCGTCGGACGCACTCTTCTTCTTGTTTTTGCAATTATCACATCATTTGTCATTGTCCTCATTTTCTCACAAGTCTGGGCCCGAGCTTTTCCTGCAATAATAATTCTTGGTCCAGAATTACTTGGTCCCGTATGGGATCCAACCGTAACTGAACAGTATGGAATCCTGGTATTCATCGCTGGAACCTTATGGGTGACAGGACTTAGTCTACTAATTGCCATTCCAATAGGAATAGCTGGTTCATTGTTTTTAGCTGAATACTGCCCTCATCGTTTGAAAGAACCTTTACGATTGATCTTAATCCTGATGGCAGGAATACCTTCCATTGTTTATGGACTTTGGGCACTTTATACATTGGTTCCATTTTTACGGGATTTGATAAGCCCCTTATACATACCCGTCTGGGATTCGCTTACGAACTCGTTCGTTTGGATCTCCATGGAGTGGTATTCAGGCTACGGAGTGCTTCCTGCTGCAATTGTACTCGCAATCATGCTCTTGCCAACAATTGTTGCTGTATCTTATGATTCAATGGTTATGGTTCCCGACACACTTCGAGAGGCATCCTATGCACTCGGTGCGAGTCGAACAGAAACCTCCATTAAAGTCGTACTAATGACTGCTTTACCAGGTGTTGGCGCAGCTGTTTTGCTTTCTCTCGGACGGGCTGTGGGTGAAACAATGGCAGTTCTCCTTGTTACAGGGAATAATACAACATTTCCTCGATGGATTTTTGATCAAAGCTATGTATTGACTTCAGTCATAGCCAATCAACTGGGCCTAGCTGTCGGGGGATACCCTCTGATGGAATCCGCGCTCTTTGTTGTTGCTCTAGTACTTCTTCTCCTATCGATGTTTTTTTCCATTACAGCAAAAATGGTTGTTTCTTGGGGAATGCGCAAACAGGGGTTGAGATAATGGGTACATCAAAATCTATAACCAGAGAATTACGAAGCTGGTTCCGTCTCCCCAAGAGTCGACGTGAGTTTTTAGATCGATTAACATTTGTTTTTCTGGCTGTAATTGCTGTAATAATTACACTTCCATTTTTTGCGATTGTATTCGAGGTAGTGGCTAATGGTTGGATTCTGCTTAACCCTGCTTTCATTCTAACCAATATGGTGGGCTTCGCTGAGGGAGGAATTCGAAATGCTATAGTCGGTTCAATTGAGCTTGTGGCTATTGCTAGTATGGTTGCCATTCCCCTCTGCGTTGGTGCAGCTATCTATACAACTGAGTATGCTCAGAGAGGACGGAGAAGAGCAAGGAGATGGGTGCAGGAACTCAACAAATGGGTAATTCGAATTGTAGAGTTTACAGCAGATGTTCTTGCAGGTGTCCCTTCAATCATTTTTGGTGCATTTGGCCTAATTTTCTTTGTGGCGGTCTTTGGTAGAAGCTTGATTGCTGGGGCTTTAACCCTTGCATTAATGATGATTCCAACTATTCTCAGGACAACTCAAGAATCGTTACGCGCTGTTCCATTAAGTCTGCGAGAAGCCTCACTGGCGCTGGGTGCTACCACCTGGAGTACCTCTTGGCGTGTTGTGTTGCGAGCGGCATTGGCAGGTATCATTACAGGTATATTATTGGCAATCGGACGAGTCATTGGTGAGACTGCGCCTCTTCTGTTTACAACAGGATTTAATTTTGATGCGCCATGGGGGTTCCTAGATGCAATAGCATCACTACCTTTCACAATCTATCTTTATGCCTTACAAGGGCATACAGAAATCATTCGTTTGAGAGCTTATTCAACAGCCATTGTTTTAATCGGAATTGTATTTGTAGTCGATGTAATAGCCGTTTGGGCATCAAAAAAAGTCGGTTTAGTTGTTCGTGCAGGTGGAGTCTAAATGGTTGAAGCGAAAATTCAAGTAAATGATTTGAACGCTTGGTACGGCGATTTTCATGTGCTAAAAAGCTTGAACTTTGAGATTCTTCCAAATACTGTAACTGCCATCATGGGTCCTTCAGGTTGTGGAAAAACCACCTTCATTCGAATTTTAAACCGTCTCTGTGATATGGTCCCTGAATTCCATCATACTGGTGAAATCCTTATCGATGGGCAAGATGTCTTTGGAGCAGACATCGATGTTTATGAACTTCGGAAAGGTATTGGCTTTGTTTTTCAAAAACCAAATCCCTTTCCCATGAGTATTTACGATAACGTGGCCTATGGTCCTAAAACCCATGGAATGAAAGATATTAATGAAATTGTACAAAGAAGCCTCGAACAATCAGCTTTGTGGGATGAGGTTGGACACCGTTTAGACGAACCCGCGCTAAAATTGTCCGGTGGGCAGCAACAACGTCTATGCTTGGCACGGGCTCTTGCAGTAAATCCTGGTATTATATTAATGGATGAACCAGTCGCGTTTCTAGATCCCATTAGTGCTCAGAAAATCGAAGAACTAATCATGACTTTGAAAAGAGATTATACTATCGTTTTGGTGACGCACAATGTTCAGCAAGCATTACGTGTTTCTGACTCTGCTGCATTTCTCTATTTAGGGGAACTTATCGAGTATGGTCGAACATCACTAATTGCAGAGACTCCAAAGGATCCACGCACAGAGGCATTCTTAACCGGAAGATTTGGATAAACAGATGGAGGCAAAATTATGAGTACGAAAAAGGAGAAACGGTTTGCCCAAATACAACAACTCATGAAGGAAATGAGCGAGTTAGCACTTGAAGCAATCCATAACGGCTGTGAAAGTTTTTGCGACTTAAATCAAGAGGTGGCAGCTCAAGTCATTGCTGATGATGTAAAAATGGATGTTCTCGACGATAAGATAGAAACTGAAATTGTTCGGGCTATTGCCCGATTTCAGCCGGTCGCAGCAGATATTCGCAAGCTCAGTGTCTATTTCAAAGTAATTACTGATCTTCGACGAATTGGCAGGTATGGCTATAATATGGCACTTCTCACCCAACAAATGAAAGGAAAGCAACATTTCAAAAAACTGATAAAAATTCCTGAAATGGGACGTACAGCCATACGGATGACTGAAATCGCTCTAAATGGATTGTTTGACAATGAAACCGATTCGCCTCTGAAGAAGCTCTTAGAGGAAGATGAACTTGTTGATGCGATGATGGACGAACTTTTCCGTGAATTAGTCACTTATACGTCTGAAGATCCTAGTCGGTTCACTGTTGCAATGTATTATCTTCTTGCAGGGCGCTATCTAGAACGCGCAGAAGACCACGCTGTTTCCATCGGATATTATGCTCATTATATGAAAACTGGTAAAAGAGGGCTTAACCAAATTTAGAATCTAAACTTGCGAATCTATTTCTTATGATTTTTTTTAAGTTCGATTAATTTTTTCAAGTGGCAGTGGTTCTGCAATATTGTTATCCCGACCAACCATTCGCGTTGCCATACAAAGTGCATTCAAGATTGCTTCCTCAGTTACTTCTATAGCTGCACTAAAAAACGGTGTGAGCCTTCTATCGAGAAGTTGTGTGCGTCGTACAACTAAATCTTGTTTGTTGGTCTGGTCACGGTATGCGGTGCTAAACGCTATTACAAAATCTCCACTTCCATGGGAGACTACACTACCTGTTCGACCAATACCAATGACTGCACGGCGGGCAATTCGTGTGAGTTGTCGAGAAGTAAAAGGGGCATTAGTAGCAAGTATTACAATTATTGATCCGCCCTCAGGAGTTGGCAAGGAAGTTGGGGAGGGTTGTTGTAGTTCGTCTAGTATCTGAGTAATTGGAATGCCCTTTATGATTAAATCTCCTTTACGGCCACAATTGGGAACAACTAAACCGCCGATGATAAACGCACCATGTTTGTCTGAAAGTTCTCTGGAGGCGGTGCCAATTCCGCTTTTGTATCCAAACGCCATCATACCCGTGCCTGCACCAACACACCCTTCTTCGATTTTGGCTGTTGCACTGCGAATTGCCTGAAAGATATGTTCTTTGTGAACATGCCGACCTTGAGCGTCATTGAGGTATCCGTCATGACACTCTGCTACTATCGGGTTAGGTGTGGGTTCTGAAACTCCTGCTTCTGGGTTTTGTTCGATCACATATTGAGTCACCGCGTCCTCAACTAATCCCACATTCAGGGTACTTGTTAGGAGAATTGGTGTTTCAATTCGTCCTAGTTCAAGAAGTTGAGCAAGTCCTGCAGCTTTCCCAAAACCATTAATTATGTGAACTGTACCAACCACCGGTTCGGTGAAGAGATTTTCATTATGGGGTAAGATTGCTGTAGCCCCTGTACGAACAGGTCCTTTTCCAGGGACAAGTTTTCCTTTTCCATGAACGAGTGTTGTGTGTCCAACTAAAACTCCCGGGACATCTGATATTGCATTGGATGGTCCTGGAGGGAGATCACCGATATCCAATCCCAGCTCCCGTGCCCGTTTTCGTTTTTGGGATCCCATTTTGAAACTTCACTCCTTATTTGGACTTGGATGTTTGTTCTGTCGATTCTTGGGTGACGCCAGACCAAGTGATATGTTCTATTTGCGAATCACTTGCGATTTCGATTAATTGGGTCATTTGCTTTTCGCTAACTAATGCTGTCTCTGCACAAGGAAAGAATTTGTCTAAGCGTTCCCATTTGGCTTTGCAGAGTTTGTTAAATCCTAATAGGTCCCAGCGTTCGACGTTGGGCATGTATAGTCGAATAAATGCGGCAATAGCCGCGATGTTCTGTGGTTGGTTAGTAAAACCAGGAATTATGGGTGTACGAATCCATATGGGTTGATCTTGTCCACCTAACCATTTTGCGTTTTCAAGGATAGGTTCCAGTTTCACACCTGTGCATTCTTGATGCTGATTCGGGTCCATGAGCTTCAAATCAAACAAAACCAAATCGGTTTGATGAACCAGTTTCTCAAAATCCTCTCTTCTGGAGAACCCAGCGGTGTCTAAAACGGTATGTAACCCTTCATTGTTAAATCGTTGTAGAAGCGCGGAAGCAAACTGGTGTTGAAATAGTGGATCACCGCCACTGAGAGTAACTCCTCCTCCCGACTCTTCGTAAAAGGGGCGATCACGAAGCACTTCGTTTACAACGTCATCAACTGACCGCTCTGTTCCTAAAAGTTCAATTGCTTTGGAAGGACAAACTGGTGCGCATTCACCACAACTGTCACAACGTTTACGATTTATACGAAGTCCTTCTTGTGTAAGTGTTAGTGCA
>JAEOSK010000069.1 GCA_016840405.1 Candidatus Hermodarchaeum yapensis
GCATGCATGCGTAACCTTTTTCGCAAAGATTTCCCTTTTCTTCAATTGAAATGGGCATCACCAATGAACCTGAGGTTTCAAAGTCAACAGCATTAGTGTACGGAATCTTGTTCGCTTTTATTGTAGCAATAGCGGTGTTTTTTCTTTGTGCAGCTTTTTTCACATTTATGGGATTCGTTGTTGGAATTGTAGCCTCAGCTGCATCGACATTGGTGTCACTGATAATGCTGCTGATACTTGCTTCTCTCTATCGAACTAGATACATCCTAACAGACGAAGAACTCATCATAAGGACTACCGTACTTATTGGAGGGAGTGAGATTATACCTCTTGGAACAGTAAGGTCCGTTGAGAAAGTACTCATGCCATTCGGGATCAAGCTTTTTGGTGCTAGCCTTCACGGAGGATATTATCATATTCCCGGATTCGGAAGAGCATTCTTGACCATAACCAACTTCAAGGATGGTCTTCTAATCAAGACAGATCGAAGAAACTTTGTAATAACGCCTAGCAATCCGTTGGTCTTTAAAGAAGCTATTGAAAACAGACAAGAGAAGAAAAGGGGAGATTAAGCATGGCTTCTGGGGATGAGGTCCTAAAGAAGCTGAAGGCCAAGGCCAAGCCCGATCATGTTGGAGGGATGGCCCGATACGGGATGGTAGCTGAACAAAGATTAGGAGTATCGGTTCCCGACATGCGAAAGATAGCGAAAGAAGTTGGGAAGGATCACACCCTTGCTCTCGAGTTGTGGAAGACAGGGATACCGGAGGCGAAGATCATGGCAGCGATGATAGACGAGCCTGGGAAGCTAACAGAAGAGCAGATGGAGGAGTGGGTGAAGGACATCAACTCGTGGGACATATGCGATCAGGTGTGCATGAACCTCTTTGAGAAGACACCCCTTGCTTGGAAGAAAATCCTCGACTGGTCCAAGCGGAGAGAGGAGTTTGTGAGGAGAACCGCTTATGCACTGATAGCCTGTCTAGCGTGGCATGACAAGAGAGCAGAAGACGAAAAATTCGTCAAACTATTTTCGATTATAAAAAGGGGAGCCACGGACGAGCGGAACTTCGTGAAGAAGGCTGTCAACTGGGCCTTAAGGAACATCGGAAAAAGGAATTTACACCTCAATAAAGCAGCCATTAAGACAGCTAAAGAAATTCAGCAAATTGATTCGAAAGCCGCTCGGTGGATCGCTTCCAATGCCATAAGGGAACTCGAGAGCGAAGCTGTCCAGAGGAGACTGAGAAAGTAGAAGCGGCATGCAACCTAACAGAAGTGATAAGATGTTTTTGTATGTGATTCCTGTGGGATCAGGAATCTTGGTAGTTTTAGGATTGTATCTCTTCTTGAAGACTAAGAGGACCTATGATACTGGGAAAGCATTATCTATCGGAATTTCACTTGGTTGGTGGGTATTAGATTTAGCTCACTGTTTACTGGTGATCTTATCATCATTGTACAATGTTTGGCTGATGCAGATTAACGAAATAGCTGCATTAATAGGCGGTTCAATGATGCTTGGAGTTGGAGTTGTTCTAATGCTGGCCGGTATGATAGCGTTCCGCTCAATAGGCAGAATCTCAGGGTCGGATACTTCAGAGCTTGTTACTACCGGCATATACCAATGGAGCAGGAATCCTCAGTACCTTGGCTGGTTCTTGGTGCTCTTAGGTATATCGCTCATCGGGAGTTCAGGGCTAGCTCTTCTGTATACAACGATAGGCATTATCCTTTTTCATTTCTACATTACTCGAATCGAGGAGCCTTATCTTGAACGCGTATTTGAGGAAAAATACCTTTTGTACGAAAAAGGGGTTCCAAGATACTTTGGAATACCGAAGAGGAAGAAGGCAAGTGTGACATGCATGCATTAGTGAATTCATGTTTTGACTAACCTTCGTTTGCAGATGGTTATAGCAGCTGTCAGCACTATGAATATAAGCAGTATGAATGTCCATTTGGGAAATTCAGGTATCACCTCAAGGGTAATTATTTCGTGCGCACCTATCCTGATCTCATGAGGTCCGATGTCATCTAACTTTAATTCGAAGATGACTTCCCGGCTTTTTCCTGCTCTTGCCCAAATTAATTTTGAATCAACCAACTCGCCGTCAATATATAGACTAATCTTACTCCCGTCAACAAATGTGTTTTCAATGGTGGCTGTCACTGTGAATAATTCATTTACTCCCACTTCACTTTCAGATAATTCCAAACTCGTGCATTCAAATCTTCCTGGTATATTCCATCCTCCCACTTCTACAACTGGAATTGCTCCATTCAGATCCTTTGCTGCAAAAGTTGCATTCACTTCTTTGTTTTCTCCAGGCAGTAGGCTGAAGTAGTTAGCATCCCATAAAATCGGTAAAACTTCTTCTCCATATGAGCCTCTAGTAACTGTAACGTGAATGAAGAAAGCGAGATCATCCGTCGGATTTTCTATCGTTACGTGGGCGACTAGGTCTTCGCTTCTATTCTCGATTTTATATGACACATTCAATTCAACGGGCGGCAATTTCTCGAGGTCGGTAAAATCGGCAAATGCGCTTTGGGGCGTGTAATACCATTTTGTTTCACTGAAGTTCAGAAGATCCAGTTTCGTCGATAGCCAGTAAAAATTGGAAGAAATCAGATTGCCTGAGCTATCCTCTAATTCAAGCTTGAGGAAGTAGGTTGTAGTTAAGTTTTCCAGTGGAGGGATAGTGAAGACATGATTGCTGCTGTCCGATCCAACATCTATCGTAGCAGTATTAGAATATTTCTCGATCATGTCCAGATTGTAAACCTTCGCGCTGACATTCAAATTCTTAAAGCTCTCATAATAACCGTTGATGACGTAGATCGAATCATCATCATAGGAGTACTGAACGTGCAAAGGCTCGCATGCTCTCTTGGCGCCAAAGTAAGCACCACCGGGCCTCAAATAATAATCATAATGTTGCCATATCAAAGAAGGCCACGCGGAATTGTACTGCCATGTTATGACCCCAGTGGACAGGTACTTGTTCCGACCAAATGCCTCCAACTCGGCACGCATAGACTCATAGTTCACCAATTGCGCCTTTGCACAGTAATCCTCCACTCCAGTCGCCGTTCCGTAACGGATGTTTGAAGCGTTAGTGTAAACATTCAGGTTCGAGAAGGGTCCGCCACCACAGTGATAATTCCAGAATTCGCCGATAGGCCACAAGTGATCCTCAGGAAGCATCTCGCGCATACTCTCTATCGGTGGGACATTCTGGCCGGGACCCATTTCAGTACCAAAGCCCCAAGCGCCCCCTGGACTTTCCTCCAAATAGTAGTAGATGGGTGGTTCATAGGAGTAAGGACCTCTCATCTTGACACCTGTGGATCCCGTAATCGGGGTACTCCTCTCCGTCGCAGAGGACAGGTGAAGCAGCGTCGGAGCATGGGTATGAAGGATATTTAGGTACTTGTTCTCAATCTCTGGAGGAGGTGGGGTGTCACTCCCGTAAAGCCAAACGAGGAAACTGGGGTGGTTCCTCAAGCGGAGTATTTGGTCCTTCTGGCTCTCGACAGCAACTTCAATATCAGTTTCATCCCAGCGCTCCCAGGACTCCCAGGGCGGGCCGCAGCACCAGCCTGCGATGACCATTATTCCATACTTGTCACATGCATCCCAAACCTCATCCGTTCCCAACTTCCCTTCCATGCGAATGGTATTGAGATTCATATCCTTAGCATACTTGATCTCCGTCTCTTTTCTTTCGGGTAAGGGGCGAAACATCATGTCGGGACACCAGCCCCCGCCTCTCACTAATATACTCTCACCGTTAATCTTGAAAATCCTATAATCCTTATAAGAGAGGTAGGAGGAGAACTCGCGAATGCCAAAGCGAACGTTTTCGGCATCTGATACTTCACCTGCTATATTGAACTTCAATCTCAAATCATAGAGGTTCTGAGTCCCTACCAAGTTAGGCCACCATAGCCGAGGGTTGGAGATGTTCAATTGGGCCAAATCATGAGAAGAAAGTGTAACAACTTTGTCTTCTTCTGGACCGAAGCTGACTTCTTTAGAAAAATCGATGACCCCAGGCCTGCCATCCGAAGTTCCCCCTTCTGCCAGATTAGTAACATTATTGATTGTGCCTTCTAGAATTCCATTCACGGGTTCATCTCTTACGTTAGTTAGTTCGGCAGAAATGGTAAGATGCGCCACATCTAGAGAAGGCAAGTCCAAGTCCGTAATCACGCAGGCGTGTCTCATTACGACAGGTCCGCTCGCGTCAATATAGACGCTATGCCAAATCCCCATGTTCCTATCTGGCGGGGTCGGGTTCCAGTCACTCCAAGTATACCCAAGATCATCGTCTCTTGGAGCAAACACTTCCGCCGCCAGACAATTACCCTCATTGAACGAGACCATATCGGTGATGTCAAACTCAAACAACCTGTAAGTGCCTTGCATTTCGACGGCGTCAGCGATTTTCTGCTCGTTAAGCCAAATACTGGCCTTGTAGTTTATGCCGTCAAAGTGTAGCCAAATACGTTTACTTCTGAATTCTCGCGGTAACACAAATTCGGTTCGATACCACCACGAAGATCCAGTAAGATCTGGAATGGATTTCAAGTTCACCCCGAAATATGGGTCAGGATAGACTCCATTTTCAACCAAGGCCGCCAAGACCGTGGATGGAACTGATGTAGGGTACCATCCCACAGGGCTAAATTTGCTTGTGGATATAATTGTACCATTCTCATCCACCAAATCGGATGATTGTATTGCCCAACCTTCCTTTAGAAACAGTTTTTCACGTTCACTTCCAGTTCTAGACAACACTACAACTGGACTTCCAGCTCTAGACAACACTACAATTAGCAAAACTGAAATTACAATTGCTATGTGGTCTCTTCTTATTGTATGACCACCTAACATTTTAACTCCTCAACTTGATTCAAAAGATTTATCGAATCACAGGTAGAAAAAGACAGTGGTCGGTATCGATTGAACGACCCTGCGCATGCATGCTGGTTTGTAGAAGAGAAAAAGGGCTATGGACTTTCTTTGATTTTCCAGATGCGGACGCGCACATAGTTCCAGTGAGCATCGTCGGTTCCTCTGTAAAGGGTGATTCTGTCAGGAGCGGAATCGACCCAGACTAAGCCGTACTTGCTTGTCTCGGTTTTGATCAGCCAGAAATCATAGTCCCAGGGCCCAGATCCAAATGAGTTGGAATCGCAGGCAATTAGGTATGCGCCGTCGCTTGCCTGAAGCAAGGACCAGCCGGCATCCCATCCAGACCCTCCAAAGGTTTTATCCCACCACAGTTCTCCATTAGTGTCCAGCTCCTCTAGTCACGGTCTTGTCGCCTCTGAACGCCACGTACGCCGTAGGTAGTCTGGACTTGAACTTCACTGTGGACGAGGTGACTTCTTGGATGGGCTATAGTTTGGATGGCCAGTCAAATGTTACGATAACGGGAAACACCACACTAGCCGGGTTGGCTGATGGTTTTCATCTCGTTGTCGTTTGCGCTACTGATGCTTATGGGAACACCGGTAGTGCTAGTAGAGATTTCACGGTTGACACAACTCTTCCTGTAGTGACGATTTCGTCGCCTTTAAACACGACCTACTCGGTGGATGCAGTGGATTTGAACTTCACTCTGAGCGAGGATGTGGTCTGGATAGGTTACAGTTTGGATGGGTCTGCTCTTTTGACTGATTACTCATAAAATATGAGTTCTTTGTCTTCAAGTTCCTGATGCAGCTTGCTGACGGCCTCAAACACATCTCCTTCTCGTTTTGCTCCTGTACAAACCAGCTTTCCGCTGGCGAAGAGCAGGATGACCACTTTTGGTACGTCCATACGATAGATGAGCCCTGGAAACTGCTCTGGTTCATACATTGTTTTCGCCAAGTCGTAGGCCGACTTTTCCAAGTCAATCATTCCTCCAAGGTTTGCGGAGGCTACAATGTTTTGGATTTTGAGTTCGGGCTTGCTGATTATTATGATTCCGCTCTTCTTCAACTCCTTAATTACTCGCATGACAGCCCTTCGGGCTTCCTTCTCAGATTTAGCGCCTGTGCAAACCATTTTCCCAGAGTTGAAGATCAGGGTAGCTGTCTTCGGC
>JAEOSK010000042.1 GCA_016840405.1 Candidatus Hermodarchaeum yapensis
GTGCTGGGGCAGCGGCTGGGGCAGGTGTTGGGGCAGGTGCAGGGGCGGGGGCAGGAGCTGGAACAGGTGCGGGGGCTGGTGCAGGGGCAGGAGCTGCACTCTTAATCTGAGGTAAGACCTGTTTTGTGATGGCCATTTGAATTGTTTTTTCAATCTTTTCTGCCATCTTTGCTTCCATTGGAGCTAGCCCATCGGTAACGGCTTTGCCAGTAGCTGTCATGATATTGCCAATGGCATTATTCAACGCATCAATGCGTTTTTCAAGAGCCTTAAGCTGTTCTCCGTGTTCCTTTTGCACTTTATATACTTGGGAAATGTATCCGATAATGTTTTTGAGTTCTTTATCTATTCCACCCTTTGCAGCAGCGGGTTGAGCGGCTTTCGTATCTTTGGACATAATAGTTCCATCTCCTGAAACACTACACTAACAATAATTAGCAAGGGGAAGTAAAATCCTTCCGCTATCACCCAGTCCGATGGATGTCAAATAAAGGTTTAGTTACTTTTATGGAAAAAATCAGTCGAATATCATTCAGACTGTGAAACCTCGACATTAACGGGTATTCCTTGGCGAACCGCTGCTGTTACAATACAATAATTTTCAAAAATCTCCACACACCGCTGGAATCGCTTTGGATCCTCTTCTGCGGTCTTGGTCAGGATCTTTACATCGACGTGGTGAACACGCCATCGCCCCTCCTCATTCCGAGCTGTGGTTGGCGTCACTTCTGCCTGAAGAGAGTCAACTACTAACTTACTTCGTTGCAGGCAAAACATCAAACTGGCTGACAGACAGTTCCCAATTGCTGCAGCTAGCACTCGTGTAGCGTTGGGCCCTTTGTCTTGGCCAAGCGGTGAGGGCTCATCGAGTGTCAATTCCGGGAATTCGGGTTTATCAAACTGGACGCGAAATTCGAAATCATCCACACGTTCAACAATTATTGAGTAACTGTTTGTCTCGTCTTTTTCTGGCAAGGGCAATCACCACTGGAGCAATGATTCACTCTTCCTATTTATCGGCATTGGAAATTTATGCCGCTGACTACAAAACCCGATTCCAATGGAAGGTGTTACCTTTGATGAGATGGTACTCTTTCATTGGACACGAAGATACCTATTTTCCTTTTTTCGCTAGATACTCTTCTTGAAGAACTCGACGTAGTGTTTTACCTACCATGCTCTTGGGAAGATCGTCACGGAATTCGATATATTCAGGACGCTTATAGTAGGCAAGCTTGTCTTTGGTGTACTCTTTGATTTCTTCCGCAGTTGCGGTTTCGCCTTCCTTTAAGACGACGAAAGCCAAGACTGTTTCTCCGCGAGCTTCATCTGGAATGCCAACAACTGCTGCATCAGCAATCTTCGGATGTTCAAAGAGCACTTCTTCGACTGTCCTTGGGTATACTTTGAAGCCAGCTCGATCAATCATCTGTTTGGCTCGGTCGACGATGTAAAAGTAGCCATCTTCGTCCATTTTGGCGATGTCGCCAGTGTGGAGCCAGCCATTTGTGAGCTGTTCTGCCGTTTCCTCAGGTTTATTCCAGTATCCTTTCATTATCTGTGGACCCTTAATAACTAGTTCACCTTCTTGTCCTGGCGGCAGGTCTTCGCCTGAATCGAGATCAATGATTTTCGCTAGTGTACTTGACATTGGTAAACCAACTGAACCTTCACGTTTCTTGTCGAAGGGGGGCTTCTCTTGGATTGGATTACTGTGAGTAACAGGGCTAGCTTCGGTGAGACCATAGCCTTCCACAATATTGGCACTGGCAATGTCTTCAAAGGCTTTGGCAACCGCCATCGGAAGCGGTGCAGCACCTGAAAGGCATGCGGTGACGGAACTGAGATCGTATTGGTCGAGGTCATCTCGTTGGAGAAGTGACGCATAAAGCGTAGGAACACCTGGGAACAAGTAAATCTGATATCGTGGTATATCGCGTAAAATTTGGTCGAGGTCTGGACGGGGATGGAGTACAAGTTTGCCTCCGAGAAGGATAGTGCTCAGCAAACAGACAGTAAGTCCGAACGAGTGGAAGAAGGGTAAGACCGCAAGTGTTGCTAGACCTGTTCCACGCTTTGCAAATGGAATCCAGTTTCGACATTGATGGGCATTCGCTACAAGGTTAAAATGCGTTAGGATTGCTCCTTTTGGAGTGCCCGTGGTTCCACCAGTATAGAGAAGAACAGCTGGTGTCTCTTTAGGCTTCACTGTGACTTTAGGTGGTTTAGCTTCAGCTTTTTCGAGTAATTCACCCCACAACTGATAGCCTTTCACATCTGGGGGAGTGAAACTGACTTGCATACCTGGAAATGCATCAGCCATCGTCGTGACAATCGTATGTTCAATCTTGGTGTTGTCACGAATCTTCGCATAGTTATCATGCATAATGTCAATAATGATGATGGCCTTTGCCCCTGCATCATTAAGCTGGAACTGAATTTCAGGAGCCTGATAGAGGGGATTGATTAGGGTGAGGATAGCCCCAGCTTTAAGAACTCCAAAAAATGCTGTGAGGAATTGAGGCATGTTTCCTAACATGAGGCCAACAACATCGCCTTGTTTAATGCCTAACTTATTCAACGCATTCGCTAATCGGTCCGATTCTTCATTGACTTGTTTGTACGTTCTTTCTTGTCCGAGAAAAATGCAGGCAGCAACTTCAGGAAACTCTTTGGCGGTGTCTTCAAGAAGTCGGTGGAGGGGAATTTCAGGGAAATCAATGGTTTCAGGGACATTGGGTTCGTAAAATTTCAGCCATGGTTTTTCCATTGGGTTGTAACCTCCCAATTCGTATCGACCTATAATGTATAGAAGGTAAGGAAAAGGCTTGTCATTGTCTTTGGAAAACTAACAACTCAGGTTGATTTGAGTTAGATAAACCATCAGAGAATCCAGATAAGTCAATAACCATTATATTCTGCCTAAAAGTGTCACAATACGGTGCAAAAGTGTCAGAATAGCACTAATCCTCACGTTTCAAACTTCAAAGAGGTGCTAATCAGGTGCCGCTTTCCCTAAGCATTTCGATTAGCACTTCGGTTGTCAGAACAATTTCGCAACGGTTCCAGTGGACAACCCTTAGAGAAGGTGGGCTTAAAATATTCTCTGTCTCCTCAGTTTCCATCAATAGAAGAGGCGCCAATAGGGTGCTAATCGCCTTCTGGCAATAGTTAGATATCGGATATATCCCTTAACTACATTATCGGTTAACGTATCGGTTGCCAGAACACAAATCGCCTCAACAACGGTTGACAATTCATGAGGGAGTTGATAGCAACAACTGGCAACTCATCAGAGTATGCTTCAATTTCCTTATTAAAAACTTCAATTAGCCCTTTATCAATTACCAGTTTATGAGTAGTTTATCCAAATTCCTAGCTCCCCTAATCTTAAAATCGTCGAGATTAAATCAACCTCTAACAGGTTCAAATGCTACTAATTCAAGACGATCCGTAACCTCACGTGGGAATATCGGAACCAGATCTATCCCTACATGGACAAGGGCTTCCACAAATTCAACAAAAACTCCCTCAAGGAAGACGTTCTCACTTAACATCATACCGTTTTCAAAAATGAAATGAATCAGGACCGAAAACAGTACCCGGGACCCTCGGACGGCTACCTTCACTTTCAAAGATGTAACCAAACAACTTTGATTTAGCAGCTAAGGTTTGCCCAAAGGGAAGTGGTTCAAATCGGCATTAATCAAGTGGTCTGAGCAGAAGTCCATCTACACATCTACGGCAAACCGGAGGAGATTTCAATCGCTTATACAATCATCTAGGTGGCAGGTATCTCAAAAAATGGATTTATATTTCTGGATGGGCGAGAGATAATTGGAATTCTTAAAGAAGGTTCCATCATTAGGAGGGGTTAAAAATTACTCAACCGGAATCTCAGCAAGACACCAGAAGAAAGAAGTCCTATAAGCGCATAGTTGCCTATTATGCGGTCAATTTGATTGCGCTTTTCGTCCTGATCGTCTTCCTCATCCTAGGGGGGCAGCTAAATTTGGTGACATGGATGGTTACCTTAAGTCCATCAGCCTCTTTCCCCTTCTCCTGGCTGATAATAATAATCATTGTGAACGTAATCATTGTAACCGTTCTTATTTGGTTAGGTGTCCCTATGAGGAGTCTTTTCCTGTGCGGAACGACGCGCTCCCACTATAACCCCTTCCGGAGAAGAGCGAAAAAACCGCGAGATGACGAAGAAGCCAATTGATCGTGGACCCGACGTTGTATCTAGGCAAAAGGTTCGGTGGAGAAAAGCCGAAAGAAGGGGGGACTCCCAAACCATCCTTGTGGGGCTGATTCGGGAGATATTTGTGGTGTTTGGGCAAAGCTCAAAGTCTCTAATCGTGATACCCTTTCCAGCAGACCCACAACCTGCCTAAGAAACCCCAGAATCAAAGCCACCAGTCATCTTATCGTCACCGAATACCTTATGACCAACGAAATTACTCAATAAGCAAAGAGGGGAAGTTATGAGTAAACTCCCAAAGGGCGTAAAGAAGGCTTTAGAGAAATATGGAAAGTATCTACAGAAGATAGATCTTGCCGAAGAACTGGCAATCAAAGAATTACCACAATTTAAAAATATAATTTTTTTTTCTTGATATGGATGCCCGTCCGGGAATAAATAGGCTTTTTCTCGAAAGATGTAAGAAAACCCGAAAAGTCAAACAAGAAAGAAAAACAGGAGTGGAAAGGCAATAAGTGCAAACTCAATCAAGACCAACAATCCTCCAATTGGGTTTGCTGTGAACCAGAGACCAATCACCGATACAATGGCGTTGAAAATAAGTGTAAAAATGAAAGTCTTCGTCATATATTTGATCAAATACCTACCTAACCCAAAAATTGCCATACGGTATTCCTAGTGCTGCATATGTGCTGAGCGGTGGGATGTGTTAGATTGTCGGTTCCTGATATTCTTCGATTTACTCCACCATCCAAGGTTCTTTGGGACTCCCTGTCTCGACCGCCACAACTACAGCTTTGATTATATCTATAAGTTTTCCACTCTGAGCTTGTTTAGACTGGGATGCCGAATAATGTCGCGAGATAAAGGATTAATGGACCGAAGATGAAGAATAGAAACCAGATCATTAGCATGGCTCCAATTCCGAACCACAAAATCATCAGAACACGATAGCGAAAAAGACTGATGAAGTGCACTCGGAAATACACATCACTAAATTCACTATCAAAACGGAGACCAAGTCGATAGATGCGGAGTAATCCACCATCTTCAAGATCGATAGGGGACGGGATATAGATATGGTTCATAAACTCGGATGTCCCATAGAAGTTAAGGGGATACGTTAGAATCAGTCCCATTCGTTTGCCTTTCCAGGAACGGGGAACTTGATGGCTAATTTCAAGGTCCCTGCAGGTTTGGTGCTTGGCTGGACCCCGTTGACAGGTCATGGAGCCTGGTCTTACGTTCCAGAGCACCTTGTCTTGATAGGGGTGGCCCTCTGGGAAGAGGTGTGCCTTTTCTCGAAATATGTACGAATTCAATAGTAGCCATAAGATGAAGATGAAGAAGAGGGGTACCATGAGGAGGAAGGCCAAAATCAAATACAATAAGCTGCGAGTCATATTGACAGGGTTTACAAACTGAATGGCTGAAAAAACGAAAGTTAGTATTAGCCCTATAACAAGGTACTTAGAAAATGCTTTGGTTAAATATCCAAGTCTAACCCAGAAATTTGCGAATGGGACGCTGAGATGTTTGTATGTGCTGAAAGGTTCAATGTCCTCGCTTTTTGCTTTAGCCTTTTTTGGACGGGTATAATCCAGGATGGATTCCAAATCACTTAGGACGATTCTGGGTTGGTCGATTGGTGGAAGCTTTCTCTGATAACGCACGCGAACATTCGAGTCAAGGTAGGCACCAATAAGTAGTATTGCTGAACCAAGGACCACCATGACAAGCATGAAGAAAAGACCGATGTAAAGAGATAAAATCAATCCAGATATTACCAAAATTGTCCCTACGAGCATAATAGTAATACCCAAGTAGTCTTGGAGTGTTTGTCTATACTCGTCCCGCGATCTCCCCCCTCGAAATTGCCGGGGTTTATACGTGGTAAGCATCGATCCAATGAATATCAATACCAGACTAGGAATTAATGTTGCAATTGTCAATAAAAGAATCCTTAAATAAATAAACATCAATGCAAATAAATCCAAAATTACCCCAATGACGATAAGGATAAAACCCAATGGCTTCCAGCGGGTTCTTCGATTCATGTTTCACCCACAATGCTGTAATTTTTCGATAATTCCCTTTCGTGCCTCCGTTTGTACAGGGTTAACCTCTCCTATAAATTTACCAGATTGAACTGACCGTTGAAGTTTATGACTTTCTCCTCTTTTTGTCGCATTTTACGATCAAGTATTGAGTAATTGTTTGAGATTGAACCCGAATTTTAGCTATCAACGGTCTAAGTAAAGGGTTTTAAACCGACATACATATTCAGGTAGTGAGGTTATGACAGCGGGAGGTCAACGGAGGTATCAATTAGCCTAGGCTTTCCGTCATCAGTCCTGATTATACTGGCTCTTCAGGAATACGATTAATATGAATCGCCTTAATTTTACTAAATGGTGTGGAATTACCCTCACTCTTTTACTTTCTTTCTCAATTGTATTTCCCCAACTAATTCCACCGTCGTTTTCTCTGTCGACAACGGCTAGCACTAAAACAGGTCCAATAAGATCTTTAGTTACGGATTCGGTTGTTCCTCAAACGGCTAGCCCTCAATATTTGATTATCACACCCAATAGCACCTGGGTCGATTCGTTCGCCTTATGGAAGGACTTGAAAGGTGTGCCTACACAGGTAGCAAATATCTCGTCAATCCAAACACAGTATCCTCTCAGTCCGTCAATCCGTGATACTGCTGAACAAATCTGGAATTATATTCATGGCGTGTATACGAGTGTATCACCCGCCACGCTCCAGTGGGTTCTACTTATCGGAGATAATGTGACGCTCCCCTCACGTTATGTGTATCTTCCTGACACATCGGAGTGGACAAATCTCAGTCCCACCCTTAAACCCACGGACTTCTACTATGGTGTGATGGACGACTCCAACTGGGATGATGACAACGATGGGCGCTGGGGTGAATGCAACACCTTCAATGTGGGTGGGCCTACTACTGATGAAATTGGGGACTGGATCCCTGATGTCTTTGTAGGCCGGATTCCCTTCAATGACCAAACAATCGTGACCAACATACTCAACAAAACAATTACCTACTCTCGCAATCCGACGAGTTATTCCACTACTGGCTGGGACACTTTCCTGTTAGCTGGCGCATTAAGCAACTATGATGAAGAAGTCTCCGGCTGGTATGATGGCGACTATACGGACGAAGCAGAACTAAGCGACTATATCAACGACAATATCATTCCAAATTATTACAGTAAGTTCCGCTTCTATGAAGACCGCTTTTTTGTTTGGAACTACTCAACTTCTAATTCCTTTGAAAAATTGAACAACACCGCAGTCTTTCAAGGATTAAACGCTTACTCGCCAGCTCTCGTTAACTTGGCGAGTCATGGTAGTCCAACCGATATGCAACGTAAATACGACTCCAGTGGCTTACCTTATGCAACTTACTTCAACCGTGCTTCTCCTGGTTGGAACGTCAACGTTACTGGAATCGCTATCGGTGATCCTGATAACGATAACTTCAACGAAATCGTGTATACACATAATGCTGGTACGCCAGCTAGTGCTCAAAACGGGACCATCTGGATGGCGGACGGACTCGATTTCAATACTAACGTCCTTGTATGGGATCTTTGGCTTAATCCTCCACCCGGTAATCCCTCCTCTTATGCCACCTGTGTTGATATCGGCGATGTCTGGAATAACAATACCATCTCGGTAGTTGTTGGAACAAGTGCTGGATCAGTGATCATCTTCACTAATTATGCTGCTAGTCTGTGGAGTGCTAGAACCATAAGTGGACCAGAACCAACAGATCCTGTTCTCTGTATCGAAGTTGGGAACGCTGATAATGCGGCCATCCCCAATGGTGGACCCGGTATCAATACTGACATAGCTTGGGGTCATCAGAGTGGCTTTGTAGGAATTGCGACTTGCTTTGGGGGAGCTGTCCCAGCGATTAATGTGGTTATTCCAATTGACAATTTTGGGCAGGCTGTCTATTCCATAGACGTTGGTGACCCTGACGATGATATGGCCGGGGAAATCACGTGTGGAACAGGATATGCTGGTCCTGATGGGGATGTATACCTCCTCACCTACAATCCAATCGCTGGTCCACCATGGACGCGTCAAACTATCGATACCAATGTTGGTGGCATTGTGTATGGACTCGACACTGGTGATGCTGGAAATGATAATTACAACAAAGTCGTCATCGGCGTTGGAGACGGTGCCATTTACATGTATGAAGCTGGCTGTTTGGCACTCGGCTGGGCTGGCTTTAATGGTGGTACTGATGCAGGAACCAAACAAACTATCTCGAATTCAGGCAGCAACGCTGGGTCAGTTCGATGCCTTAAAGTAGGATATGTGGACGACAACGATATTTCAGCAACCGCTCAGGTTGAACATATCAGTATTATTGCTGGAAACCAGTATTCTGGAATTCGGAAGTATCATGCAAACAATGTTTCTGGGTTCGTCGATTGGGTAACGATTGCACGGGATAATCTCATGTTTCTTGGACCTATAGTTTCTGATTTGGATGTTGGCGAACTTAGTTACACAACAGGTGAAGTTACAGCGGATGAGGAAATTGCTGCAGGGTACAATGTACTATTTGGCTTTCCCATTCCTGGGTTCAATTGGTTTGAGTGGCCCTATGCGGACTGGGCTAACATGCTCTATATGGGTCAGGCAGGGAATGCCACATCAACCATTCCCCATCTGGTCTATGCTGATTCCTGTCTCACAGGAGCCTATGATTATCCAGGAGATTCATTATCTGATAGATTCCTCTATAACATGGCAATTGGTTACGTAGGATCAATACGAATTTGCTGGTACTATCGGGGTACAATGGCAAACTCCTTTGCATGGGGACTAAGTCGCTGGATGTCGCAAGACTACTGGCAAACCTTCTTCGGAGGCAACACCAACTTCCGATCAGGTGATACTCTCTACGTCAGCAAAATCAACTATATCACCGCTTTTCAATCAACACACACGCAAGCAACCTGGGAGACCTATCACCGTAAGAATCTCCTCAGTTATGCCCTCTTCGGTGATCCTGAAGTCGATGTCTATACCAACAATCCTAGAACACTCACGGTCACATATCCCTCAAATGCCCTCTATACTGGTGACACTGTCTTCAGAGTGATGGATGGGTCAACACCAGTTGCAGGAGCAACAGTGTGTCTATGGGATACTGATGGGTCCTACTACGAAGTTCGATCAACGAATAGTACAGGCCACGCGATTCTCCATGTAGCTGCACCAGTTCCAAACACAGTCAATGTCACAGTGACCGCTCATAATTACGTTCCGTTTGAAAGTACTGTTGGTGTTGAACATTGGATTGATGTTTCTCAGCCAACAGTGTCTTACACGGCGGTAACTGCTTCCATTGATATTACTGGTGTGACTGCTACCTGTAGTAACCCTACTCATGGCACTCTGGATGACATCGAAGCCACTACTCATACCTATGCAATCTACGATAACTCAACGGGTTACGCAACAGGGATAGATGGAGATTTGACCTGGACAGGCAGCGAATGGCAAGTAACGGGTCTTAACGTTTCAACGCTCTCTATCGGTTCCTACTATGTGCAATGCATATTCGCAGATGCTGATGTAACCGACACTCTTGGGCCACCATCAGATGTTTTCACAATTAGTCCACCGACAACACCCACACCCCCGCCATTCGATATTATCCAATGGTTGATGCAAAACTGGGTCTATATTGCTATGGTGCTAGTTATTGTCATTTTGATAGCTATCATCATAATGATAATTCGACCTAAGAAACCCAAATCCGAATCTGCCACATCATAAATACTCAAGTCCTCCTCCAACAAGAAATCCCTTGTTGGAGGATTCTCCCTCTTTTTACTCCAGTAATCCGACTTCTTGTCGATACGTCTTATATTCGCGGATACTCTCGAGAGAAATTCGGCTAACAACGACTGCTGCAGTATTTGTGGGTGCAATCTTCAGTGCTTGAGAGGATGGGCCCTCGTTATTTCGAAATCGATATGATGGATCTGCAATACAGGATCCACCGCAAGTAAATACGCCAGGGGCATACTCGCGTGAAGCTTGGTCCGCGCTTACAATGGGGATTGTGTATTCTTTCGCTCGAACGGCGATAAGGGATTGCCACGCCCATTGTCCATACTGAATCTGTTCCGAATCAAGAACTGTCGTCATAGTGGGGATTGCCAGAAAATCAACTTTGGATGCAACTTGAGACACAAGGTCATGAAACCAGAGATCAGAGCAAATTAAAATCGCTACCCGAAAATCCCGAATTTTGAAGGTAGGTGTTTGAGTCCCTGCTTCTAATCCTAAGTGTTTCTCTGCACGAAAAGGGTGCCGTTTATCATAACTTCCCAGAATTTTTCCACGAGATGAGAACAAGTAGGATCGATTGCGCCATTTGTGCTTTTCCGTTTGAGATGGAATCGTTCCTGCTATCATCGGAATTTTGTACTCTTGGGTTAGGTGGCTGATGGAAGCATGAATTCGTTTCGTAAGTTGATCACTTTCATGTTTCGTAGCCGCCCATTCGCGAAAGGTTCCGAATGCATATTCAGGTAAGACAACGCAATCGGGCGTTTCATTTTGTGATTGAATTTGATTGAGGCTCTCCTTAATTTGAAGAAATGTGTCAGTGGGATTAGGCGCCGGTTCAATCTGCAGTGCCGCTAATGTCACGGAATTTTCTTTGCTCACGCTTTTTACCTCTATTCCTGGTAACCTAAGCTTCTAGGGATTCCAGGCGCTCTCCGGGTTTTGGAATCATATTCCCAGGATTCAATATCCATTCAGGATCAAGAACTTGTTTCACCGCAGCCATTTCCTGCAAACCGGATTCTCCGTACATGACTTTAAGGAAAGGTCGTTTAAGTTTGCCAATGCCGTGTTCAGCACTCACGGTTCCTCCTAATTCAACGGCTTTCTGAGCAAATCGTTGGTAAATGCGCATCCCTTCATCGACTTCCTCATTGGTTCGTGGGAGAATATTGACGTGAAGATGATTATCGCCGATATGCCCGAATATGATGTATTCCATTTTTGCTTCTTCTAACAGCTGTTTATAGAAGGCAAGTATTGTCTCTAAGTGTTCGTCTGGTACAGCCATGTCTGTGCCAAGTTTGTGGACTCGTGAATGTTTCTGTTTCCGCTGAGCGATTAATGCGTTTACGGTTTCAGGGATAAGGTGACGGACAGCTTTCATTTTGTCTAGGTCGCCTGGGTCAATTCCTGCCCAAGTATCATCCATTCCAATTCCATGCTCATTGAGTAGTTCCTGCGCTGCCAAGAATGCGGACTCCATTTCGGCTTCCATGAAGGGTATCTCAAAGAAAATAATGGCCTGGCATTGTTCTACTTGGGGTGGCACCGTAACACCCGCACTCCCTTTCGCTCTAGCATCACGGAGCATTTGTACTGCATGAGAATCAAAATATTCAATGAGAGTTGGTTGGAGTGGGCTTGTTTCGCTTCTCACTGCTTTCACGAAGTTAATGGCTGCCTCCTCAGAGGGGAAAAATGCAAAGATGGTGAGTGTCTGTTCGGGATATTTTTCGAGCCACACTTCTGTCTCCGTCACAACTCCCAGGATGCCTTCACATCCTATGAAGAGATCGATTAAATCCATCTTAGGATGCGCAAAAAGCCCTGCCGCATTCTTCGTTGAAGGCATTGAATACTCGGGGATTTTCACATTGATTGTAGAACCATCTGAGAGCATGATTTGGAAAAGACCATTATCAGCAAAAAACTCACCTCGGGGAATCGTAAGGACATCACCATTAGCGAGCACCACTCGAATCTTGCGAATCCAATTACGGATGGCCTTGTACCGAAAAGAGCGAGCACCCGACGCATTCGCTGCAACAGAACCCCCTAGATGAGCGGTCATTTCTGTGGGATCCGGTGGAAAGAAATACGTTTGTGAGTCTTTAAGAAACTCTTCTAATGCTTTCTGCTCTTCATGAGTTCCTTTTCCTTTCAATACATCCAGCAGTTTTTTCAGAACCGCGGAGTTGAGGGTTTCTAAGGTGACTCCTGGTTCAGCCCGAAGATACCACCGCTTCTGAGATTGGTCAAAGCCCATCCCAAGAAGATTAGTCATCAACTCCAAAGTCAGGAGAGCCCCTCCTTGTGGGACAGCCCCACCAGTGAGGCCTGTACGTCCTGCAGTAATCGTCAGGGGTGTTTTTGTTTGATTCGCCCAACTGATAACAGCAACAACATCCGCCTCAGTACGGGCATAGAATAGGTGTTCGGCTCTTCCGTCACCAAAACGGGCTTCGTCAGTCAAATAATCACTACAGTCTTCAGCGATAGTTTTCTCGCCTTTCACCGTTCGTATAGTACTGAGTTTTGATGGGGTAATCGCTTCTGCCTTAATGTGATTTGTGGCCATGAATTCCACCGGTAGTTCACTTTGAACTCGAACACTTCGCCAGTTCCTTAGTCAAATATCTTTTGGACATATTGACGTGCTGCTCGGGTAATTCAAGTATGTGATTAGCGAGGATGTGGCCTGGCATAAGCTTAGTTGTTTTCTTCGCTATTTTGTGCATCTTTTGTTTTGCGCCTAAATGGGTTGTAGTCAGAGAGGGGACCTCTAAGGCGCGGGATTCCTTTTAGTTCATAACCTGCCCAGGCTAAAATGGCGAAAATAAAACCTAACACAATGAATGGCGTTATGAACCACACAAATGGAATTGGAGTGTAGCTAATTGGGCGTAAGGAAAAGGGATACGGAGGATTAAAATTAATCATCCAAGTTGTGAAGTCAAGGTACCCGCCAAAGACTAGGAAGAAGATAATGAGGCTAAATAGCACCCAATAGCCAAGTACCACATCATATGACTTTTTGTATTTAGGCTGTTGCTTGGTCTGTTGCTGTCCTATTCTCTTCACCCTCCTATCTATCTGGTGTTGTTCATTAAGTCAATTCTATCTAGCAAACTGGAGGATTTAAACCTGTTTCATTCGACACTTCCTTTAGGAACCCCCAACACCAAGAATGTGTCTAAAACCACTATCGCACCTGACGAGTATACTTATAGAATTGATGACTGAACTCAAGGAAAGATTAATTGGAAGAAGGGCAAAAATCGAAGTATAGCTGCTCTCTATTCTTTTTTTCTCCAAAACCTAATTGGAGTTTTATGATTTTTTGCTTGTCAAAAAAGGCTAACCTTATATCTTTGGATTCAATTCCTTTTTTGCTGGAACTACTCTTGTGAGGGTAGGTATCGTTTCTTACAAAACAACTTATCTATTGCTCATTTTTTGTCAGAATGATAATGTGGCCTTTATCGTTGCATCTCCAAGAGATTTTATTTGAAATCCCAAAGACCTGACTAAGCTAATCATTCGGAAATTATCTGCCAGAATAATTCCATAAATGGAATTCATTTTCTTACTCTTACTGATTTCTATGATGTACTCAACCAATTTCCTTCCAAGCCCCTGCTTCTGCCATCGATCAGCGATAAAAACTGCAAACTCACCGGATTTCTCCTCCTAATCAAGGCAAAGGCGAACAACTCCAATGAGCTGTTTTCGTTCCCTCTCTTCAATCTCTGCTACGAAAGCTAGCTCAGAAACGAAGTCAATACTACAATACCGGACTAACTCTTCATGTGGCATATCACGAATAATATGAAAGAACCGGTAACGCACTGTATCCGAAGAAAAACTACGAAATAATTCAAGCATCAAAGGCTCGTCTTCAAGTCGAATCGGTCTTACCAGTACAGATTTTCCATTCTTAAGTTTCCATGCCCTTCTCCTTTGTGAAGCTCGAATCCATTTCACATCACTTCACTCCGTAATTCTGGTCGGGCTGTGTGTATTGATGCTGAGTACGCTTATTCAAAGGTGAATTCGTCTTCCTTCAACAGAAAGTCGTCGAGTTTATCTCGGGCTTTTTCTCGTCGGTCTTGGTGTTTGGTTAGGAATTTTATGGCTAAATCAATGCAAATGTTTTTGCATTCGCCACAAAGCATCTCGCCACTTCGACAGCGTTGTTCCAGTTCGTTGAGTTTATCCTGTTGGGGGATGAAGACGAGCTGATAATTTGCGAAGACAGAACAAATTTCGGGTTGTCCACCGAGTTTACGCTGTTCCGCCGCATTACCTCGACCACCCGTAAAGGCGTTTTGCAGTTTCTTCTTAATCACCTTTGGAGGATCCACGGTGAAAAGGGCAGACTCGGGATCTGATGCTGACATTTTTCCACCCTTTTGGAGTCCCTGGAGAAACCGTGAATGCAATATGCCTGGTTTGTAGTAGCCTAGTTTGGGAAGGACATCCCGGGCTGCTCGGAAGTGGGCGTCTTGGTCAATGGCTAGTGGAATGACGCAGGGTACATTGTGTCCTACGCGTACGGAATGGAGGAAGGCAGGAACGGCTTGGAAGCTGGTGTAAAAGATGGATCCTATGTTGTTCGAATTGGTGAAACCAAAGATGGCTTTCGCAGTGGAGAAGGTGATTCGTTTAGCCACATGAATTGCAAGTGGATAGATAGTACGGGCGTGATAAGAGTCGATGATGATATCAGTTAATTTCGGATCGAACCCAGTCGCAATTAGATCGAGGGCATTTTCTTTAGCAAAGTGCCGTGTCTGTTCGAGTTCAAGGTCAAAATGAAACAGGTATTTTTCGTCGTCGGTGAGTTGGAAGTAGTAGGGGCACTTGAATTTGTCTTGCATCCATTTGGTGAAGATAAACTGTGTGAGATGACCGATATGAGTATGTCCACTTGGTCCTCGTCCATTGTACAAGAAGAAAGGATTCCCTTTGTCATATTCATCAAAAACGAATTTCATGTCACGGTGACTGAAGTAAATCCCTCGTTCCAACAAGTAATGGAGTTCACCTGTATACTTCTTGATACGGGCGAGCAGTTTGTTGTCAATCAGTTCGGTGCCAAATTCTTTCACTAGTTTCGCATAATCGACATCGCCTTTTACTTCCCATGGGGTCACTACAAATTCTTCATCACTGGGCAAAGTGCATCTCAACTCCGTTCCGACAATGTTCAACTACAGGGCGACTCTTCTTTCCAAGGCTTTGAAGAGAATACGATACTCTGCAGGCTAAGTCCTCAAAAGGTGTTACGGTAGCAGAGCTCACTAGGCGGAGAGAAGAGAACAGGTTATGGATTTGGCCAAAAACAATCGCCTATCATCCTTAACTACCAACGCACAATCACTGGTGCTCGTATATAAATTATATTACTAAATTTCATCCAAATGCAATTCTGGAGTCTCTGAATTCGAAAGCAAGGCTTTTTAGAATCAATCTCCCATTGAAACCCGAGGGAATCTTTCTCTCTGAGGGAAGAACATTGAATGAAAAATTGGATGCAACTGAACCCAAATATGTTCAATTAGATTTTGGTGAAGTACTTGGAAGTTCACTTCGCTATTGGCTGAAGAACGTCAAATCCTTCTGGATGATCTTCTTTGTCATTCACCTGGTAATGGTGGCAATCGGTTATGGAGCCTTTTTCCTTTCTGGCGGTAGTTTACTGGTTGCTGAGGCTGCAGACATACTAGGCGCTATAATCCCTTACTGGGTCATATCTAGCTATTTCCTCGATATTGTATCCATTGCTATTGTCATTGTTCTCGGAGCTGTTATTATTGTAAACATTGGCATTGGAACAGTCCTCGGGGGTATGGTCATACGACATACCGCGGAGCATCATGCCGAACAGATACCCACGTTGGGTGAAAGCTTTAGAGACTCTCGGAACCGTTTTTTGGTCCCTCATAGGAGCCCAAATTTTGATTCTTCTCCTCACCCTTTGCCTATCCGTTGGGGGCACATTTCTCATTGTTCTTATCGCAGTGGGCTCAATATTCGTCTTCGGATTTTTCGGGGCTCTCGTTGGGCTTGTTATCAGTTTAGTCGTACTGTTGATAGCGCTCATTTACGTTCCAACACGTTTAGCTGTTGCATTCCCAGCGATAATTCTCGATGGTGAGAGCGCTGCTGGGAGTCTTAATCGCAGTTGGAACCTCGTGAGTGGAAACTGGTGGCGAACCTTCGGTATCATGATCATTATTGGGCTTGTCAGCCTGTTAATTGGACTACCTTCTGCAATTGTCTCATCAATGATTACAATGAGTGTCTTTACTCCAAGTCTGACGATAATTTTCATCATCATCTTTATCCCTGTTAGTGCAGCATTCTCCGGTTTTGTTGCTCCACTGGGACTCTCAACAACCACCATGATATATCATGACCTCATGGGTCGTCAATTTGGACCTTTCGAACCTGCTCAACCTGGCGTTTCCGTACGAAGACCGGGTATGCTTCATCAATACAATGAATGTCCTGTGTGTAAACAAGCGGTTTCTGGACGTGACCGTTTCTGTGGTCAGTGTGGTCGTGACTTAACCATCTAGAATCTAGAAAATGAGATGCTAACGGGAGTCACTGTTTAACATCTGTATTGTATTTCATTGGATTTCATCCGTTGTTTTCAGTGTCGGGAAAGAAGTTTTAAATTCTACATCGGAGACTTTACGCCAGTCTGTCACGGGGTCATGGCCTAACTAGGTATGGCAACAGGCTCCAGAAGAAACCACCAGACAGACGGACTGACCGGACATCCGGGATGACGATGTTCTGGAGCGACCTGGTGAAACCTGTAGATTCTGGGTTCAAATCCCAGTGACCCCACCACCCTCTTTTTCAATTCCGTTGAGTGGTAAAACCAATAGGTAATTAAAACCAACCTCATAACTCAGCGCTATCTCTCTTTGGAGGTCAATCATTAATGGTTAAAGATATGACAGAAGCCAATCTCCGTAGCGCCTATGCTGGTGAAAGTCAAGCGCATATGCGATATCTCATCTACAAGGAGATGGCGGAGAAAGAAGGCTTTCCAAACGTTAGCCGATTATTCCATGCTGCAGCTTACGCTGAACAGGTCCACGCGTCGACACATTTCAAACACATTAAAACTAAAGGTGACTTTCAAACCGTTGGTGGTGCCATTTTTGGCACGGAGAACACCTCAGAAGCCCTTCAAACAGGCATTGATGGTGAAAGCTTTGAAATCGCTGAAATGTATCCTGCTTATCGCGCTGTAGCCCAAGCTCAAGGTGAGAAAGGCGCAGACACTAGCTTCAGATGGGCTATGGAAGCTGAAAAAAACCATCTCGATCTGTATCAACGGGCGAAACAAGCTGTTGATCAGGGGAAGGATGCGGATTTTGGTGACATCCAAGTATGTCCTGTATGTGGTCACACTGTAGAAGGTGACGCACCTGATAAATGCCCTGTTTGCAATACACCGGGTAAGGACTTTAAAACCTTCTAAATCAAGAAAAGTCTACAGTACTAATAATATTAGCTAGCCCTATCAGCAGGGTTAGCTAGCATTTTTCTTTTTTATTTGATTGTTGCCCTACTAGCTTTTAGGCTCAAGAAACCAACAATGTGCTTCATAGAATAGAAAATTCTGTCAAGGTGTGTCGGTTGATATTTTTCGATCCGAATGTCATCATTTTCCTGCAAGCCGTGCTTCCATATGTGGCTTGGGAAATCCTAAACCTCTTCAGTGACCCGCTCATCTATGTTATCCTATTAAGTGTCGCCTTTTGGTGTGTGAACAAACGGGAAGGGAAAATCGCCATCATGTTGGTGATGTTTTCGCATTTCATTAACATCCTTCTCAAGTACGTTTTTGGTATGCCTCGTCCACCACCGGGACTACGTCATAATCCCGAATATGCTGCAGACCAGTCCTATGGATTCCCTAGCGGCGCAGCTCAAACTGCTACATCATTTTGGGGATGGGCTCTTCTTCGTCTACGACGATGGTCAGTTGCGATTATTGGAATTGTATTCATTATTATCACGGCACTAGCTCGGATGGGCATTGGCATACACTACTTCGGTGATGTCATCGGTGGTGTAATTATCGGCATCATCCTCTTGGTATGGGCATATTTTCTTGTCCCCTCACTCGTACCTCGTTGGACGAAATTGCCTCAGAGTATCAAAGACTGGTTTTTCCCCCTCTTGGCACTCATTTTCTTCTTCTGCTACTTCGTTACCTACGCTGTTGGCCTCGACTATTTTCCAACGGAAAACGTTGCCATATCCATGGGTGTCGTTTTCGGTTTTAGCCTTGGGCTCATCTTAGAAACACGTTATGTTAACTTCAGCACTGAGGTATCAAAAAACACAAGGATATTTCGTGCAATCCTCGGAGTTCTACTTGGCCTTACCATCTATTATGGCCTGAGCATGGCCTTTTCCCTGCTCCCGGTATATCCACTCCTTAGCTATTCTGCTCGATTTATTCGGTATACGATTGTAGGCTTCGTTGGCGCTTTTGTCATCCCCTACCTTTTCAACTATCTCGAAATACGAAGAGGAGTAACAAAATCTTAGTCTTGGTAATCGAATTTCATTCAAATGCGCTTAGTCAGCCAATCCTATCGCACTTGGATATCAGTGCCTAAAACAATTTCACCAAACATTTCTTGTTTCGCTTGACAAATTGGACACTTATGAGGTGGTTCTTCACGGAACGTGACATAACCACATACTTTGCAATAGAAGAGCTTGCGATTTGTATCTGATGTTTCACTAACGGCCTCTGACTTCACTGTTTTTTCGGGTGCTTTACCAATAGCTCGATCGACTTTTTCCTGGGGACGACGTTCCGGAATCGGTTGCATAGGACGTTTTCCTTCAACAACATCCTTGGAAACGTAGAGCGCACAGAAACATTGCCCGAACTCTTCCACGTCCGGATCCCGATAATCACAAGGACAAATGATGTCTCGGTCCCATTCAAAATTTCCCGAACCGAGTCGACAGGGACACGAAGCAAAACCATACCGGTCTTCGTTTTCTTTCAATCCCACAATCAGATTCTGGAGGAAATCTGGATCTGGGTTAAGGAAATAGCCATGCTTTTTCGCATTATTCTCTGCACGGCGTTTGATATTCTCTAAGCTGGTCATAGACCCAACGCCTTCTTTATCTCATCCTTCTTGAACCCAGTAATAATTGTCTTATCGTCAATAATAATGGTCGGAAATGCTAAACGGGATCCCCGCTTCTTGATATCCTGATGAATGGTTTCCCGTTCATCTGGGGTTATTTTGTCAACATCAATATACTCATACGCGATGTCTGAATCTCGGAGGTACGCTTTTGTCATCTTACACCAGCCACAGGTGCTCAAAGCATACAAAAGCACTTGGTGCTTATCTATCGCGCCTTTTACTTTTACACGATCCATCGTTGAGAAATCCTCCGCTCCCCCTTGTGTCAACGCTTTAAAAGGATTATCAACTTGCGGATGTCATCAGAACGTAGGATGTTTAAGGCTAGGAAACTCGATAAATTGAAAAAATAGAAAGTGGACACTAGCAGGAAACTTGAAGGAGTGTAAGTTTTGTGAAGTTTGAACTCATCAACTCGCCGGGAATCGCCCATAATAGCTATTTCCTTGCCGATAAAGGTGAAGCCTTCGTTGTCGATCCACGGCGAGATGCGAATATCTACCTTGAACTGGCAAAGAAAGCCTGTGCGGATATCATTTACATTTTTGAAACCCATCGCAACGAGGACTATGCTATAGGCTCCTTGGAATTACAAAATCTCATAGGTGCAGAAATCGCTCATAGTCGTCAAACCCCTTTCAAGTATGGGGAGCACAGGGTGAAAGATGGTGATACGTTCACAATCAGCAGATTTCGAGTTGACTCGCTTTACACACCTGGGCATACAAATGATAGCATCTGTTATTCCGTAACTGACACAGCAAGTAGTAATAAGCCCTTTATGGTCTTCACGGGTGATACGTTATTTGTTGGTGATATTGGTCGGACGGATCTTCCTGGACTTGATATTTGG
>JAEOSK010000018.1 GCA_016840405.1 Candidatus Hermodarchaeum yapensis
GGAATTGCCGGTAACGCCTATAGCTGGAGATGACAACGGGAATGGCGTTATCACAACGAAATCGTCTTTTTCTCTTCGCAGTCCTATTCATAGGTTTGTTAAGCTGGACCAGCCTCTTTTCTGCTGACAAACAGTTAGCCTGTCGAGCAGAGTGGACTTATCCTGATGGATACGATCCCCATGGGGGGTACATAGACCGAGTGACGTTCGTCGTTTATCCTCCCGAGGATGAACAGCTCGGGCTTCAAGCGGTACAGGCGAATCTCATCGATGCGTGGGACGAACGCGTGCCGGCTGAAAACATCGCCGAGCTCCAGGCGACAACTGGTGTGGAGGTGACCACTGAGCCAGGAGATATGTACCGGATGTTTTGCCTGAACTGCGGACGCTTCCCCACCAACATCACAGCGTATCGACAGGCTATAGCCTACGCGTTAGATAAGACAGCTGTGATCCAAGCATCCACGGGTGGTCTAGCCTTCCACCAGGATTGCGCCCTGCCAATCAATTTGGGGAACTGGACCTTCGAAAACATTTTAACTGAAACCTACTATGCCCAAGATATCGAAAAAGCCAACGCCACCTTGGAAGCTTCAGGCTTCCGGGACCTCGATGGAAACGGGTGGCGGGACTTTGACACGAACAACAACAGCATTCTAGATGCTGGGGATATACTCGATGACGACTTTGAGGTAGAACTGTATCATACAGCAGGGTACGTTCCTGCTGGCAATGCCGTCAGCCTGGCTGCAGATGGTATGGCTCTGTGTGGGATCAGGGCATCGGTTGAGCCTTTAGACTTCAATATGATGATTGACAGAATTACATTTGGTAATTACTGGCTTGGCTGTTTTTCTTTCTCGCATGTAAACAGTCCAGAATTTCTTTATGACACGTTTCATAGCTCTACTGGTAATAGCGAGTGGTTCTTTGGTGGATACAATAGCTCTGCCTATGACATGTTTGCCGAGAACATGATGGCTGCTAGCACCCAAGGGGAAGCAAATCAATGGGCTTGGTTATGCCAGTATCAGCTCTGGTTGGATGTACCAATGATTGTCTGCTACAACGACGTATACACCCACGCCTACCGCACGGATCGCTGGGAAGGCTACATCAATATGGTAATGAGGAACCGAATCTGTAATGGTTACAGTCTGGTACACATCAGGTTGAAGGAAGATTATGGTGGACCCTGGGGGTGCATCCCAACCGAATACCACATGAGCCTCCAAGAGGGGCTTGACACTACAAACTGGTTGATGAGCAACTCGGAACATACTACAAAGGTATTTCAACTCGTCTATGAAGAACTTTGGACCATCTCACCCTACGACTTGACACCACAACCGGGACTAGCATATTCCTGGGAGGTTGAACCCACAGTGGCTTTCGGGGATATTCAAGATGGGGAGAAATACACGTTCCACTTGTATGAGAACGCGACCTGGCACGATGGCACACCGGTCACTGCTACGGATGTAGCCTTCAGTTTGTCGCTGGGTTTACAAGATCCATATGATGCAGACCACTATGCAAACGTGTACATGACCAATATCCTTGATTCCAACACAATTGAAATTTATACCAATGCAACAGGTTACTTCGAGTGGATACGGGCAACAGGTTTTACCATCTATCCTGCTCACATTTGGTCTACTCATCCAAATGTTACAATGTGGCAGCCAAGCGTTGAAGACCTGGTAGGTTCAGGACCCTATATGTTTAGGACCCATGTTCCCGGCCAATGGCTAGTGTTGGAGCGTCATCATGCGTGGCATTTCGCCGTGGTGATGCCCCTCCGGCCAGATTGCGGGTGGGGTCCACCACCAGGATATTACCTGCTTATCAACATTGGGATTTTGGTCATTATTATCCAGGTCGGAATCCTTGGATTCCTTCTGTACAGGCGACGGGAGTCTAAGTCGAAATTCAAAGCCTATTCTAGGAGCTGATTTTAACTTGCTGATTGGAAAACTGCATTTGATACTCTTCTGTTCACTCATTATTATCGGCTTTCTTGGCATCACAAGCCTTCATTCCCCCGACAGGACCGTAACAAGTCGCGCTGAATGAATCTATCCGGATGGGTATGATCCACATGGAGGATATTTGGACCGGGTGACCTTCGCCGTGTATCCCCCCGAAGACTAACAACTAGGCCTCCAAGCTCTCCAAGCAAATCTTATCTATGCGTGGGAAACAGAGACGACTACTGCATCAGGAGATATTCAGGATGGAGAAAAGTACATCTTTCACCTCTACGAGAACGCTACCTGGCACGATGGCACACCAGTCACAGCTACTGACGTGGCTTTCAGTGTACCTTTGGGTTTACTGGATCCCTATAACGCTGAAAATTATGAAAACATCTATATGACCAATGTCCTCGACTCTAATACAATCGAGATATTCACGAACAACACTGGCTACGTTGAATGGACACGGGCAACAGGTTTTACAATCTATCCCGCTCACATTTGGCCTTCACCAAACAATGTATTTGACATGGGAACCAATCGTTGAAGAGTTAGTAGGTTCGAGACCCTATGTGTTTCGTGTCCATGTTCCCGAACAATACGTGGTGTTGGAACGTCATCCTGATTGGCACTTTGCTGTTCCACAACCACCTCGAATTGATTGCCCATGGCTTACACCTCCTCCACCACCATACATACGTATTTTTTTATACATAATCGTAATTGAAATTATCATCTTAGTATATTTTCTTAATCGACGCAAGAAAAAATTCCCTAAAGTAGAATGACAATCATCATCTTTAGAAAAACGGTTCAGTGTGACTATTTCGGTTTGTAGCGATGGGGTTCGGCGAAAAAGTCCATGGCGCGAGTGAAGGTGTGGGCGGATCCCGAGTGGATAACGCCTTCGGGGATATAATAGGAGTCACCCGATTTTAGTTCGTGAACTTTGTCTCCGATTGTAAGGCGGAGTGCGCCTTCGATGAGGATTCCCCATTGGGCTTTGTGAGAATGGGGAGGAATGGTGACATTGGGTTGGATTTCGAAGAAGACGATTTGGAAGATGTCGCCTTGGGCGAGCCACCCTTTTACACCTTCAATTGGTAGATCTACTTGAGGGAGCATTTTGAAAAAGTCTGGATAGGGTTCTATCTTCATGGACTAGTCACCTGTGATATTTCTTCGTATTTTTTCATATCAACCTATTTCATTTTACCTTCTCGCATTGAATCAAAATAGGCTATTGGACCGGGTACATCTGGATCGATGACAACATCGATAACAGAGGGGCTATTAGTTTTGATGGCTTTTCTAAGTGCAGGTGTGATTTCGTCTGGGGTTTCTATTCGTTGTCCAGAGCATTTGAGGGTTTCAGCTAACTGCCCGAAATTGATATCGAGGAAATCACATTCGATGGCTTTATCGTAGAAGGTTTGTTCATAGTGTTTTTGGAAACCTAACATGCGATTGTTTAAAACGATGATCGTCACCGGGATTTCATATCGTGCAGCGGTTTCCAGATCCGAATATGAATAGCCAAAACCACCGTCACCTGTGATGCAAATCACCGGTTTCTTTGGAGCAGCTAGTTTTGCACCCAAAGCCAGAGGTAATCCAGGGCCAATGATTCCCAACCCTCGTGGACCGATAAATCGTCGTCCAGGGTTAGCAAATTCGATGTGACTGAGGACCCAAAGTGAGCTATAGCTTGCATCTGTCACTACAATGGTTTTAGGATCAATGAAGGTTTGCAATTCTTTCATGAGTCGTTGTGGGTTAATGGGCGTTGTTGTTGAATCGCTTTCTGATGCGATGAAATCTCGCCAGTCTTGAACTAATTGGGCGATTTTCTTTGTGCGGGTTGCTTTTTTGCCTTGTTTTGGAAGTCTTTCTTTGATAATCGTTACTAATTGAGCTAATGCTAATTTTGCGTCAGCAACGATTCCTAAGGTTGTGGAATAATTTCGTCCGATCTCTTCAGGGTCAATGTCGATGTGGATTATGGTTGAATCATGAGAGGGAATAGTCCAATTTGTAGTATCTACTTGATCGGTTTGGGTTCCGATGAAAAGCACGACATCAGATTCTGCGACAATCTTGTTGGCAACTTGTCCACGTCCCGTTGTTCCGCTAGTATATGTTCCCATCACTCCAACGGCGAGATAATGTGTATCGGGAATCGCTCCTTTGCCTAGCATTGTCGTAGCTACAGGCACTGCTAGAGTTTCAGCTAGTTCAATGAGTTCTTTCCATGCTTGAGATTGGATGACTCCCCCGCCAGCAACAATACAAGGCTTTTGTGCCTTGAGAAGAAGATTTGCTGCTTTCGAAATTCGGTTGGGTTCAGCAGCTATTCGAATGGCTGGGACAGAACCAAATTCCGGTTCTGCCTTCAGATTCACAGAAGTCTCTTTCCTTATTTCAGTTTTTAATGCATTATACGTTAGGTTAAGTACCACTGGACCAGGTTTACCAGTTGTGGCAATTCTGAATGCCTTTCGAAGCATTTCAGGAACTTGATCAGGCGTTTCTACGCGTGTCACCCATTTTGTCACAGGTTTTAGAAGGGAGACTTGATCAAGCTCTTGAATGGCATGTTTGCCCACTAGTTCTAAATCCACAGCGGAAACGAGTCCAATCACCGGGATACAGGAGACATAGGCTTCGGCTAGACCGGTTATGAGATTTGTGACGCCCGGTCCATGGATCGCTGTACAGATACCTGGGCGGTAGGTCACTCGGGCATATCCATCAGCCATATGTGCAGCTGACCGTTCGTCATGCACGGTGATTGGACGAATATCGTCTCGGTTTAATTCCTTATAGAGGCTCTCCGGTGAATCCATTCCAAAAAGGTATTTCACTCCATACCCTTTGAGAAGTTGATATAGTGCTGTAGCACCCTTCATGGCATTGACTGTATATTGCTTCCTTAAATATGTTGAAAGCCGTTATAGGGCTTGGAGAGTACGGGTGACGCTGGTTTCAAAAAAGTAACTTTGATACCGTTGATAGATTACGTTTTTACGCCGAGGTCGTCGAGTTTTTTTCGGAGACCGGGGTATTTGGGGTTGATTTGCCAAGCGCGTTGATAGTATTTGATGGCTTTGCGTTTGTGGCCGCTTTTTTCGAGGGTGAGCCCCAGTTGGTAGTAGGCATCGATGTAGTCAGGGTCGATAACGAGGGCTTGTTGGAAGCTACCAGCGGCTTCGTTGAGGCGTTCGAGGGCCATCATGCGGGTTCCTTTATTGAACCATGCCATAGCAAAGGCAGGGTCGAGGTGGGTGGCGCGTTCGAAGCATTCGAGGGCTTCGGCTTGGCGTCCCACTTTGGAGAGTTCCATGCCATAGTCGTTCCAGGCCATTGCGAATTCTGGGTCGAGGTGGGTGGCATTCTCAAAGCAGAGGAGGGCATCTTGGGAGAGGCCCAGTTGGCTGAGAGCTTTGCCTTTGCTGTTCCAGGCGCGTGCGTAGTCGGGGGAGAGGCCGATGGCTTTGTCAAAGCTTTCTATGGCGGTGCGGTATTTGCGGAGTTGGTAGAGGACGACGCCGCGGTTGTACCAGACGTTGACGCGTTGGGGTTCGGTTTCAAGGATCTTATTGAAACATTCGAGTGCTTTCGCGTAATTCCCGCGTCTGGTGTAGTTGACTCCTTTGTTGAATAAGGCATTAATATCATCTTGGCCAGGAGTCGTTCGACTACGCAAAAGGAATCCTCCCTAATGATTGTGTTATTCTGTCTTTCAAGGCTAAAGCTGTTTGTATTATTGAAAATTTCCTTTGATTCGGGTTTCACTTCGTGCGAAACACGAGCTTCTCTAAGTCGCTACGTTTCGCTTTCAGTAAACGTGTACAGCCTACACCTTGGACATTGATGGCGCCAGCAGCATTACCCCATTTTGCTGCGAGTATGATGTCGTTATCTTGGAGGTAGCTGGCGAGGAAGGCTCCGGCGAAACTATCTCCAGCACCTGTGACATCAACTTCGTTGGAATGAAAGCTTGCCACGTGGTGAACCTTTCCTTGGTGGTTGACCAAGCACCCGTCAGATCCTTGCGTGACGACGACGATGGGCACTAGTTCGCCCAAGTGTTCAATTGCATTCTTAGAGTCGTCAAGTTGAGTGAGGAACATCGCTTCGACTGAATTCAGAAAGAGAATGTCCAGAAAGGGTAATTGGGGGATAATCTCATTACGGAGGGTTTTGGCTTGATGAAATATTGTGGTCATACTGAGGAGTTTGTTCTTTCCCTGAACCCGTTTTATCAGGGCACGTTGTATGTGCGGAGGGAGAATCCCCAGATGAACGGCTTGTGCTTTTTTAATGCGTTCAGAGAAGAAGCGAAAGGAGAGTCGGTTGCCGACACCAAAATGGAGTCTGTAACTGTTCATCGTTCTATTCTGTGCGAAATCTGCCCAGAAGTGGGCTGACCGACCTGGTTGTTGACGGACACCTGACAGGTCGACACTCTTTGATTCGAGCATTTGCAGGAATTTGTGGGGAAAGTCATTGCCAATAGTTGAGACTACGGCTACTTTGCTACCGAGTGTCGCTGCGGCTATGGCTACATGGGCAGCTGATCCACCGAGTACTGGGGTGTGTGGTGTGCCCTTGAAGGAGAGTTCGTCGATGGCGAGTTTTCCGGCAACTACAAGGTCAATGGTCACAGGTAAGCGAACCAAGTGTTGAGTTATAAGAGCTTTGCCATTATTGAATTGATTTGGGGTTCCTTCGGTTTGGATTCAGTGCCATAACCTGCTGATTTGAAAACTGATTCAATTCAGTTGAAAGAGTGTTTTAACGTCGAAACCGACGGTACGCGAAGAGAACTATCACGATTAGAAAGATGATTGTGGTACTAACGAGTGCAACGGCGACGATAATCTCCTCGATGGAAGGACCTGGTAGGCTTGGAAATTGTCCTGCGGCAGGTAGGATGTAGTTTTCTAGGTAGAAGTAATCTTCGATGATGCTCGAGTCTGCAGTGAAGACAACGATCATGTCTAGATCGGCAAAAACATAGATAAATTGACCAAGGTATCCGCGGGCAGAGTAGCAGGAAGTCAAGGGTGTTGTAATTGGGCCGTGGACCCACCATTGGTAGCCATATCCCCAATCACTCCAGAGTGAAACGTGCTGCTGGCTAGCTGAAGTAACCCATTCTGCTGGAACGATTTGTACTCCATCCCAGGTGCCATTATTTAAAAAGAGAAATCCCAGTTTAGCCATGTCTCGAGGCAGAATGACAAGGGATGAGCCTCCATTATTATTACCTTGTGAATCTCGTGCCCATGCATAGTCGGTAATTCCAAGGGGTCCGAAAAGATACGTTTCAGCAAATGCGAGGGCAGTCATATTGGTTGCTTGGGTGAGGATAGCGGAGAGCAAGTGAGAGCCACCTGTGTTGTAGACCCACATTTCTCCTGGAGCATACTCCATTGGTCGGTTAATGACGAATTCGACCCAATTGTCACTTTCAATCATTTGTCTCCAGTCGTTGTCAGGGTGTTGGTATGGAACACTTGACTCATCCCAAGGTAGCCCCGAAGTCATTGTGAGCAGGTGTTCAACAGTGATGGCGCGCTTCCTGGAATCCAGATTTTGGATAGTCAGGTTGGGAAAGAAATCTATCATGTAGTCATCAATGCTGAGAAACCCCATTGAGACTGCAATTCCTATTAATGTGGAAGTGAAACTTTTCGTGCAGGAATAGATATTCCGAGTATCGTTTTCCCCCATCCCGAAGTTGGGGTTGTAGTAAGACGCATGGACGAGATACCCATTTTTAACTACTAATGCTGAGACGATAGGATTTCCCAAATAAGCTTCGTCGATGTATTCATCTAAAGCCGTCAGATACGTTGAATCCATTCCCTGATCTTCAGGAGTTGAGGTCTGCCAGTAGTCAGTGGGCCAATAATCCGGCACCTTTGCAGTCGTGAATGTAATTAATTGGGTTGGGATAGTCGTAAAGGAGAGAAGTACAACAGGCAGCAATATCAAAAGGAAGAGTCGAGTTCTTGTCATCCATCTCAACTTAATGCTAGCTAGTAAGTAGCATTGAAAAAATCATAGGTATAAACCCACGGGCACTACGGAGTTCGGAAAGTAGCTCTTATTTAATTGAGCGCAAAGTAAATCGAACCCTGAGGTTCACTATTACACCATTGAAATTCTGTAGGTTCAAAAATAAACATCAACAGCTCTTGTGGATAATTAGTCTGATATGGGAATTCTCTTATTGGAGAGAATGAATATTATGTTTGATTAGAAAGTGGATGGTCTGGGATTGACAAATTATTCTCAGAACCTCCGGTTACCCGGAGTGTATCTCATCCTGACCCTATTGATACTACTTCCTATCATTTCACACGTATCACTCCCAATTTCGAATCCAAAACTACGAAATAATTTCCAACCCAACCAGCAATTTCGATTGCGGACAAATTTGGAAAATCTTGATCGAGACTTGGTTTGGAACCGAACCTATAACATCTCTCCATATGATCGAGGTTACGCTATTGTGGAATGCCAGACTGGCGGATTTGCCCTTTTCGGAGAAACCGAAGATAATCAATCTCAAACTGATTTATTATTGATACGAGTTGATACAGGAGGAAACGTCCTTTGGAATTCCAGTTTTGGAACTATTGAGAATGAAATTGGAGTTGATTTCGTTGAGTGTTTAGATGGTGGCTTTGTACTACTAGGGTATCGAGATCGTGAAATGTTTCTTATTCGAACGAATTCTTTAGGACATCTTCAATGGCAACAATCTTTCTTTTCAAGTTCAGGGCCCTGTGGTATTTCGATAGTTCGCTGCCAGACTGGTGGTTTTGCTGTTTTATACGATTCACTTGATGGTTGGACATGGCTGTTAAGATTGGATGATGCGGGTGTTCAATTATGGAACAGAACCTATTATGGACGACCGTATTGGGGTTGTGATGTTTTTGTTGAATGTCAAGATGGTGGGTTCGCATTTATGGGCCCCTCTTTTAATGGGAATCCATTTTCCATCGAACTCTTTAGAACAGATTCAGTAGGGAATTTATTATGGGACCACTTTTTTGTAGTCAGAGATGTTTTTTGGGGTTTTGGCTTAGTAGAATGTGAGGATGGAGGATTTGCTTTTACAGGAAGGATTGAGGATAGGGGAATTAATGTAAATTGCTTATATTTGGGACGTACCGATCACTTGGGTGAATTGATGTGGAATAACACATATGGTGAGGGCTGCGGATATTCTATTCTTCAGATAAATTCAGGGGAGTTTGTCATTACCGGTAACACTGTCGGAGTAATTCCTAGTTATGATGATGTGTCGTTTTATATTTTCGATTCCTCTGGTACTGTTCTTATTAACTGGGAGCTTGGGGGAGCTTATTCTCAGAGAGGGAATTCGATTATAGAATGTCGGGATGGTGGATTCGCAATTATCGGTGAGACTTACGACGAAGCTGATTTTTCAAATGTGCTACTTATTCGATTCCCCAAAGCTAGATTAGATCCCTTTCAAAGATTCCAATGGTACGGTGTTGTAATTGTTCTACCGATTCTTGTCAGTGTAATAATCGTCATAATGACGATTCGGGTGTTCAAATTAAAGAAAGCCACCTTAAATAAAAAGAAACAATCGTAGTATTAGCACATAATGAAAAGTGAATTCTCTTATGGAGATTTGTGAACTATAGAAATGATTTGAATGTGGATGGTCTGAAATTGTCAAAGAGTGGTCAACGACCTTGTTGTATCATGGTGTTTCCTCTTTTTCTTTTGTTGATTTTATTTCCAGTCGTTAGTCAAACATTTCTTCCCTCTTCGAATCTCATTCTCCAAGATTGTCATGAGGCTAGAAATCAGCTTCCAATACAGATCAAATCACTGAATCTTGATTTAAGTTTGATATGGAATCGAACCTATAGTCGGTCAACTTATGATAGGGGTTATGGTATTGTGGAATGCCAAGATGGGGGCTTTGCCATCATTGGTGAAACACGTCAGGAAGGAATTGATTTTCGATCTGATGTATGGTTGTTGCGGGTGGATGACGCAGGGAATCTGCTCTGGAACACGACTTTTGGGAGTGTGGATGATGAACGAGGATATGATATCGTTGAGAGAACGAATGGTGGGTTTGCCTTTGTGGGTGTCCGTGACGGGGATTTGTACTTCGTTGAAACGAATTCTAATGGCTTTCATCTTCGAAGTCGCACCCTTTTTGCGGGAGGAGTAAGTCTTGGGTTTTCCATTGTCGCTTGCCAACCCCTTGGTTATGCAATTCTCGGAATGATTTCGTATAATCAGACTTGGCTAATCCGGATTAATACATTGAACCTTGTTATTTGGAACCAAACATATGATTTGGCACTTTTTGAGGGAGGTGATTCACTAGTTGAGTGTCAGGATGGAGGGTTTGCATTTACAGGAACTTCGAATTACCGCACTACTCCTGATGTCATGTTAGTTCGTACGGATATGAATGGAACTGTTTTATGGAATCAAACCTATGGAGGGAGTGGAGACTATTTCAATCAAGGTTTGGTGGAATGTGAGGATGGTGGATTTGCGTTTGCTGGTGCAAAACGTGAATATGACGAGTTAGAGTTTAACATTTGGTTAGTTCGAACAGATCCACTCGGTGAAATGTTGTGGAATGCCACCTATGGGGATGCAGATGAATATGGAATCGCAAACGCCCTTATTCAGACAAGTGCTGGTGGATTTGCTCTGACTGGATTTGAGGATATGTATGCGGGTTTCTCTGATATTGTTTTCTTGGTGATAGGTCCTTCTGGTGAACCGCTTATCGATAGTAGGTTAGGAAGCTTTGTCGCAGAGGTGGGGCATTCAATTGTGAAATGTCAGGATGCAGGGTTTGCTATTGTCGGTGAACTCTTTAATTTCGAAAATGTTTATAGTGTGATATTAATTCGGATTCCTGGTCCTCAGAATCCGTCCAGATCTTTGTGGTTAGAACTTGCGCTTTGGCTTCCAATAGGTGTGAGTGCCTTGATTGTCGTGTTGACAATGTGGCTGCTTAGGTCGAAAAAACGGGCATCTGAAAAGCTGTAGTAGTCAATCTTAAATCTATGGATTGCCTCCGAGATAAAATAAGAACGATTTCATTCTGTCAAGGTGGATGAACATGCCGATTGGTGACTGGTATATTCCCGAAGGCAAACTCAGCAAAAACTTGATGAAACTTATCCCTGGTGAAGACACAATCATCTATACGTCTGCAGTGTTAGTTGAAACTGGGGATGAACTACGTGGCCATATGGTCAAAGTAGGTCAGTTAGCTATCACCAATCGTGGTGTCGCGTTTTTTGCCAAACGGAAGGGCTTAACCGGCGGAATCCTAGCGTTCCGTGGAGGACCCTTTCAAGAATACATTCGCTATGACCAAATTACCAAAATTAAGAGTAGGGGAGAACGTGTAACCATTTGGATTGCCCCAGATATTGATTCTAAAGACAAAGAAGAGAAATGGTATGAACTGATCGTTTCCCAGTCCAGGCCTCACGAGAAGAAGCAGGCCTTTGATCGACGGAAAAAACAATTCAGTGCAGTGTTAGAACACGCGATGTATCGATATCGTACAGGTCAAGCAAAACCGGATCTTCCGAAGAAGAGTAAACATCCTGCTGTATCTGTACGTGCGACTCCAAAACGTACACGACGACGACGTGTTCAATACTGTCCTAAGTGTGGAGCATTTTTAGAAGAGCCTGAAGCCTTTTGTGAAGGTTGCGGAGCCCCTCTCCAGCCACCAGAATAGTTTTCGTTAGGGGACTCGACCACGAACGCGGTTGATGGCATAGAGAGCAATGCGCTCAAAGACATTTTCGATGTTATCGCCATCTTTTGCGCTGGTTTCGATGAATTCAGCACCGAGTTGTTTGCCCATTCCTTGACCTTCGTTCTCTTCTACGACTCGTTCATCTTTAAGGTCAATTTTATTACCGATTACGATTTTGAGTGATTCGCCTGCGTGCTTGTCAACTTGACGTGACCAAGTGGGCAGGTTGTCAAAACTATCGCGGTTCGTGATGTCATATACCATCAAGGCACCTATGGCGCCAATGAAATATCGCTCCACGAGGTTCCGAAACCGTTCTTGACCAGCCGTATCGTAAATCAGGAGGGCGATGCGTCGTCCCTCGACGGTGACGATTTTCCGGAAAATGTCAGTACCAATAGTCGCCTTGTAGGAGGATTCAAAGGATCCGGTGACGTATCGTCCTGCGATACTTGTTTTTCCTACGGCTGCATCGCCTACTGCGATTACTTTTAATGAAACATCTGCGTCATCAATGCCGCTTGTCAATGTCTTTTCCCCACAGGCTGAGGGTTATTATTTTGCTATACATTTAGGCTATAAGAAGTTTTCACACATTGTTCGAACTGAGTTGGTTAGGAATTAGAAGTCGAGTCTGTAGAGGTTTGAGCCATCTGCGCCATGGACGAATTGGAATTGCAGGCGTTGAACAATCCGTAGCATGGGCGTGTTTGTGACATTTACAAGTGCAAATAGTCGGTATAACCCCTCTTTTTTCGCGATTTCAACGAGCTGCCGCATCATATTTGTTCCAAGCCGTTTGTTCTGGAAGTCATCACGGACTAAAATTGAGATTTCAGCACTACCTGAGTTCTTATCAAGAAAGTACCAACAATCACCAATGACATGCAGCTTTCCTTTCTCGTTATAATATTCTGCAACCAAACATAAATTTCCTGTGTCAACACAGCCTTTGATGGATCGAAGCCATTCACGGGCATCAGTCCACCCGAACCGTTTTCTTAGGGATTCCTCGGTTGATTTCGTATACAATTCTTCAAGCTTGTCATATTCGTCAAAATTGAGTGGCCGAACTTGCACACAGCGTCCATCACTGAGTTCAACTTCACAGTTAAATTCGGGAGGGTACATTCCACCCATATGCAGTCCTCAGGGATTATTCTTGCTATATTAGTAAAAAGGGTCATTTAAACAATACAGTTTGTACTCAATCCAAGGAGTATATTCAATTTTTCAGCTAAACGGTGTGATTTAAAATACCGAAAGGTTCTTGGCAAATCCACTGCGTGAATGGTTACATGGTGACGAATATGAATGTAGAACAGGCTATCAAGGAACGTCGAGCCTATCGAGCCCTTGACCTGGTTGATATCACGGAGGAGCTGATTCAGAAACTGGCAGAGGCCGCACAGTTAGCCCCATCATGCTTTAACAATCAACCTTCGCGATTTGTATTCATTCACACTCCGAAGGTACTAGAAAAGCTGCACCCCGTGCTTACTCGGGGAAACAAATGGGTTGAAGCCGCTTCGCTGATAATCGTTGTGTACAGTCAGCGTGACCTCGATTGCAAACTTCCCGGACGTGACTATTATCTCTTTGATATTGGACTGTCTACAGCATTTCTCATTCTCCGAGCAACGGAGTTGGGATTGGTGGCCCACCCGATTGCCGGATTTGATGATGAAAAGGTGAAGGAAATTCTCGACATTCCACAGGATATGACAGTTATCACTCTCGTTATTGTAGGCAAGCATTCGGAAACCATTTCAGATCTTCTTTCTGAGAAGCAGGCTAGCGTGGAAACAAATCGACCTCCAAGAAAAACTGTTGAAGAATTCATTAGTATTCGATAATGCGTCCTATCAGGATTGGAGTGCTTGTTTTGTCAAGATTATCAACAGAGATTTGATATTGTGTGTCGAGTTTCGATAAGTGGTATACGATTCATTTCGGTCAATTGCTTGAGCATTTGGTGTCCATCGATTAATTCGTAGGGCGAGATTATTCCGCCACGTTGGAGGATTTGTTCGATTGTTCGACCAAAGAGAGTGTTGTCTTCTTTGTGGCGAAATAGCTTAGGTCGCTTTCGGTTATCGAGGATTGGAGGGTATTGGAGAAGAGCCATGACGAGTAATGTGGTTGGCCAGCAGGTGAGATGTTGCATAGCTGTGAATCCCTTTGGGCTATTAACAGGGATATTGTCATGGAGAGCAATGAGTTCGATGGCATGTGGTGCGCTTTGAGGAGTGCTTTGTACCCAGACTCGAAGGAGCACCATATCAGGATACCCTGAGTTCTTCGGATTAGTGATGTTTGATTTCCAATGAGTTAGGGTCTCGTCAAGTGTGCCGTCTTGGACCATTTTCGTCCAGGTTTGATAGTGCGGTGAAAATCGGAGTGTTTTGTATTCTAAGTGTTGGACGCTTATTTGAAATTTCGAGTCAAAGCACATTCTGGACGTGCCATCGGCTGTTGGTCTAGCCTGTAATTGTTGGAGAATCAGTGTTGATCCTTGTTGTTGAAGGAGTTCTGGTTCCACTCGGTCAATTAATAATTGTTGGATATCAGAAGACGTGATTTTGAAGGGTTGAATGCCGATGGGAAGTGGTTTGGTGTTTGGGTCTTCCCAGTATTCAGAATTGGTGAATGTGCTTGTAGAGGTTAGTGAACCATCTCGGAGGCTGTATGCAGGTTGTTGGTACTCGTATAGGAGGCCTTCTGGTGAGAAGGTTGGTCCGTAGTGTAGTTGTCCTCCTTTGGCGGTATGTTGTGGTAATCCTCCGACTCGCATTTGAACTGAAAATACTGTGTCTGAAGGAGATTCGTTTAGTGCTGTTTCAAAGAGGGTGTTTCCGAATATATTGGCTAGCCCTGGGGCTAGTCCACTTTCTTGGATGATGCGAATCGGATCTTTGGCGTTAATAATTGCTTGATCGAGTTGTTGGAGTGCTTCTATTGTTGGTAATTGTTGTCCTAAATCGATGTAATCGCTTCCGACTTGCTGGGCAAGAGGTATATAGATTTGTTGCGTAAAGAATGGTGCTGCGTTCACGAGTATACGGGGTTCTAACTCTTTGACAGCGCCTGTGAGAATGGAAAGTACCTGATTAATGTCCTGTGGACTGAGAATATGTTTAGAGATTATCGATTGCAATTTAGTGGTTTGAGTTGTAGAGAAGTGTTCACGCAGGTTTTTGCTTGACCCTAGTTGTGCTTGTTGTATTTCTTGTTGGCACTGTTCTTCGGCTGGTTGATAGGGATCATAAATCCAAAGATCGAGTGATACTCCTTGGTGCCGTTGTTCTATTAGTAGCATTCGGGCGAGTCCTCGTCCCATTTGACCGCAACCAATGAGAAGTACTGAGGAGTACACCATCCTTGTAACGCTCACTATGTGTGGTTATTCAGGTTCAGTTAATTCATAGGTTATACGAATTGTGCCTTTTCCTTTGCTTTTGCGTTTTGTAATTCGAATACCATTTAGTTCGCCTGTTGATTGCACGTGCGTACCTGCACAGGGATAGGCATCATATTCGCCAATTTGGACTAATCGCACTTGTTTAACAGAACTGGGTAATTTTGTAAGATCAGACCGATCTGGTCCCATTCTATTTACTAATTCTTCACGAGGGATGACTTCTATGGTGACAGGGAGATTCTGACTAATGATATCGTTAACAGCATTCTCAATACCAGGTAAATCACTGGATTGAAAGGTTGCAGGTGCAAAGTCAATATGAGAGTATTCGGCACGAATTTGGTTGCCGGCAGTTTGTGCCCCAAATTGGTCAAAAACGATTCGGCTTACAATATGTTGGGCAGTGTGCATGCGCATGTACTTGTAGCGGTTCTCCCAATCCAGTCGCATGAACACTTCATCTCCTACCTTCGGAATAGGACCTTCTAGATGGTGAAGGATGCGGTTGCCTTTCTTAGCAACATGCGTGATGATTGCTGTTCCAGCAGGTGTGTCTAGTCGTCCTGTATCGGTTGGTTGGCCTCCTCCCTCAGGATAGAATATCGTATCACGTAATGTAACAGCATCTTCGAGAACTTCAGTTACTGTAGTAGCTGCTTCTCGGAGGTAGCTATCTTGCAGGAATAGGAGTTCAGTTTGTGCCAATTAGATGACCTCTCGGAGTTTCCAATAGTTTTGTAGTTCTTAAGGATTGACCCGTTTCTAAATTACTCGACCGAATTTTATCCCTGATATTTCGATTGGTGTAATGAGAATGACCCGAACCTCGGCTAGTTCTTCATCGCGTTTGCGACCAGGTTTTTTCATATAGGGTTCAAACCCTTCCGGGACCCGATACTTATTGATATGTAATTGTAGATATGGAATCATATCTTTGGGTTTATCAAGGATTTCCGCTGTTCCTTTGATGATAACACTCTTGTACATGGATGTGTCGGAGAAAGTTTCATCCACTTCAAAACAGATGGTCGGTTTGGATTTCAGCGCCTTCATTTTTTTACCTGCAACACAGGAGTGGATGGCGATTTTTCCTTTATCATAGACATATCCAACGGGGACAATGTATGGACCGTCATCTAAACATAACCCTAAACGACCCACTCGGGCACAGGTAAGGAATTGGTCAATCTCGTCAGAAGACATAGAGTTTTTACTTTTAGACATAACGAAGTGAAACCCCCAAAATGGTTTTCATAAGTCAAATTATACAGAGTACACCCTACATCTATGATATAAGATAGCACCATCCATAACTTCCAACTAGAGTGTGATCCTTGATGGATACCCTTGATCGAAAACTGCTTTGGGAACTCCATGAAAACTGTCGTGCCTCCTACCAGAAATTATCGAGCGTGTTAGGCATATCTGCTAATGCCGTGAAAAAACGAGTGGGAAAACTCATCGATACTGGAATCATCTATAATTACACCATCATGCTCTCTTTGGATATGCTGAAATCAGAAGTTTTGTACGGACTTGTCTACACGGATGGAGAGGAAATTGCTCAGGAGTTCATTAACCAGGTCGGATCGAACTCCATGATCCACGTGGTGGGTTCAATTGCTAGCCTGAGTGGGGGCGCATACATTATCTCAGCCCAATACATCGGGTCACAAGGATTAGCCGAGTTAGGTCGATTCCTGCGCACTCTCGATCATGTCTTGAAAGTCGAACTGTTCCCGCTCTTAATTCCAAAAGACCACGCTGATTTACAGATGGTTCCTATTCGCTCAAAACAGACAGGTGGAGAATTTACAAAAACCGAGTTGAAAGTACTCAAATGTTTGGTTGATGATGCAAGGATGCCCATCAGTGATATCGCGAACCAGACAGGATTAACCGCCCGTAGAGTAGGTCGAACCATCCAGCAGCTCATGGATCGCGGGGTCATGTTCTCCGTGCGTTGGAATCTCAGTGCTGGCGGATTAGACGTGGTTATGATACGAATCCGGATTGATGAACACCAAAAGTCAATCGGTGAAGTTACCGAATATTTACGTTCCGAGTTCCCCGATGAATTTTGGTTACCATATATATCCGCCGAAGAACCGCTAGTCTTTGCCATCTTTGTAGTGCCAAACATGCAAGTTGCGGAAAAAATCGCCCGTGTAATCAAACAGGCACCCTTCGCTAAATCCGTTGCTGTTTCTGTGCAATTCTCGGAAACCAAATTCCCCTGGCTAGGAGAAATAAAGATTAAAGAAATGATTAAAGACGCTGGACTTACTAGTTAGCTTCCGGAGATCAATGTGTTGTTTTGGCATTTCATTATCTATGGAATTGCCATCGTCTTTGTAATTTTCATCTTCTTTTTTTGTGTCGTTCTACGCATTATTAGACGCTATTACCACTTTCCCATCCCTGCCGTTCTGACCCGAGTAATCGACAATCCATGGCGGCGCCGGTTCATCCAAAAACCTCGTGTTGTTGCAGACCGATTGAAGCTAGAACCAGGAATGATTGTCGTCGAAATTGGCCCAGGGAAAGGAAACTATACCAAAGCCTTCGCAGAACGTGTTCTCCCGAATGGGAAGGTCTATGCTGTTGATATTTCTGAGTCAATTATTGAATATCTGAAAAAGCGTGTGGAAGAAGAAGAGATTCCCAATATAATACCAAAGATTGATAACGCTCACAACTTTTCCTTTGCCGATGAGAGTGTAGATCGTGTCATTGCGATAGCCTGCCTTCCAGAAATCCCAGAGCCAGTCAGGGTTCTTAAAGAAATTCGCCGAATCCTGAAACCTGATGGTCTTCTTTCTCTGAGCGAACTAGCACCTGACCCCGATTATCCTAGACGAAAAACTGTTAAACAGTGGACCAATGAAGCCGGATTTATACTCCAAAGTGAATATGGGAATTGGTTTGTATACCAGATTAATTTCTGTAAGAGTTAGTGGAAAGTTATTAGTCAACAATCTCGTAGTATCGCAGTTCAAACACTGTTGGATCTAAACCCACTAGTAACTCGTTTTCTCCATCGTTATCGATATCTCCAATTATCACGACTTCTACGCTAACATCTGGATCTGAAACAGTATATTCAATCCAATTTCCTTCGCTAAATTCATAGTATCTTATAGTCTGGTCAGATGGACGGGTGGGTATATCTTGAAGCCCGATAGCCAGCTCATTTAATCCATCGTTATCTAGATCTCCGATAGCTACATGATAAATAGATGTACCGTGAGTTTCGTCTGTCCATCCTCCAGGGACATCGGACACAATATGTTCACACCAGTTGTTGTCTTCAAGCTTGTAAACACGTACCTCGTTCTGATTTGCACTATACGCTCCCCAAGCAATTTCTGTTTTACCATCATTATCAACATCTCCGGTATCTATTCCCCAACTGGTTGGTGGGTCAAGAATGTCGTTACGTGTCCAAGTGCCTGAATCAAATTCGTAGTATGATAAAACTTGATATGTTCCTCCCATTCCTGCATATACAAGTTCATTCAACCCATCGTGGTCAATGTCAGCAATTTCTATGCCATCACATTCGCCAAGGTTATTTTCAATATTAAATTGGTTCCAGGACCCTGTTTCATATTCGTAATAACTTAGTTCGTAACCTGAGCCTTGCATGGTTCCCACTGCGACTTCGTTTTGTCCATCATTATCGATATCACCAATGGCCACAGCCAATGTGGTTCCATCAGGATTAGCTATGTTATACTCATTCCAACTAGTTCCATCGAATTCATAATATTTGAGTTCATACCCTTGTGAATCGTATATGAATGCAACTGCAATTTCATTTAGTAGATCATTATCTACATCTCCGATTGCTAGTTCCCAACCCCATACAGAGTTTTCAACTATGATCTCTTCATTCCAGCTCTCTGATTGATATTCATATATTCGGATTTGCGCAGTATGGCTTGGTGTATTTATTAATACGGCAATCTCGTTTTCGTTATCGTTGTCAACATCGCCAATTTTTACTCCACGATATCCAATTTTTCCATCAAAGTCAGCGATATTAAATTCATTGGTTTGGTCATAGCTAATGAAGGTTTGATCTATGTGTAATGATGAAATAATCTTGTTACCTTCTGTCTGATCGTTATCTACGACTCGAAGGACAATTATGGTCGATGTGTCGTCTGGGATATCAGCAGTAAAAAGTCTGTCAACATCTGGATTTCGAAATTCGAGAATAGGAATCCACGAATCACCGGATTGAAGTTGGAAGATAAATGCTCCATCAGTATCATCGGAGGGAAAATTAGCGTGCCCAAAAATGTTGAGTACTGTATTTTGGCGTTCTTGTAGGTCTTCGAAAATAAATATCCAACCAAGTTCTGTTGTGTCATCTCTGGGTTTTTTGGTTCCATGCGTGTTCTTTTCTTCATTTAGTATTTCATAAGTTCCATCCACGAGGTAAGTACTGACATACGAACCTGAGGTCGTTCCAAAACCGATTATCGGATCTTGATATTCACTATCAATTGCCTCAATGTCTGGAGGAGGTGAAGGCCCTTCAACTGTAACAGTTCTGGAATCTGACGAACCTGATTTAGCTCGTTGTGCTTCACTGAAAATTCGAATTTCATAAGTGCCAGGACTACCGGTCAGTTCCCAAAAAACTGAATAGAATTCATCTTTCAGGAGATTTTGGGATTGTGGGTGATCTCCAGCAATGATTTGGAAATTTGAACCATCTACTGTGTTGAAGTCATTGGACCCTTCTCCAATGCTATATTGAACGTATGAATTGACAGTTCCTGCATCGTCTCCTTGACACAGGATGTTACCTGAAACCGTGAAACTACCTTCATATTCAATTATGGTTCCGTCAGATGGTGCTGTAATTTCCACTCTTAGTGTGGCTTTGGGTGGTCGTTTAGATTGAGTGATTGTGATTGATGTAAAAATTAAAAGACCCATGAATAATGCAATAGTTAGGTTTCTTCTCTTCAACCGAGAATCCCTCCTCACCTAATATTAACTATGTATTGGTTAATTCTTTTTATAAGTTAATTGGTTTCTTTTGAAAATTAGCATATTACGGTTACTGGCTTCTACTGAAATTCTTGGTCATTATATTTTATTTAGAATTTCTAGAGCTCTTTCGATATCTTTGGTTGTATTGTACAAGTGTGGTGAGAAACGGAGTAACCCTTCACGGAATGCAATGAAGATGTTTTCTTCTTGGAGATGTTTGAAGATGGTTTTATTCCGCTCAGGTTCACGGTGACTAATGAGAATGATTGCAGTTCGGTCTTCTTTCGCTTGGGGGCTGTGAATGGTGTATTTGCTGGAATCTAATCCCGTGAGGAATTGATCAACGAGCTTTGCATTGTGATTATTAATTTGGTCTAGCCCCTGTTCATGAAGGTATTTGATGCTTTCAGTCCAGGGAAGGAAGTTGAAGAAGTTGGCAGTACCAAAGACATCGTATTGGGGGGCACCGATATTAGAGAGGATTTGGTACTCCCGCATTTTGTCCATTTCTCGGTCGCCTTGCATGGCTAGCCAGTAGGTTTGGTTATAATCTAACTTATCGATCAAATCTCGTTTCATCCAAGCGAAACCGGTGCCATAGGGTCCGCAGAGCCATTTGTAACCTGTACAGGTGATGGCGTCCACAGGGTGTTTGGATACGTTGAAAGGTTGACCGCCTAGGCCTTGTGTGACGTTGAGGAGAAACAGCAAATCGTGTTCATGACAGGATTTTCCGATGGCTTTCGCATCGAATTGATACCCAGTAAAGGAATCGACCCAGGTTGCGTTTAGAATCTTTGTAGCGGGTGTTATGGCTTTGATGACGTCCGTGACATCAAGGGCGTGCCCTTCAGGTTCAATTTCTCGTACAATGATCCCGCGTTTCCGAAGATATAGCCAGGAGAGTATACTGGCAGGGAAATCGCCTTTGACGAGTAAGACTTCATCCCCCTTCCTCAAAGGAATGCCGTTGGCCCACAGATGAATCCCATAAGTTGCACTGTTACCTAAGATGATTTCTTCCTCAGGTGCTCCTATTAGTTTGCCTAAAGCGGTTTTCAGTTGCTTTGGTGATTCTACGAAAACTGCTTCGCTTAATCTGTAGGGTTGAAGGTTCAGTTTGATAGCTTCTTCTGCAGCCTTGAGCGCCACCCTTGGCATGGCCCCAATACTTGATGCATTAATCCAGGTTTTGTCGTGAAAGGGTCCAAAATCATCAACAAACGGTTTCATGAGTGATATGTCCCCATAGGCTTTATTAGCTCTTACCTTAAGAATCCTCATCATATCATTTCACTATTCGAACGGAGTTTTCACTGTGAATTTGCTATCAATCACCACCCCTCCATTAGCAGTGTTAATTGACCAACGGGGCTACCAACTTGAAGCTATATTAGATGTCATGCACCGAATGCTGAAGGAGTCTCTTATCGATGGTTTTGAATTCCAAAACCTTGCTGAATGGGATGCTACTGGACCACCCAAGGATAAGGCCAAATTTGAAGTTCGACTTAAAGTCTGGGAGACTTGTGAGAAATACTCAGTTGATGAATTATCTGTGATTTTAAAGGAATCAAAACTACCAATCTTATCAGTTCATGCGAATCGAGACGTTGGAATCCACCTATGTAGTGATAAACGACGTGAAATCCAACGGGGTGAACGTCTTATTCATGATTCATTGAATCTCGCACAACAAGTGGGAGCACGAGTATGTGTCTTCCACCTTTGGGACACTTGGAAACACCAATTCGACCCTGCATTTCTTCAACGAACATTAGAAACAATTGCGGATGAATATCCAAAAGTGAAGGCGGCTGTGGAAAATGTACCAATTAACCTACCGAACCATACTCCCTTTGAAGTAGTGAAAGAGTTTGAATGGATAACGTTGGATCTTCGTTGGGCGGGGATGTATAATGAACTAGACAAGTTTGCAGAGGTTAGTAACCGTATCGTCAATGTGCATTTAAGAGGGCGCCTAGAAACTGCAAAATGGGCTATCCATCATGCTCCCTTCACGTTCTATGAAGTACTCAATCTGCTTAGAAGCGAGTGGAATTTTTCAGGGCTTCTGACAGTTGAACCTGAGGGCGGACTGAAGGGTGCTGAATGGGCTGATTTTACAGCAGCTATGACTTCGATACGGTGAATATCAAGAATTTAATTTCATTCGGTGTAATCGATGATTAGTCAGAATAGTCTTCTAGGGGGCACCAGTCAGGAATCGTGAAACCTGCTTGGATGAGGTCTTCGAAACTGATGATGAATTTTGCACCGGTTACCAGACTGGGATGAGCGCAATAGAGAGCGACTTTTCCACTCCCTGATTCACCTTGATTCCGCACGTAGGGGCATTCAATACAATTCTCAACGACAATGAGTTTCTTGTTGGTTTCACATTCAGCCATTATATTCACATTCTGGGTGAGTGTTATCGGGTAAGCCGGAACTTACCCCACAAAAGTGTTCAGGTGTTGCCAGGCTTCGGAGGATAAACTTCATCCTGATCGAGTGCAATAAATTTGTTGCCTTGATTAACGATACGAATCCCCTCTCGATTTTCCCACCGGATTAAACCTATAAGTGATAACCAAAAACCGGATATTGATGCCCCCATAATGAATGAGAACAATGCTAATGTCATTGACACAAAAAGTGGATTTAGCCAGGAGTGAAAGGGCCATAGCCATGCTATTACACCAAAGATTGGAATCCAAATTATCATAGCTATGAGGGCATTCCGTGTTGCTTTTGTTTGTCCGAAAGGTTTGGGCACAAAGAAGGGAAGCCGTTTAAGCCAACCTAATGTATATCGAATTTGTAAAGCCCAACTGGATCCTAACCCACAGAAGAAAAGGATAAGACCTAGAGGATTGAAGAAGAATACGAGAAACCCAGAAAATATGATCCACCAGACAATTAGGATCCATATACTACTCCAAATGATGTTAACAATCCAGTATCGGTTTCGCAGAATATCCCCCGGGCTTATACTTGTCTCTTCTAGTTCTTTTCCCTCGTCCATAGTGTGAACCACCAGTTGGTAATTCAAATACTTTTTCTTCCGTTGATGATAAAAACTTAATCAATTCTATAGCATATTATAAAGTAGGTATTTTCGAAGGTGATATTATTCCTAGTTTACTTGATTCATTAAAGGTAAAGGGTGTATTCTTTAAAAACCGCCTTGTGCTTCCTCCTATGCTTCAAGATGCTGCCACTGTGGAGGGTGGAGTAACTGAGAAAGTCATAAAATTCTACGAAGAACGGGCAGAAGCGGTGGGATTGATTATTGTTGAGTGCACTTATGTGACGTTAACCGGACAGCAGACCAAACGACAATTGGGCATATATGATGATAGTTTGGTTCCTGGTCTGAAAGAATTAGTGAAACGTATTCAACCTTTTAACACGCGTATTGTGATTCAGTTGAATCATGCAGGAATAAAAACTGATCCGAAACTTGGCATTGAGAAGGTTGCACCTTCTGCCATGGAGGGGGCACGAGAACTCACTGTACAGGAAATCGAAGTCTTGACGTTTGCGTTTAGTCGCGCTGCAGAACGGGCTGCTAACGCAGGATTTGATGGCGTGGAGATTCATGGGGCACATGGATATCTGTTGAACCGGTTCGTTTCATCCATCTCGAATCTTCGAACTGATGAATATGGTGGGAGCTTGGAAAATCGGATGCGATTTCCGCTTGAGGTGGTTCGGGAAATCCGAAGGCGTATTGGGTCAAAATTATTGCTTTATCGGCTGGGGTCGGTGGATTTGCAGATGATGGGAATCCAGATTGAAGATTCGCAACAGTTTGCCAAAGCGTTGGTTCAAGCGGGTGTTGATATATTGGATGTGTCGGGGGGTTTGTGTGGTAGCGCACCGGCTTCTCTCGAAGGAACAGAGGGTTATTTCGTGCCGCAAGCTCTAGCTATAAAACAAGTGGTCGATGTACCTGTGATTGGTGTCGGTGGCGTGAAAACTCCTCAGTACGCGAATCAGGTGATTCAAGAGGATAAAGTGGATTTCATTGCGGTTGGGCGAGTCTTACAAAATGATCCCTATTGGGCTATCAAGGCAGTGAAATCCCTGAAAGCTGGATGAGGTGACACTATGTCTGAGAATATTGGTCCAGAATTTTATAGCAATACAAAGTATGACCGAGAAACTCTCCCGCGTGGAAAATTAGACCTTTCAACTAAACCACCCCAATTCAAAACCTATGACTCAGTTACACGTGTTCGGTTACCTGGACCCCAGCTAGAAGAAGGGCCAGGGTTTTGGGGGCTTCTGAAAGGTCGGCGGAGTGTACGGGCTTTTACTGAGAAACCCATTTCTAAAGAACAGTTATCTCAGATTCTTTGGGCGACTCAAGGCATTAGCAAAGCATTCGTACCAGCGTATGGAGGAACGATTGGATTGCGAACAGCTCCTTCAGCTGGTGGACTATACCCGATTGAGACGTATCTGTGCGTCAATAAAGTCACAGACTTGGAGCCAGGTATCTACCATTATTCAGTGGCAGAAAGAGAACTGGAACTCATTAAACCTGGTAAATTTGGAAAGGAACTGGCTGAAGCCGCCTTAGGGCAGAGTATGTTAGCTAAGGGAAACGCCGTGTTTATTTGGACGGCGATTTTTGAGCGTTCGAAATGGAAGTACAAGCAACGGGCATTTCGTTATGTGTTTCTTGATGTTGGGCATATTGCGCAGAATCTAGCTCTAGCTGCGGAAGGTGTAGGACTAGGCAGTTGTCAAGTTGCAGCATTCTATGATGATGAAGTGAATCAATTGTTAGAGATTGATGGGAAAAACGAAAGTGTCCTGTATCTCAGTGTAATTGGCGAAAAACGATGAGGTTGGTGGCACCAGAAGCGTCTCACACGATTTACTTCGGGGATGGTCGTCGAATGCGATAAAGAAAAATCGCGAAGATAATCGCTACGATAGCAAGTACACCAGTGATAGTAAAGGCTAAGAAGTAACTTCCAGTGAAGTCGACGATAAGTCCTGCAGCAAGGGCACCTGTGATTCCAGCAACCCCGTAGGCCGTGAAGAGAACACCGTAATTTGATCCAACATTCTTGGTCCCATAGTAATCAGCGGTGGATGAGGGGAAGAGGGCAAAATTTCCACCAAAGCAGAAACCCACTAAAGATGCTACGATCATGACAGTAATCCAGCTCGCGTAAGTTGTGCTAAGAAAAGCGAAGCCGAACATGCCAATAGTGAGTAGAGTGAACATAATCACCATGGTAGATACTCTTCCAATGCGGTCTGAGAGAGCACCCCATACGATTCGACCGATAGCATTGAAGATTGACATAACGCCGACGATTATGGACGCGATTACTCCCCAAATCGGAAGACTTGAAGTGAGGGGATCAATAGCTGCGGCAGCGGATTTTACATTCCCTAAGGTCATGAGACCCGCTGTGGCTGCGAAGAGAAACATGAACCATAATAACCAGAACACAACCGTTACAATCATTTCTCTTGGAATGTAATCTTTACCTTTGGCGTTTGCTGTACCTGGTGAAGAGGTGTATCCTGGTGGTGTCCATCCAAGTGGGGGGTTGGTTAGTAATTGTGATCCAGAGACGACTAGTACAAAGTACAATATACCTAGGATTATGAAAGCTCCACCAACAAGTGGAAATATCATTGGTAAACTTAGTAGCCATGTTTCGACGTAACCCATGACAAGGGCACCAGCCCCGAATCCAGCAACGGCAACACCGGTAATGAGTCCTTTCTTGTCTGGGAACCATTTTACAAGGGCTGCAATGGGGCAAACGTAGGCAAACCCAATACCAGCTCCGGCAATTATTCCGTAAGTAAAAATAAGCCAAGCTGTACCGATAATTGGATTACCTTGACTGATGATATCAACAAGCCCAGCAAGGAGGTAGCCAGTAGCGAGTAATATTCCGCCAAGTGTAGCTACTTTTCGTGGACCAATTCGGTCCTGATAGTAACCAGCGATAATCATGAACGTTGCGAAGGAAGCGAGACCTGCTGCGAATGGTAGTTGGGTTAAGAGGGAGGGCCAGACATAGATGCCTTCTCGTAGAGCGGCTTGAAAGATTGACCAAGCATAGATTGATCCCAGACAGACTTGGATAATGAGGGCACCTAATACGACAAGATAACGTCGAGAGCTACTGATTTTGATTTCCTCTGACATAGCGATACACCATCCATGCAAGGTAATGCAGAATCTTTGAGTAAGACGACATCAGCACAGTTTGATAATTTTAATAAGTGTTAGGAACCAGCCAGAAACTTCTGTCACCAATCAATAAGAATAAGTTAACTAGAAGACTTCTGTAGGAATCAATAGCTTCTTCTCTCGAAGCTCGAAAATAGCATTCATTAACTCGGTGGGTTCTTCCCTAACTGTCTCTAAGTATGAATTCATGATTTCTCCCAAGAAGACTAATTCACTGGATTTTGCTAATTCTAAAGCTACAAAATGGAGACGGTTTTCTAAAACCGAGAGAGAAAGACCCTTAGACACTTCGGGGACTACTTTGTGAGGGAATAAGAGTGATACATGGAAAATTTCTTCAAGAAGATCATTGGCCCCAGCAAATATTGCAGGTTCGTATCCTCGTTTTTCTAATTGTTGTAAAAATCTTTCTTCGAATCTTGCAGAAAATGTTTGGATCTTTTCTTTTAACGTGTCACTGGGAATACCACGATATACAAGGGCGGTTCGAGTATAAGTGCCATCATGAATGATAACTCGAAAACCCTCATAAGAAATTTCGGAGAGCCGGGCTTGTGTTGGTAGAGCTGAATCATCTGAATTTGAGGCAACATCTATGGCAAAGGCTTGTAACGCTTGTAGGAAACCACCGAACAAAGAGGCATCCATCCCCTTATCCTTGAATGGATCAAAGATAGCTATTCCAGATCCATGATGAAGAACAAGGAAACGGGAAAGATTGGTCACGTCATTGAACATTTCAAGAACTTCTTGGAGTTTCCGTGCATGTGCAACACGTTTGGGGATAACATATCTTGGGTTGTAGACCTTGCTGTAAAGAATCCAACCTAAGAGAATGGAAATAAGCAGTATTACAGCTAGGATAAGGAATTCAGTCTGAATGCCAAATAATGTTGGTGGAATACCCGTGTTTACAACGACTGAAAATTCCAAGGCAGTTCCCGTTGCGGATGTAGCGTTCAAATAACCTTCTTTTAGAAATTCAATCTCAATTGAGAGGGGAGAGTCGGAATCAGTTTTAATTATTGGCACATGTATAGCATATGATCCGCAACCATTGTGAATCATCGAAATAGTGAATGTACTATTGCTTTTATCTGTATAACGTAATGTGACTGTGGCATTCTTAACAAACAGGCCTAAATCCAAATTTATCCAAGAAACATTGACGAATAAGCTGCTCCATCCATAGCGACCATTTGGTACTGGAGAATTCAGAACTGGTTCCGTTTGAATAATGGAAATACAATGAATATCAAAGGTTTCGCCAGGGATACCTATGTTCTCGTCCATGAGGAGAAACCGAGTGGTTGCGTTATAAGAATAGCTGTTGATTTTGTTTCCAATTTGATTTCTCACAACAACCAAATTCCACTCATATGGGAGATGAAGTCCAAATTGATAATTCTGATAGTTCGGAGGAGGTCGACCAGATGGAATAGTATAGTTGATTACCCAACTTGGTTCCGAATCAGAAGATACAGTAAAGGAAGAAATCGCTGACTCCTCTCCTTCAGTTTTAACAAACATTGTGTATTGAACATCAAATGTAATCGAATCATTTGCTGCAAAAATTAACGTTTGATTCGTATTCCAACCTAGAGAGGGGCTAATTTCCTCTTTTAGAATGGGATCGACATAAATATCAACTTCACCATTCGCTGCAAAAGTATCGATAACTTCAGTGCTATTGAGAGTTAACTCCACTCCGCTGGGGGCATCATAGGTGCCTATTTGGTATTCAAAATTATCAAAGTAGATGAGTCCATCTACATCCAGGTTTGAGCTGTCTGTTTTTTGAAGAGTAATTCGGAGGGTTAGTGACCCATTTACTGGGATCGTTGGAAAGCTAATGTGAGTCCATGTTGTTGGGGCAAATTCTGAGGTGGGTTGCCACCACATACCCATTGAATCATTGAGGTGATCTTCGATTTCAACACGTATGATAAACCAGTCTTCTTTAGTTATATCAGCAGAAAAGCGAATGTCAAAAGAAAGGGTGAGGGTTGTTGGTGTGAATTGTGATATGAATTCAAAGTCATTATCGACATAATCTGTCTGGGTTCCTAATACTTTACCATTTTTTAGCTCTAAAACATAGCAAGAACCAGGATTACCTTCAGGTATTGTGTAATTATCTTTAATCAAATCAGTAGATTGCGTGACTGTCCAATTGTTTCCTGGTTCTGGGTATTGCTCAAAATCACCGTTTGGGATAGGATTTATGGTTTTTCGGAGATCTGTGATTGCTGCATGAAGACGATATCCGTAATAATTTGGTGGATAAAAGTCAGAGTTGAAAGTAAATATCGTATCATTGTGGGCGTTGGAGAAGATTGGAGTTTTGTTATGACAGTACTCATAGACATCAAGTAAAGACCAAATTTCAGAATTTAAGGATGCAAGCGACTCCACTAAAACTGCGTTTCGATTTTGTGATGCAATACCAGGAGTAGTGAAGCTAGAGACTAGGATGAGAGCGATGGTTACGTATAGTACGTGTTTCCGCATGATTCACCCTTCTCAAAAGGCTTAGCCTTTTCTTTCGTTAGTTTTTGTGCTTATATTGGTTTTCTTAATCCAAGATTCATTGCGTCTGTTTTTAGAAGTTCGAGAGTCAATCAGTTGCTAATGTTGCATGAATGATTATATATCAAAGTGACATGATAGTAGGCGAAGGGAGGCACAATGTCTGAAGAAGCGTATATCCTCGAGTTTTGTCGCCAATGGCTTCCTGCTTGGACAGGTAATGATCCTGACAAGTTACTCCAGTTCTATACCTCAAATGCGTTTTACAGTGATCCTGCAAATCCTGAGGGGCTTCAAGGTCACCAGCAGTTAAACGAGTATTTTACTAAGCTTCTAGCTGCAAATCCTAATTGGGTGTGGGAACCGGTTGAGGTTTTTCCGACATTAAAAGGGTTTAATGTGAAATGGCGGGCTGTTATTCCGATTGGGAAGAAGAAGATTGTAGAGTTTGGAATGGATATTGTGGAAGTTGAGGATGGCAGAATATCCCGTAATGAAGTGTATTTTGATCGATCCCGTTGGCTCGAGTCACTTCCTCAACGTAAAAAGAAGTGAGCTTATTTTTTGTAGAGGTAGTGGTTGTTAGGTGTTGAGTCGTCTATAGAAGTCCTTGTTGGTCTTATAGATGCTCAGATATTCTTTGAAGAGGGTGTCGTAGAGTTCTCGGTTTTCGGGGTTGGGTTTGAAGACCTTTGAAATCTGAATCACGTTTGGAATTTCATCAAAGGTGATATGACCTAGCCCAACGCTTGCGATGAATGCTGCTCCTCGGGCGTTGGCTTGGATGGGGTTACTCACTTGGTGTATTTCACGATTGAGTACATCGGCATAGATTTGGCACCAAATATCTGATTGGGCGCCTCCTCCAATCATATTGAGTGAGGAGAGAGGCTGTTTGATGAACTTCTCCACAGCAGTAAGGACCCAGCGACTGTTGTATGCGACACCTTCGAATACGGCTCGTATCATGTCTCCTTTTTCACTATCAAGGGAGAGGTTGAAAAATGCCCCACGTACGGTGTGATCCTCAACTGGAGTTCTTTCCCCATAAAGCCATGGTGTGAAGATTATGTTATGGCTCCCCGGTGCTGATTTTTCTACGATGTGGTCAAATTCTTGGTAGACAGCCTGATTTCCACATTTGGCTTCATCGTCGGGATAGAAGACTTGATCTCGGAGAAAATTCAGGCAGGCGCCTGCTGTTTCCTGTTCATTGGCGATGAAATAGCGTCCTGGAATGGCAGAGGGTAAAGAGGCGATGTTGGTATTGATATCAGTTTTTTTGTATGGGACATGGCACGTGAGCCAACTACTCGTGCCAATGTAGACGTGTCCTGCGTAGTCTTGTACCGCGCCTGACCCAATGACGGCGGATGGAACGTCAGCTGTGCTGACAAAGACTTTCAAGTCCTCTCGTAAACCAATAGCATTTGCGACCTCTTTTTGGAGTGTTCCTAGCACGTCGATTGATTGTTTCATGGGTGGGAGTTTGTCTTTGTGTATGCCTAGGCGTTTGATTAATCCGTCATCATAGTGAACGTTGTTGATATTCCGGGTGTTGCTTACCCAGTATAGCATCATTGTGGACGGGGAAGAGGCTATCTCACCAGATAACTTGAAATTGATGTAATCAGTGGGTTCGAGGAACCAACGTGCTTGTTCGTAAATATCTGGAAGTTCGTGTTTGATATAGAGGATGTGGGCGATGGGGTCTTTCCCGCTTTTCGTTGGAATGCCAGCTGTTTTGCGTAGCCAGCGTAATAGGTTGAGGATTGAATAACCTTGAATATTGATTATGCCTCTGAATTTCCTTTTTACATAGGGGGCACCACGTGAATCCATCCAAATCACGGAATTCATAAGTGGCAGACCATTTTCATCGACCGCAACGGTTCCGGACCATTGGCTTGTATTGCACACGGCAATGATATCCTCAGTGGGTACTAGTTTCTGATCAATGAGATTTTTTGCGGCTTTTAGAAATGCATTCCACCACTCATCGGGGTTTTGTTCGGCTCCACCTCCGGATTGAAGGTGGAGTGGAGTATTCTCACAGGCCCAGCCAATGAATTTGCCATGAGTTGACACTATTGCAGGTTTCATGGCAGAAGTTCCATGATCGATGGCCAGGATGTATTTTTCTTGGCTTTTTGACGTACTCATGGTGTAAACCTTCCAACGGCGTGAAACAGAATAAATGGGGGGGGTTTCTTCTCAAATAGGCTTCGGGCGGGGACACCTAGTGTCTCATAAGGAGAGATGCTTGATATTGCCTTTGGCGTCAATTGATTCAATGAGAAGCGGAGATTGTTTCCCAGTGATTTCCTCGAGCTTAAGAGATTCTTGCATAATTCCAAGGAAATCCATTGGATCAACACATGCCTCGGGTGGAAGCACACCTTTTGTTTTGATTTTTCCTCGGTACATGAGGGTAGCACCTAATGCTGCAGGAATGCCGGTCCCCTCTCCCATGCCTTGACCAATTGAAGAAAGGGAGAAGACGTATTGATGGGGTTTTCCCTTTTTCGTTCCTGAAACGACAGTTTTGACGCAACCTCGCTGTTCACCGAAATTGGTTTTACGAAGAATCCGTTCACGCTCCTGGATGATGTAGGCAATTGTGAAGTCCCGGGGAGCCATCGGGGTGCCTTTCACATCAATTGGCTTTTCACTTGTAACACCTAGTTGTACGAGTTTAATGATGAATTGGAAGTATTCATCGGGGAGGACGGTGCCCTTGTTCGTTACGCGTTTACATTTGATATGATCAGGCAGGGTTATGGTTTCAGGATGGGGATAGGGATACACTAGGTATTTGCCAATTTGGTTGAAATCAACTTCTTCACGTAGAGCAATCCCGGCTTCATCGAAGAAGCGTACTGTTTGCGGTTTTCCTTCAAGAAACATGGGAATCGGTGAGGTCATGGCGTGAATGCGGTGGGCAATGACAGCGGCTCCTTCAACGGGTTCCCCTCCGTGGGCGTGATAGATATCAATGGCTTCGATCTTATCGAGTAGCTGTTCGTTCGCAAATCGTGTTAATAGATTTGTAACACCTGGGGAGCTGCCCATTCCAATACACGCTGATATGTTCGCCTTTTTGGCTACACTGTTCATTGCAAGTAGCGCTCTAGTGGGGTCAACATCATCACAAATATCCACATAGTTAATCTTGGCTTTAATCACGGCTTCAAGTATAGGTTGACCAAATTGGTAGAAAGGACCCACACAGTTCAGGACAACATCAGAACCTTTCACAGCTTCCAAGATACTCTCCGAATTGAGGGCATCGACTTCAATTGGCGTGCATTCTTTCCCTAATTGACTTGCGAGTTTTTGGGCACCTTGTGTATTAATGTCCGCAATTAGAACCTCATCAAAATCAGGAAGCTCAGTAAGCGTGCGTACAGCGACACTTCCAACGGCACCACACCCACCAAGCACAGTAATTCGAGCCATACTTCAATGTAAGAATTCATGCTATTAAGCTCTAATGCTATTCAGATTCAAGCTTTGATTTCCTTTACAGACAATGATATTGAACGTTTAGAAAGCAAACATTCTTATTCATTTCTTCACGAAATTTACGTGCGCATAAAGGAGCGGGAATTAGTTGTAATTATACAACCTAAATTCCTGTAGCTCAAAACTGAAAGACACAGCAAGAGGTAGCTGTTAGTGGCTGAATCACCCCCTCCACAACGGTTTATTTTCAAGTTCATCATCTTAGGTGATTACGCCGTAGGAAAAACTTGCGTCATTCGACGATATGTGTCTGATACCTTTGACGAAGAGTACAAAGCCAGCATTGGAGTAGACATCACCTCTCAACAGCTATTCTTTGACCCCCATCAAGTACAACTCCAAATCTGGGACATGTCCGGACAAACGGATTTTCGCGAGCTTCGAAGGCAATTTATGAATGGATCGGATTGTGGAATTATCGTTTTCGATGTAACCCGACATAGTAGCTTAGAAAATATTTCTCGCTGGATTAATGAGGCTCGCGCCAATGTTCCGGGCTTACAGTTCGCATTGGTGGGAAACAAGATTGATCTTGTCGATGAACGTGTCGTTAAACATGAGGAAGCCAAGCAAGTTGCAAAAGAAAATCAGATGCTGTTTTACATTGAAACTTCAGCAAAATCGGGTTCGAATATCCAACTTCTTTTCAAGAAGTTAGCTCAACTAATACTAGAGCGTATGAAATAACACACAAAATTCTATACCTTTCAAGGTCTCAATTTTCTGTTCTATTTTCATGTAACTTCAATCTACTCTAAGACCTCTTTTAAAGAACAAATCTCTTAACCACACGCATCCAAAGTGTTGGCTGGAAATAAGAATCCAAATAACAAAACAGGATTGTTGACGGGATGGATTCGATAACTCAAGGTTTGACAATTATCAAATTGGGTGGTGCACTAATCACTGATAAAAACAAACCCTACACTCTTCGGAAAGAAGTTCTGAAGCGTGTAACCAAGGAAATTGCCGATGTGTTAGGTCCATGTGTTATTGTCCATGGTGCTGGAAGCTTTGGTCATGTACCAGTTATTAAACGAAAACTCTATGAAGGATTTAAAGAAATCTCACAATTGCCTGATTTATCTCAGACAATGCTGGAAGTGTTTGATCTCCGGATGGCCGTGACCAAGGCTCTTCAAGAGGCGGGCTTAGCACCGGTGGTGTTTCTTCCTAGTAATATTTTCTTCATGACGAATGGAGAAATCTCAGGTCATTTTAGTGGCGGTTACCGCCAGTACCTCAGCTTGGGCATGACCTTGGTTTTTAGTGGTGATATGTGTGCTGACACACAACAAGGGTTCAGTGTATGCTCGGGTGATAAAGTGGTCCAGTTGCTGTCATTACTTTTACACCCAGAACATGTGATTTTTGCCACTGATGTCGCTGGGATTTTTACTGCCGATCCAAAACTTGAGCCAAAAGCTAAGCTCATTTCTGAGATTGCATTGAGTCAAATCCATGAGCTTGAAAAAATTGCTGATGAAGCTGCAACTCCGGATATAACAAAAGGAATGCGTGGTAAACTCGAAGAAATTAAACGGTTTGACCCTATTCTCAAAGCTGGCACAAAAGTGGCGATTCTTGGGATGATGGAATCTGGTATTCTACGACGATATATGGAAAACGAGTCTGATGTGCCATGTACTCGAGTCATTCTTTAGATGGGTGGCCGTTCGGTTTCAATTTCCTCTGCTAGCGCATCAGGCAAATCCTGTGCTTTTTCGATTGGATGACTGTAGCCTTTTCGTGTAAGGTACCATCCAAGAAGGGAAACAAGCGAAACAGCTGAGAAAGTGAGAGGAAAGCCGTAAATAGGTAAAAATAAACTGAAGATGATGAGCAGCGGCATGCCCAGGAGCAAGGCTAGTGTTGGACGGAAGGAATAGAGGCTATTTCGAAATCGAGTTGGCACTACATCAATCATCACACGCGAATGTAGGATATTTGCAAGTGATGCAAAGAGTTCACCAATGAGGAATATTCCAAAAATCAGGCTGACTGGAATAATTGAAGCGAAAGGAATTGCCAAAAAGATGGTGACAAGATGTGGGAATGGAAATAGAGAGATCCAAGGAATGGGGATTAGCATGAGGGGATCTGGAGTTGGCGGCGGTGGGAAGAAATAGGTTGTCATGGCTAGAAGCATATAGAACAAGAATCCAACGAATTGGAGGAATCGGAATCGGGGAACCCATTTGACTGGGTCAAAACGTTTAGCTAATACCCCACTACGTTCTTGAATTATAGCTTCTGGAGCAAAAATAACTGTTCGAAAGAAGGAGACCATGACGTCACTGAAAAGAAAGGCAAAGTAGAGAGGAAATAGGAGAATATTCCACCAGAGGGTGCCAGTTGCCCAGATTAATACTTCACCAAATATTGTGAACCCAACAAACTTGGAAGAAAAAGAAAACTTCACGCCATCTTTTAGTATAGATCCGTACTCAGATAACGAAGGTCGACCTTCGTTTGGTTTACGAACACCAGGAAGATCCCTCACAACGATTACTACAATCAAGGCTATGATGAGACTCAGAATTGCTTGGATTAGAAAGACTAGTTGACGGTTAAACATCGTGGCAATGACACTGCCTGGAATTAGTACTGCAATTGATGCAATCTGAAAGACCATGCCTAATCTTCCCGAGAAGACACCATACTGTTTTCGGTCTTTATCCTTTGGCATGGCGACTCGGTAGTTGTTATCAAACCATGCTTGAAAGGCGCCACTCTCTTGAGATGCACCTAAACCGAACAGGACGTAGATGAGGACGAAGTAGGGGAAGGGTGTGAAGATTGTGACTTGAGCCGTTATCCAGTAGGCGATGGCGTAGCAGACTAGGGAGGAGGCAATAATCCATCGATGGCCAATCCAATCACCAAGCGCAGCCGTGGGATAGTCAAGGGCAACCTGTATTCCCATTTGTATTACAACAAGTATTCCTACGAGTGCTAGCCCAGCGATGTAGTCGCCACCTCCTAAAGACGTAGCGATGAAAATCATATAGAAGGTTGTGGAGATTTGGAAGACACCTGCGAAGATTGGGAGGAGTATGGCGAGGATTTTGGCTATTCGTAATCCTTCGTGGGTCGCATCTTTTAGTCCGAATAGCCGGGCGAGTTTACTCATCACAATTACTCCAGTAGAATGGTCAGGGAAGGTTGGATAGACGCTCACTTACTTCTTTAATGATAAAGGTATTGTTCATCAATAGCATTCGTAAATGGTTGATATATTTTAACTCCAACTGAAAACAAAACCAAGTTGTGATGCATACCGCGCTTTTTCATAATCTTGAATAATTTGCTATAACATCATTCACAAATATAGATATTCTCGGTGAGATTTCCTCTAGTAACTATTGATTTTTACGTGAAGAGGAGTGACTATATTAACAAAGAACCCATCACGTAATTTGTGTAAACGAAACTCAAAGGCGAAGCGGAATGGCGGTCAACATTATTACTTTCTTTTCATCAGTGTCCCCTCAAGAACGTATTTCCGAGATTAATGGTAAATTAAACGCCACAAAAGCGCGAATTTTTACAACCAACTCGTTTTTCAAAGATGGTGTCAAAGCGGATAAAACGATTAGAGATCAACATAACTACTTGTTTATTGGAACAGGGGGAACTGAAGCAGAAGTTGTCCAATTCATTACAAAATCCAAGATTACCCCTCCTATCCTCCTTCTAAGTCATGAGGGAAGCAATTCACTACCAGCTGCGATGGAGATTCGGTCATATTTACAGAAACAGGATATTCCTGCACGAATCATCCATGATTCGCTAGAAAATCTCACCTCAAGAATTCAAGAGTGGGAGAAATTTACCGAAGTTATCGCTCGAATTCAAGATAGCCGGATAGGTATTGTCGGAAAAGCTTCCTCTTGGCTGATGGCGTCAGACATTAATCGATCGGCTGTCAGTAAGAAGTGGGGTGTGGAATTCAGGAACTATTCGATGAACACTATTATTGAGAGAAAAGATGATGACTTATGGGAAGAATTTCGACCTAACCTTGAACAGTTTTTGTCCAACGCAACTAGCATCGAATGCAGTAATGCAGATATTCGTCAAGCTGCCATCATTGCTCAGGCCGTCGCGGCGCTGGTCCGAAATCATGATCTCGATGCTGTGACCATTGAATGCTTCAAGCTCCTTGAAGACACCGAAGTCTCAGGCTGTTTTGCTACTTCACATATTAACACCTTAGAGGGGGTTGTTGCTGGGTGTGAGGGGGATTTGCCAACCACTTTCACTATGCTGTTAGCCAAATACCTGACGAACCAACCCGCATTTATGGCTAATGTTGTGGATGTTAACGTAGACAACAACTCGGTAGTCTTTGCCCACTGCACGGTTCCCACTTCAATTCTCGAATCATATGATATTACAAGCCATTATGAATCAGGAAGAAGTGTAGCCATTCGGGGTCGATTTCCATTCCGAGATATTACGGTCTTCAAAATGTTCGGAGAAGATCTCACAAGCTTCTGGGTGTCGGAGGGGGTAATCACAAAAAACCTTTCAAACGAGGAACAATGTCGGACGCAGATTCGAACAACAATCACTGACCCAGTTAGTTATTTCCTCTCTTCCTCTCTTGCCAACCATCATGTTATCATCCCAGGCAAACATAAACGCCTTATCATCGACTTTTTTAACTTCATTCAACGCCAATAATCATTCGTGTTAAACTCTTGAAGGGATGTAATGAATCACAATAACGATGGTCTGTTTTTGGAGATATCCTAAACCTTTATGTAATGGCATTCGAAGCTCTTCCATTCACCAATTATAATTCGAAACGGAGAAATCTCATTGTAGGTGTCGATGTATGAAAGTGAAACGTCACCCAGACGACCGTCCTTTGACCTGGCATGATCTTTGGTTCTTGGAAGCCGCCATTTCGTTGGTTATTGTTGGCGGGATTTATGTTCTCATCGCTCAATTCGTTGCCCTTCTCACGCCCTACCTCGTTATTGTAATATTCTTAGGAATTGCAGGTCTGGGTGTCGTTGTTATGGCTTTGTACATCGTTTCTCATGAACGCCGTTTAGGTCGAAGAACAGAGCTCATCGAGCCTGTTTCAAATATTCAAGACCTGACTACTGAACAGAAACATTCTATCAAATGGGATCAATGGGTTAAACGCATGTACGGCAAGAAGCAGCAGACACTCCATGTGGTTAAAGCCACTAAGATTAAGCGGGATCCTTCTGCTTCCGGCAAATAAGTGGGAAATGTTCACTAATTCCTACTAAAACAGTGTGAGTATCTGTCTTGAGGTGGAACTCTCACCTTTTTGTCTGCCAATGGATATAGAAATGTTTTCAGGTGAGGAAGTTAATCATTTTGATTGTGATGACACAATTGGCGGCGATGAAATGTATAAGGGCAAACGAGTTACACTAAGGGCCGTTGAACAAGATGATATTCCTGAGATGCTTCACCACTTCAACGATTGGGAAGTGCGCCGGTTTCTTCATATGATCACACCTGTGTCTGCTGAGGAAGAAGAAAAATGGATTCAAGAAATCACTCGCCAACGAAAAGCAGGTACACATTTCTTGTTTACTATTGAACTTCTAAAGCTCAAACGGTTTTTGGGGGTTTGTGGGTTAAATAGTGTAGATTGGATTCATCGAAGTGCTGAGTTAGGTATTGCCTTGAGCAACAAAAAATATTGGGGGAAAGGATTGGGCACCGAGGCAATTCATCTTCTAGTTCAGTTCGGCTTTAACGTACTGAATCTACATCGAATTTACTTGACTGTCTTCGAAGATAACTTTCGTGCTCAACGAGTTTATGAGAAAATTGGATTTACGAAAACAGGACGTCAACGAGAAACCATTCGCCGATTGGGTAGATATTTCGATTTGTTTTCAATGGATCTCTTAGCCAATGAATACAAAAAATCATAGTAAATTTCTTATGGATTTTTTTGGCAACCGATCAGGCGCTCATCTCATATAAATCTTTGAGCCCTTGGATTGTTTCCCAAACCTTCTGATATCGAGTAGAGTCGTATTCGGGTTTTCGAATCATTTGGTTGCAGAATTCCATTTGCTTCGGCGTAGTGCTGGATTTACTGTAAAGTTGAAGGGCATACTTTGAGAAATCGCGAACCATGAAATCAAAGATTTGGTCAAGGGTCTGATCATCAATGTTGTGAGTTTTAGCATTTTCCAAGACGAGTTGTGCATAGACAATGAGGGCAAAGAGTTCGGCGATAGCCATGGAAAAGTCTGTATCACGTTGCTGGTCTGCATCAGGAGTTGCTTGTCCAAGGAGGTCTTTGAATTTTCCTATCTGCTCATGGAAGATTTTCAAATTTGGAAGCTCAAATTGCTTGAAAATGTCATTGTAGTCGTGGAATTGGATTTTACCGAGTCCACGTGTTGGTCCTTGCTCGAAGAGGAACACATCGTGCTGTGGTTGGTCTTGACGTGAAACCGGAGCGTATTCTTTGGGATTGAAAAAGTAGTTGAAGATGAATTTCGCTACGAGAGCGAGATTGACGTGGACGGTTCCCTCAAGTTTTGGAAGGGCACGAATGTCACGTGCTGCCATCTCAAAATAGGTGTCTTTTTCAAAACCCTTTGCAGCGATAACATCCCAAAGGAGGTTGATCACCTCTTCTCCCTGAAGGGTGACTTTCATTTTCACCATGGTGTTATAGAGAATGTATCTGCGATCTTCAAGGGATGCGACACGCATGTAGTCGATAGCCCGGAGGGCGAAGAGTTTCATGGCGACAAGACGCGAATAGGCATCGATGAACATCTGTTTGACATGGGAGAAATCAGTTACATACATCCCATAGAGTTGACGATTTGCTGCATGGTTAATGGCTTCGTAGAAGGCGTGTGTGCAGATACCAATGGAGGCAATACCTAGATTGTATTTGCCAATGTTAACGGTATTCAAAGCACTATCCCAGGCTTCACGACCTTCGGAGAGAATTGCTTCTTTGGTTATGGGGTAGTCGTGAAGGCTGAATTCGGCGACATAATTTTGGCTGTTGCAGACATTCTTGATGAGATCGTAAGCTTGGTTACGATAATCTGCTGTGAAAAAGACGTATTCCTTGGTGTCGGCCATTTTACCAAAGGTCGAAACCATGGGAGCAGTATTAGCGTTCCCAATATAGTATTTAGCTCCATTTGCCTTGAAGGTTCCATCAGTTTGTGGAGTCAGGGTCATTTCAGTGGAATAGATATCTGCACCATGTTGTTGTTCTGATAATCCGAAAGCAAACACAGCTCCATCTTTAAGGTGTTGGGCTGCTTGTTTTTTCAGCACCTCATTTTTACTCATCCAGATAGGTCCCAGTCCAAGAATACTGACTTGCCAGGTATACCAGTAGGCTAGCCCGTAGAATGCTAAAATTTCGTTGAAAGCATAGTTACGCCACATATCCCATCGAGTATCTTTATCACCATATTCTGGAGGAGTTAGAAGCTGTGAGAAGATCTTCTCTTTTTTCTGAAATTTAATGAAATCTTCATAAAAGGTGCGAGAATGATCATCTTCTTTGAGTTTCTTTTTTCCGCGCTTTTCAAAAAACTCAATGGTCTTCAGCATGATTTCTCTTGAATGTTTATCAGGGAATTCGTGGGTGTATTTACGTGGATTAAGTAGAAATATTATGGTCACCTCAAATGAGCGATTTACTTCGCAATAACCGGCTTGGAGTTTTTTTGTCTATAGGCTGCAGTATTTACTCTATTTATACTAGCAACTAGCATCATATAGTATCTGTATGTTCTAAACCAGATTTTCCTAGATGCTTAGGTTAGGAAGTTTTTGAATGGACGAAACTAAAGGTACAAAAATTTACGGTTATCGTTGGGTTGTTTTGGTAGCATTCATGTTCATTGCTGCTGTAACGCAATTACTTTGGATTATGTTTGCTCCCATTTCATCTCTTGTTGCGTTATTGTATGGAGCAACCGAACTTGACATCGCACTCCTTTCACTAATTTTTATGGTCGTCTACATTCCTGTGTCTATCCCCTCGGCTTACGTCATCGATAGCAGGGGCTTCAAAATTGCTTGTGTGATTGGAGCTTTCATTACCGCTATTTTTGCAATTTTACGGGCGTTTTCACCGACTTACCTTATGCTTCTCATCTTCTCTGCAGGAATTGCCATTGGTCAACCCTTTGTGTTTAATAGTCCAACAAAAATCGCCCGGCGTTGGTTCCCCGCAAAGGAACGAGGGCTCGCTACTGGTCTCGGAACCATGGCAATTTTTCTGGGCATATTATTGGGATTATTAGTTACTCCCTTCGCGACCCTAGCGTTCGGATTTACAAATATGATGTTTCTGTATGCGGGCATCGCAATTGTTGCCGCGATTGTATTCTTGTTCCTAGCTCGGGAACAGCCCTCTACTCCCCCTGAAATGGACGAACTCGAAGACGAAAAGATGATGACAGGGCTCCGACGCCTCTTTAGCATCAAACAATTCTTCATCCTGCTCGTTCTCTTCTTCATCGGATTAGGCATTTTCAATGGCATAGCCACTTGGATTGAACAGATACTCCTAGGACGTGTTGTTGACTTGACCCAGGCTGGCATAGTAGGCGCCACGATAATTTTTGGAGGAATCATTGGAGCAGTAATTATCCCTGAACTTTCAGATCGGTTTCAACGGCGAAAACCCTTCATTCTCTTAGCATTAGTAATGGCGATACCCTTCACGTTCCTACTCGCTTATCATCCAGATTACACTGTGATTCTTATCTCAGCGTTTCTCCTGGGATTCTTCCTGATGCCCGCTCTCCCCATTGGATTACAGGCTGGCGCGGAAATGACAACACCCATACCTGAAGGAACTTCAGCGGGAGTTCTAATGATCTTTGGTCAAGCGGGTGGTATCGTACTCATCCTTCTCATGTCCCTCGTCAGAGACGTCATGCTAACCTTCTTCTGGGCCATGATGTTGCTCATTGTTCTTGATGTGTTTGCATTGCTAGGTTCTCTACTCTTCAAAGAAACTGCCAAGGGCTAGCGTAGTGAGTTGTCTTCACAATGGAACGCTCATATTGGTATGGAATATTACTCTTCGTTCTCGCACTCTTTCTCCAATTTATCCCCTTTTTTCTTCCAGCCCTTATTTCAGGTGTTGGCGTTGACATATGGGGTGGAGATATTTTTGACTATGGTTTGTATGCCACTTTATCTGCGTTTGGGGATCAAGCTCTCAATAACCTACTACTACCTGTAACAATACTTCTTGGTGGACTGATTGGAGGAATTCTTTTCGTACCATTATACCTTGGCGTACATCGTCTGATCTATAAACGATCTCGCAACTACGGATTTTTAGATCATCAAATTACTCCAAGTTTGAGCCGTTGGTTACGAAGGGGAATTCTCCCCACGCTCTTTGCTGTTTACGTCAGTATGACGCTGGCAAACATCTTGGTTGATACGTTAGGAGACCCTATTCTCAGCCTGATTTTTGCGGACACAATTAATCTCGCAATTGAGGATATAGTTACCATCAAGATCATGCTATGGGGAATAACCGGTCTTGTTGGCACCTTCGTTTGTTGTGCCTTGGTAGTACCGACTTGGTTTCTTGATGATGCAGGTTTGCTGACCTCAAATGTTAAAATCGATCAACCTCTTGATACGATTCCCAATCAATTACCCAATATTTCAGGTGTGGGTTTTTGGCTAGCCCGATTACTCAAAGGTTTTGCAGGCATCGCGGTAATCATTCTCTATGCTACAACACTCACCGAGTCCATTATATTGACTTGGCAATATCTCCTTATGTTTGGCATCGTTGAATTACCTTATCTGATTGTGAATCTGCTCATGTTCCCGTTGTATCCCATTATCATTCTCTTGCTTAGTCTCCCTCTTCTAATGGTCTTAGACTATTTTGTTCAATCTCGTCAAAGATATGTAAAGCGAATCGGAGAATGGATGGGAATTCAAACTCATTTCGAGTCAGAGCGTTGATAAAACAAAACGGATTTTATACTCTAAAACGATGAGTAACCAAGCAGTCTTTCATAAGGGTGTTTATGTATTTGCCTTCAGAACGTGTGCAACGTCTCCGTAATCACAGTATCAGCGCTAGACCTTACATTTCTTCGGAACGTGCAGAGCTGCTCACAGAGTTCTTTGAGCAACATGCAAATGAGGGGAAATCAATCCCTGTAACTCGTGCCCTTGCCTTCAAACATATCCTTGAACACAAAGCGTTGTATTTTGGTGATGGGGAATTAATTGTGGGAGAACGGGGACCAGAACCTAAAGCTACTCCAACTTACCCCGAATTATGTTGCCATTCTCTCAAGGATTTCGATGTATTGGAAAGTCGTGATGTGGCCCCCTTTTCTGTTAGTGAGGATGTTCGAAGGGTATATGAGGAGAGGATTCTTCCGTTTTGGAAAGGCAAAACGATGCGAGAATTTGTGTTCTCTGCTGTGAGTTCGGAGTGGCAATTGGCGTATTCTGTAGGAGTTATCACTGAGTTCATGGAGCAACGTGCCCCAGGTCATGCCATTCTTGATGACAAAATCTACAATCGTGGCTTACTGGACTTCAAACAGGAGATTGAAACATCAATTTCTTTACTTGATTTTGACAAGGATCCTGAAGCACTTCTTAAGGAAGAAGAACTGAAAGCAATGGCGATTACCATCGATGCCCTAATCCATTATGCAGAACGTTATGCGAAAAAAGCCTTAGACCTCGCTGAAAAAGAGAAAGATCAGTTACGTAAAAAAGAACTGGAGATAATTGCTTCCGTTTGTTCTCATGTTCCTGCTCATGCACCTCGCGATTTCTGGGAAGCTTTACAGATGTATTGGTTCGTTCATCTTGGCGTTATTACAGAGTTGAACGTGTGGGATTCTTTCAATCCCGGACGACTTGATCAACACTTACTTCCCTTCTTCAAAAAAGGAATTGAAACCGGAACCCTCTCGAAAGAGTTTGCAAAGGAATTACTACAGTGCTTCTGGGTTAAGTTTAACAATCAACCGGCTCCACCGAAGGTTGATGTTACGGTAGAGCAAAGCGGAACCTATCAGGATTTTGCTCTCATCAACGTGGGTGGGCTGACCCCAGACGGGGAAGATGCAGTCAATGAATTGTCTTACATGATTCTTGATGTCTGTAAAGATATGCAGCTGATTATGCCCAGCCTATGTATACAATTGAGCTCCAAGAGCCCAGATCAATTCCTCCATCATGCGTTAACCGTTGTCAAAGCGGGATTTGGTCAACCTTCAATCTTCAATACCGATGTCATCATACAAGAATTTCTTCGCGCTGGTAAATCCTTGGAAGACGCCCTGAGTGGCGGACCCAGTGGCTGTGTCACAATAAGTGCCTTCGGGAAAGAGAGCTGCATCCTCACAGGATATTGTAACTGGCCTAAGATTCTCGAATTAGCCTTGAATAATGGTCAAGACCCACTAACAGGAAAACAAGTTGGTCCCACAACGGGCAAGGCGACAGGTTTCACTTCATTTAATGATGTACTACTCGCCTATAAACAACAATTACAGTATTTCATCAACCTCAAAATTAACGGCAATAATCGGATTGAACGATTATATGCCCAGAACATGCCCGCACCGTTTCTTTCCTTACTATTTGATGACTGTATCAAGAAGGGCAAAGACTACCACGATGGAGGGCCACGATACAACTCCACATACATTCAAGGCGTTGGACTAGGAACGCTCACGGATTCGCTGTCGGCTGTAAAATACCACGCATTTGACAAACGGACGGTTTCACTCTCTTCACTAATCAGATCTCTGAACAAAAATTTTGAAGCCAATGAGGAATTACGGCAGCGGCTCATCACCGAAGCACCGAAATTCGGTAATGATGATGACTATGCGGATAAAATCGCCCAAGAAATCTTTGATGCCTACTTTTCACCCATTGATGGACGTCCGAACACAAAAGGGGGCGAGTACCGGGTGAATCTGCTACCTACAACCGTACACATCTACTTCGGTCGTATTACAGGAGCTACACCCAACGGGCGCAAAGCGGGTTATCCACTTTCTGATGGCATTTCACCAAGTCACGGTTCAGATACTTGTGGCCCTACAGCAGTAATCCGATCTGTTTCTAAAATTGACCATGTGAAAACTGGAGGAACTCTTCTAAATCAGAAGCTTCTTCCCAAACTTTTGAACACAAACACGGGAATAGAGAAACTAGCGGCCCTCATCCGCACATACTTCAAACTTGGCGGTCACCATATTCAGTTCAACGTAATCGATGCACATACTTTGAAGGATGCTCAACAGCACCCTGAACTGTACCGTGACCTCATTGTCCGTGTTGCAGGATACAGTGACTACTTCGTCGATATTGGGAAAGAACTGCAGGACGAAATTATTGCTAGAACAACCCAAGATGAGTTTTAAGTGATCAAATGAGGTAAGGTAAAAATTACCTTTGCCTTTTTCGTCGATTACGGATTGCAATCACACCTGGGACCACGATCAATACAAATACACCACTTGTGAAAATGACTGTTACAATTAATTGACTTAGAGGGCCATTGACTAAATCCTGAAGTGCTTGACCAGCGTTTTTCCACGCGATAGCTATTCCATTTAGGTGAGTTTGAATTAACACCAGATTCTCTGAATATTGTGTTACTGACTCGAAGATGTTACCGTTGTGTTCAAAAAGGTCGGCGATACCCCAGAAAGTATCCTTTATGAGCGAACTATACGATGTGGGATCAAATGTTGTGAGAGAGTCGTTTGTACTGAGAGCTTCAAAATGGGGTAACGCAGCTTGACCATATGATTGCATTACCGAGAGATCATATTCCGGCAAGAATGCAGGAAGACTCGCGAGGGCAGAACGAAAAGATAAGTGTTGCAAGGTAATCATTTGCTCCAAGATGATGCTAAATTCATAGAGCCTATTGACAATAAGATCGTTCTGACCCAAATTAACAAGAAAGTATGCAAGATTAGATGGTGCGAGATCAATACTCAACTGACTAAACGCCCTTGCTCCGCAGAAAACTAATGATGGATTGACGTTTACAAGTTCATATGATGTAGGAATGCCCAGAATACGTTCATAGATAAATCTAGAGTACTCGTTACTGTTGGGAGTGGGTCCTTGGGCGCCGGGTTTGATTTGAATTGCCCCGAAGGCAAGGTTTTCTCGGGCAAGAGTCAAATCTGAGTAACTAATGCTATAGTGCCACCGTCCATCGCTTGGATACGCTACATCGTCTCCTAGTGCCCCAACACCGGGGTCCATAAGCCAAACCTCCTGTGTTGTATCGTTGTATCCGATTGCGAGTACGGCATGGCCTGATCCTGTGTCAGCGGAATGGAGGTTCAGGTCACGTAGAATGTCATAGTCGTGAACCGGGAGATAATAGGGATCAACCCACAAGAGTAACGGGTAACCGTCATCAATGGAATGACACAAGGTTTCCTGTGCCTCAATTGCACCCTCAATTGTGTGATAGTCGAGGTTCCAGAAGTCCATATTAATGGTAAAATTCTGCCCATCCTCAGTAGAATTGTCGAAAATCACGATATAGTCTATGCCTTGGAAGGCCTCTAGGTACTGTGCTTGGTAGAGTTGACGATAATTAGAACCGGGTATAAGCGTCATGATATCTTCGAATTGGACATACACGGCTGAGAACCCTATTCCAGTCGCAGCAAATACGTCGTTTAATTTCATTGGGAGACCAATATGTTGTAGCATCATTGAAAGACTCGACCAGTGGCAAAACCCGTTAATCTCTTGCCAGACATAGGGGATTTCCTCAATGTATGTTGTACTTTTGGAAAAAGTGGAGGCTGTCAGGAACTCATGACTAGTTCCTGACATGGAGGTGTTCAAAGGAGTAGGAAGGAATGAGAGGAAGAGAAGCAAAGCAAAGGTTGTCCCAAGTATCGTGGCGTTAAGTCGCATTATTTGACACCTCGTTCCTCCTAGATTTCTGGTCGTGAAAGACGTTTGACTCCTATCACAAGTGCTAAGCTTCCGACAATGAGGAGACTAATCATGCTTATGAGGGCAAAGGCATAGGGCATTCCCGTTGCCCCTACTGCATCATGGATCATATTCCAGAAAGGCAATCCTGCCATGTCACCGAACATCGTTATCAAGATGGGAGCGAAGAGAGTGAATTGAGCACCCATGGTGGTGATGATAACGTTCATTTGATGTTCTGGGGATTTCGTGTCTTCATAGTAGGGATTCCAAGCGGTTACGCCTGTACCAAACATAATTGCTCCAGCAATGATGACATAGCCATATGCAACCAAGAACAGGAAGCGGTCAAGAGTTCCTCCACTAAGGAGCGTCATAACTAATGCCGGGATAAAGCCCAGTGGTATCGCAATTATGAACGCTGAAACTAATCGAGCTTTAACGTATCGTGCAGTTCCAGATGGTGTGCTTTGGATTATCCAAAGTTGATCTTTACTTTCCATGAATGCAGTTCCTGAGAAGGTATATCCTCCAATCATCGCCATCCCAATGCCTCCGACCATGATGAGTGCCATCATATCGAACCCTCCCACGTCGCCAATATTGATCATGATTTGCGACATAATAAATGGAAGGACGACTGCAAGGATGATACCGTAGGCGATTTTGGAGATATTTGAAGCCCTTCGGAAGAAGTCTTTGAAACAGGTCACTACTAAGGAGCCAAAAGATCCTGGGGCTAGTTTCCGTATTCCTCGAATGACAAAATGCTCTCTTGTAATTGTTGTAACTTGTTCAGTTCGAGCACCAATATTGTATGTAAAGATACGATCGGCCGAAGCAAGTCCGATTCCTACAACAGCGATGGTAAAGATGCTCATTAACGCTGTACTGAAGAGGAGATCAAAGTTTAGGATTTGTTGGAATGCTAGAATTTGTTCAACACTAAATCCGATTTGGCTGGAGTGTATGGTTATCCAGCTGATGACATCTGCGGGCCACGTGAAGGGGAAGAGGAGGAAGACGTTTAATCCGAGGATAACGGAGAAGTGTTGACTGAAGAACATAATTCCATAGATGGGGACGATGCTGACAATGGCTAGTAATATGGCTACACCATTGGCTATGTCTTTTCCACGAGAGGATTCACCAAGTTTGGCTTGAATTGCGGCTGTAATTAAGTTAGCGAGCCAGATTGTTGTGAGGATCATAAGAAAGAGGGTTAGATACGTCAAGATTTGGCCAAGTAGAGCAACTTCGAATGCTAGAAAGAAAAGAACTAGAAATGGCGGAGTGATGAAAAGCACAAGGAGACCATAAAGCGGAATTCTCCCTATGAATGTACCAATGAGAATATCACGGGTTGAAACATTGTTAGAGAGAAAGATTTCCCATTGACCAATCTTGATTTCTTGGAGAGATCGTGACAGGGGTATGATGAGGATTAAAATCCATATGAAGAACATGGCTGCACGCATGAATCCAGGAAGCATGTTAATCAAGATTATTTGGAGAATTTCAATTGGAATGATGAAATCTGCCATTATCCCAATGATGTAGGGCGCAAGGAATAATGCCCAGATGAGTCCCAAAGCGTAAAGTATTGTGATATTCCGTGTTCGATTTTCACGGAATGACACAGTGCTGACTTGGTATTCTGCTTTGGCAATTCTTGACCATTTTCGAGTCATACGCTCATCTCCAAGTTAGGAGTGCTTCTCGGTCGACTTTCCCACCAACAATTTGTAGATACGCTTCTTCAAGATTTTTGACCTTGGTTGCACTGATAAGATCCTGAACAGAACCTGAAGCAACTAGTTGCCCTTCGTTGATTATGCCAATCTGGTCACAGACATCCTCTGCAAAAGATGTTTGATGTGTACAGATGAAGAAGGTGGTTCCTGTAGCCTGAGCTAAAATTTCGATCAATTCTTTGACAATTACACTTGCACTGGGATCAAGTCGAGCGGTGGGCTCATCCAAGAATACGAGTTCAGGTTCATGTAAGAGTGTCGAAGCGATGAGCACTTTTTGCTTCATACCAGAGGAATAAGATTCTAGGAGATCATCTTGACGTGATTCTAATCCTAACAATGCGAGTAGTCGATCAATCCTGTTGTGCAATGAATCGCCATTTCGATCATTCAAAGCCCCAATAAATTCGAGAAATTCAACAGCTGACAGTTTTGAGTAAAGACCTGGTGTTTCAGGTAATAACCCAGTTACTGCCTTGATTTTATTGCGTTTTGAATCAAGTGGTAGACCACAGACTCTAGCGGTGCCACTCGATTGTTGCATAAGTCCTGAGAGAATTCGGACAGTTGTGGTTTTACCTGCACCGTTCGGACCCAGGAATCCGAATCGGGTTCCTTGGTGGACTTCTAATGTGAGGTTCCGGACGGCGTGGACGTGTCCGAATGTTTTGCTTAGTTTTTGTGTTTGGATGGTAACGCCATTGTTCATGCGTTTCACCTCAAAGGAGAATAAGAGGCACCTCCTTATTAACTTTGCCATACAAAGTACTTTAATATAACAAAGTATTTAAGTGGGGCAAAGCTACTATCTACTGGATGAACAAACCATGTCTGAACGTGTAGATTTGAAAGAAATCGAACGAAAGAGTTACCTCTCTTATCACCAAGACGGACTTGCTGAAATTTGCCTAGGAATTCCATTAATCCTCTTTGGACTTCTCTTTCATCCATTAATTGCTGGTTATGTACCTGGAGTTGCAATGAGTCAGATTGTTTGGTTTGTATTCATCTACGCAGCATTAAAAAGGGCGATTACTATTCCACGAATAGGCTATGTAGAGTTTTTACCACGACGACGAACCCGTTTTGCATTACTTATCCTAATTCTTGTATTGATTACGTTCGTCCCTCTATTACTTGTTTTTTTGCTCACCGCAGGTCAGCAAATCGTTCCTGCAATGTCTGATGTTATGATCTTTTATTTACTCATTATTTGTGGTCTTTTCGGTTCGGGGATTTTGACTCTAATTGGGTTATTCACGGAGATTCGTCGATTCTATGGATATGCAATTATCACTTTGATTCTTTTCATTATCGGCTTTTTCCTAGTCCTTCCCTTTGCATTGCCAGTGATTGGCATTGGTATAATCATCACAATTACGGGATTTGTTAAACTCACTCAGTTTCTTCGTAAATATCCGAAGAGCACTGAAGAACACATTTCTGTTGAAGAATGGCAAGAGGAATAAATGGAGAGTGAGTGCTGTAAACATTCGAAAAATGTTTGTTGGATTGCGTAGAGGTGGATTATCTTGAATGAAAGTATTAACTTACAACAGCTTGAACGTAAAGCCTATCTTTCCTATCATCAGGATGGAGTGATTGACATTTTCATTGGGTCTGCTATAGTGACCTTTGGACTTTTCTTACTTCCATGGGTTGTTGAGTATTTATGGATGGCATTCTCGAGCCTATCTATCATCTGGGTGTTGATTTATGCCGGAGTAAAACGGGCCTTTACTGTCCCTCGGATTGGTTATGTTGAATTTAAGAAACACCGAAGGAGCCGGGTTATGCTAATTGCTGTTTTATTATTCATTATTAATCTAGTATTCTTTCTTATTCAGGCTTTGGGTCTATTAACACCTGAACTTCGAATATTTCTCAACGTGTATGGATTTATGGTATTAGCCTTCGTTGTTGGAGGCTTGTTCTTCTTAATTGGATTTTTGACGGAACTACATCGCGTGATGGGATATGGAGTTGTCGCTATTGCGGTTTTTCTTCCTCTTCAATTCTATCCAATGCATTTCTCTTATTCGATTATTTTGTTAGGTCTTGTGATGACAGCGTATGGCTGTGTGCTGCTCTTTCGATTTATCCGGAAATATCCAAAAGAAAATTCCGGAGTTGAACATGAGGATCCGTGGGAAGAACCAACTGATTAAAGGAGTTGATCTAAAATGACTAACAATTCAAAACTGCAAGAAATTGAAAGAAAAGCCTTCATCTCATATCACGGAGATGGGATTTTAGACATCTGCATTGGTAGCGCTCTTTTGGTGATGGCATTCTTTATTTGGCTACTTCCCGAATTCTGGTTCTTTGTAATTGGTGGATTGATTGGTTGGATCTCACTTTATACCGGCGCTAAAAAGTTAATAACGGCCCCTCGGTTGGGGTATGTCGAATTCTCATCTGTTCGGCGACGAAGAATCCAAAACATTATGATAGCAGGCGTGTTAATGCTGGTCGTCTTCAACATCCTTGGAGTTCTCGCCATAATCAATCCAATAATCGGGATTTTCATTTTTGAATCAGCGTTTACCATTCTAATCGTGGGAATTATCGGAGCATTTGTGTTAGCTCTAATTGGAACCATGTTGAATATACGACGATTTTATTCTTATAGCGTTGTGTTTCTAGGTGTAGCAGTTGTAACATTTTTCATTCCCCTAATTCTTCTCCTTCCGCTGATCGTGGTTAGTATTGTCATGCTTGTGTATGGGCTATTTCTGCTCTACCAGTTTGTGCAAATGTATCCGAAAGAAGCCCGTGGAGAGGTGACGGGTGCCTGACGAGCCCAGTGACGGTAAGTTTCCAATAATTGATGACTTTGATCGCGTCATCCATGAGCCCGCACGCCTCATCATTATGTCCCACCTTTATGTTCTGGACCGTGCGGATTTCTTGTTTCTGAAACGGCAAACAGGACTCACTTGGGGGAACTTATCCTCACATATTACAAAACTGGAGACTGCAGGATACGTAGAAGTAATTAAGAAATTTATTGATCGGAAACCCTACACACTGATTGAACTGACGAAAGAAGGGCGTGAAGCCTTTCGCTTGTATCAACGTCAGATGAAGCACGTGTTTGAGGGGTTGGATGAGTAATTGTTGTTAGGGGTTATGCGCCATTTCAGCCAGCTATGGCTCCACCAATGAGAACGAATATCCCTGGCAGGAAGCCACCGATAATTAGTGCGATGAATCCAGTGATGAAGAGTGCTGCCTTGTGGGCTGATGGGTCGTGGCGCCAGTTTAGCCAGAGAATGATGAAAATAAGACTGATGATTCCACCAATAAAAAAGAATGCTGGGACGAAAATCCAAAGGCCTATTGTTCCACCAAAGAAGATAGGAATTAGGAAACCAGCGCCTCCGAGAAATAGAATAATTATTGATGCGAGGAGCTGAAACACCGCACCAACCAGAATTAATGTCGAAGCTGTTTCATCAGACATGATCTAACACCTTAAACTTCCTTTATTGAACTTACTTAAATAATATAACAGAAGATGACGAAGCGGAGTAGCCTTTGACACACTAACTTCATTTTGTTTCATTTATTGAACTGTTGTTATCGGTTCCTAGGTTAATTGTTGAAGCGGGTTTCTGTAAGGATTAGTAAAAAGCTCGGATTTAGGCCATCATAGTTTCGTGCTGAATGTAATTGAGTGATAAACACATTCATACGGTTTAGATTTGTTGTTACCGTGTATCCATTGCGGATGAGTTCATGTTTCGTATTATTGAGGTATACACCAAAGGCGTCGGTTAAACCGCCACTTTCGGTATTGTCTGGGTCGAGGTGATGCGTGTCTTCGTACCCGTTGATTTCTGCTGTGGGAATTAACACATTTCTTGCAGCCCAATAATCCAAAGCCACAGGATCGGTACTGGCCATTAGGATGTTAACTCGGGTTGCTGCTTCATAGGTTGTAGCTGGACCACAGAACAAAAAGGGGTAAGGGTTGGCGTTGATGTAGATTGCGTCGAGAATATTGAGGACGGGATATCGTGTTTCAGCGAGGAGCGTGCCCATTCCGCCTTCGCCAATTTGGTTATGACCATTAGCAATTCCCTCATTCAGAATTTCCGATTGGACACCCATATAGTGTTTGCACGCTGCTGTGACTCCATAGATACTATGTGATTTGAGAACAGGCAGGTTGATGACCTTCAGTCGGTCTTCATAAGTTACTCCATTCCAGATACCGTGTTTGAAGCTAATGTAGGTGCCTTGTTCAGATTGGAATTTGGGATACGAAACATGGACACCCGTGTCTGGATCTGCAGTGCTGTTTCGCCAATATCCATCCACCATATCCCCGTCTGAGTATTCGTTGACTTGGTTGTTTCGGATGGGTTGCCAGTCATATGCTGAGACATCATAATCTTGTGCAAACATATTCACAACATCGAGTGCGGATTGAGACGTGTCTTCAGCATTGGCTAATGTCCAATTAAGATCACCCCATCCTTGTCCATTATCTGCAACGACGATTTCACCACTAAATCCTTCAGGATGGTCTAGTATCGCTTGTATCAATTCTTGTAAGAGATCTGTATTTGATCCTCCACGTGCATTCCATTGCATGTTGATTTTGAGAATCACCACATCATCTGACGCAATGAGCCCAGAAGGTCCCTGGGTCACCCCTGTCGTACTGGATTGGTAGAATAAGAGCCCCTGAGAGCCCATTAGGCTAATGAGGTTGGGGATATGGGCCACGGGTCGACCGTTCAATACATAGATGTCTGAAGCAGGTGATTCGGTTGCCGTTTGGGGAGTGAGCATGAGATTGACATCACCAGGATAGGCTGGGGGAGTAAGGGTGTTCCACACATAGAATAGACCGAATCCTAAGCTGGGTACAATAATGGCCAGTGCGAGGATTGGTTTCCAGTATCGTTTCAGAAATCCCTGAGCTTCGGACGCAGCTAAGCGAAGGGAGGACATTCGAAACTTGAAGAAAAACGTTGTGAATGCCACTGGAAGAATTGATTGCGCGGCAACAGAAACGTTGTTGACCGCTACTTGTTGGCACGGATAGGTTACTCGCGTTGGCTTAGTTCCAGTCCGAAAAAGAAACCATATGAGACTGGCTGCCCCCAGAAGAAATAGGCTGCCATTCTTTAATGATTGTTTATGTTCTGGAGACCAACATTTTACCAAGAGGGGTAGAAGGACTGGATTCGCAAGGCAACGTAAGAGAAGTTCGTTTTGCTTTCTGGCTTCTTGATCGTTCTCTCTCAATTGATTGAAAATTAAGACCAGCTCCTGAGAAATAACCCAATCTTACGATATATAATTCCATAGAAACCGGTCAGTTCGGAAAAAGGACCTTCCCACCCTATTATCATCTTGATTCGTTAAACCACATTCGGGTTTAGAAATTGATTATTTCAGTTTGTGGCGGCACCACAATTGCTACAGAATTTGTCATCATCCTTCAAAGGAGCATTACAATTTTGACAGTTTGAGAATTGTCTTGATATTGGTTGTTGGACTTGCTGAAATTGCGACTGAAGAGCGGTTTCGAGGAGTTGTCCCCGTCGCGAGTATTCGCGAAAGGTGTAGCGAATACCCCAAATACTTGCACCCCAACACAGAGCCCCAAAAACCCCCATTACAATTGTCATTATGATTACTTCAGCAGACTGAGGTAGCGTAATTGGGAGAGAAAAGCCTAACGCCCCGGCGATGAGAAAGATCACAACAATTATGCAAAAACCACAACCCTCAATGGCTGATGGATCAAATCCGTTATCACTTTTCGGTATTGGATCAGGCACCCCTGCTTCAGCAGCTTGCCTTCTGATTCGTTTTGCCTGACGCCAGAATAAGACACCAGTGAAAAGTCCGAGAGCGATAATTAGGACTAAACCGGTTACAAAGAAGACAGCTAGCCAGAATAATGGATTTCGAAAATCTGGTTGAGCGAACATCATCAAGTACAGCTCATTGTTCAATTTGCCGAAAGTCACTTCAATAAATTCTCGTGAAGACATCATCTCACCACATTAGATCATGTTTTTTCCACGAAGTATTCACTGGCTACGTTTTATGCTTCGAAACCGTCCTAAATCACCCACGGGTATTGGTCTTTATCTTGTATATAATCCTTATCGGATTGAATTGAACAAATCAGCGGTTTTAGAAACAGTAGAACGATTTCTGGATCTTTGTTGCATTGTTCGATTTTCCAAGTGGTGAATAATTGGAAGGTTAACTAGATTCGATGGCTACGCCACAATTGCCACAGAACGTTTCTTCCCCACTAAGTTTTGCTCCACAAGCCGGGCATTCAGTTGGACGGACTTCTTCTTTGACTTTTCCTGATAGAGGAACAGTTTGGGGAGGGAGTTCCTCTTTTTGTTTAGAGTTTCTACAGATGTTGGTCCATAGGCATACTGGGATTGAGAAGAAGGCGGCGATGATTACGAGAAAGAATCCTCCTACTAGAATCAGTACAAGGCCACTGTCTGTTGACCAGTTGGCAGAGGCTAATAGTGATTGGACGACTGGGTACAGAATTGGTGTCCAAAAAACTACGATGGTGTGGACAGCTTCGATCAGGAATACGACAAAAAGGATGGTTGCCGCGACTTT
>JAEOSK010000043.1 GCA_016840405.1 Candidatus Hermodarchaeum yapensis
CACTAGGTGTGATGTACAACAAAGCCTCACGTGGACAAAATTGAGCGCACATAGCATAGCCTTCGCACAAATCACATTTGACGGTACGACCGTCTGCGGGATCAATGTGAATTCCACCAAAGGGGCAGGCCACCAGACATTGATGGCACCCAATGCAATTATCTTGATTGATACACACGGCATTGGTTTCGGCGTCACGATAGATGGCTTCAGACGGACAACTTTCCATACATAATGGAGTGTCGCAATGCTGACAAATTACTGGAATGTTAATGCCCTGTTTTTCATCCCGAATTATTGAAAGCAAAGCTCTGGCGGGGTTGTATTCGTTGTTATGCCGAAACGAACAGACGAGAGTACAAATCCCGCAACCAGTGCATTTCTCTGGATCAACGACGAGAACTTTATTGCCTGATTTAGTCATGAGAACCACACGTCCTGAAAAAAAGGGTTATGGAAGGCTTAAAGGGTTACTCGATTACCATAAATCATCAATTTGGAAATCTTGGAGTGCAGAATAATGCGGACTTTGATTCAAAACGCTATAATCATCACAATGGACCCACAACGCCGCGTACTAACCAATACCGATCTTCTGATCGAAGATTCAGTCATTGCATCATTTGGTAAGGGGCTCAAGGAAAAAGCTGATCGGGTGATTGACGGAACTGGTCGTATGGTATTGCCGGGTTTCATTTGTGGTCATACGCATCTCTATGGAATCATGCTTCGCGGAGCTCCAATGGATATCAAACCAACAACGGATTTTCTTCAAATTCTTGACCGCATTTGGTGGAAAGTGGATTCAGCCTTTGTAAATGAAGATGCGTACGCGAGTGCGCTCGCATCCTGCTACGAGTTTGTAAAGAGTGGAACAACCTGTTTTGCTGACACCTATTCAGGCCCTGGGTCCGTTGAAGGCGTATTAGATGAAATAGCGAAGGGTGTCACCGAGGTTGGAATTAGAGGTATCCTAGCGTTTGAAGCCACTGAAAGAAACTCCAAAGAGGAAGGTGAACGGGGTCTCAAAGAGAACGTCCGATTCCTCAAAAAGCTCCAGAAAAGCCCCCATGACCTTCTTTATGGTATGTATAGCCTTCACGCTTCGTTCACCCTCAGTGATGAACTTATCCAAAAGACCCGGGACCAAGCAGATCAACTGCCCGCACCACTCACTATCCACACCAGTGAAGGTCTCATCGATGTTTACCACAATATCGAACGATATGACAAACGAACCGTCGAGCGGTTATTTGATCTCGGAATACTGGGTTCTGATGTCGTCCTTGCTCATTGTGTTCATGTAAACCATGATGAACTTGAACTCATTCGAGGAAGCGGCGCGACTGTTGCCCATAACCCGATGAGTAATATGAACAATGCAGTGGGAGTTGCCCCCATCAAAGAAATGTATGAGCACGGAATTTCTGTCTGTTTAGGAAACGATGGATTCATCTTCGACGCCATTGAAAATATCCGTACAGCATATCTCATTCACAAAGTGCACCACCTTGACACAAGAGTTACAACACCTCAACAAGTCATCGAGATGGCAACAATAAACGGAGCTCAAGCCTATGGCTTGGCAGATAAACTGGGCTCCATTGAAGCCGGAAAACAGGCCGATCTAGTGATGTTGCATCCTAATCCACGCGTTACCCCGATTCTTCCCGGTGGAGTATATGGATACATTATCTACGGTTGTACTGCACATGATGTTGAACATGTATTTGTAAACGGGAACCAGGTTGTTGAAGATCACCAGGTAACCTCTGTCAAACAGGAAGACGTTGAAAAAGCTCTAGACCGTGTTGTTCCAGCTCTATGGAAAAAGCTTGGAATCGATGTTTAATAGTCAGAATGAGAAGGTGCCACCAGCTACAGGTGGAAAAATCGCAATCACATCTCCATCCGATAGAGGAGTATCAAGTCCCTGTAATACATGAAGCCCGCGACCATTCACAAGGAGCTTGATGTATCGGCGTAGATTTCCTTCTTCATCGAATACGGTGTTACAGAAACCCTTTCCGCGTTCTTCGCAGAGTTGAGTTAGTAAGTCCGAAACGGTGCGTCCTTTGAGTGTAATTGTGAGTTGGTGGAACCCCAGCGTTTCTGTAAATGGTCCAATGGTTCGGACTACAACATGCATTATTGATGTGCTCCACACACGTGGATTGCTCATATATTCAAAAAAGTGCTGGTTTGGCAAAACTTCTCAGAAACCGAATCCTTAAGAGGAAAAGCAGAACAAGCCCTTTGCTGATTCCTATGGCAGACTTGATTATTGACGGAGCCACGGTCATCACCGTCGACCCGCAGCGTCGTGTTATTGCTGATGGTGCTGTTGTTGTGGAGAACCAACGGATTATTGCCGTTGGAAAATCAAATGAAATCAAGCAGAAATACAGTGCTGATACGCGTATTCATGCGGAAACTAAGATTCTCATGCCTGGTCTAATTGATTGTCACGTTCACTTGGCTCAGGCGCTTATTCGGGGAACGGCTGATGATGTTGATCTCATTCCCTGGCTTCGGGATTATGTCTGGGTTTTGCAGGGAAATTTCACTCCTGATGACGGAAAAGCGAGTGCGGAGCTCTGTATTGCTGAGATGCTCAAATCGGGCACAACGAGTTTCCTTGAAAGTATGATCCATAAACGGTATGGCATGGACGGTATTGCACAAGTTGTTGAACGAACTGGAATTCGTGGCTGCCTTTCCAAACTTTTCATGGATTGGACTGGATACGCTGGAGAAGACGCCATAATGTATGAGGGAATGATTGAGGATGGCGAGGAATGTATCTCTGAAACTCTAGCAATGCACAAGAAATGGCAAGGAGCCGCAGATGGACGCGTCTACATATGGTGGGGCGCTCGAACACCTGGAGCTGTAAGCCCGGAGTTGTATCGACGAGTCGCAGACCTTGCTAGAAAACGTCATATGCGGATTACAATGCATCTGGGAGAAGTGAAAGAAGATGTTGAATATACCACTTCCCAGTTCAACCAGTTACCAGCAGAATTCGCTCGTGATGTTGGAATGATGGGAGAGAACGTGGTGCTTGTTCACGGAGTTTGGATTAGCCCCAAGGAATACCCTATTTTCACAGATACCGGAACTCACATGTGCCATTGTCCAGCTAGCAACTCGAAACTAGCCTCAGGCATTGCAAAGATTCCCGAAATGCTACAAGCCGGAATTAACGTGTGTCTTGGCTGTGATGGAGGTCCAAGTAACAACGCCTATGACATGTTTCGTGAGATGTATCTTGCTGCTATTATCCACAAAGCACGTACTCTTGACCCCCTCATAATGCCTGCAGAAACCGTGTTAGAGATGGCGACAATCAACGGGGCTAAAGCCTTAGGTCTGGAGCGAGAGATAGGGAGTATAGAGGCTGGTAAAAAGGCTGACTTAATTCTTGTCGACACACGACAACTAAACTTAGCCCCGACCTATAATCCGGTGAGTAATATCATCTATACTGCAAATGGTTTCAACGTCTACACAACGATTGTCAATGGCCAAATCCTTGTCCATGAGGGGAAGTTGTTAACATTAGATGAAGACCAAGTCATTGAGAATGCCCATAAACGGGGTGAAAAGCTGCTCGATCGAACAGGTGTCAATATTCAGAGTAGATGGCAAAGAAATTAAAAGCGCCATAAGCTCTTAACGCAAATAATTGAGGTGTCTCTAGATATGAGTGCAAATATTGTTGGAAAATATCGTGGTCGCGACTGGTTGACAATCCAAGATTGGTCACAAGAAGAGCTGCAAACGCTCATCGATGCGGCAATGAAAATTAAGAAATTACAAAAAGAGCGAAAACCTCACGATTATCTTCTACGACAAACATTGTTCATGATTTTTTTCAATCGGTCCCTTAGAACTCGAAATTCCTTCGAGGCAGGAATGACCCAGATGGGAGGACATGCCCACTTCCTATCGCCTCAAGACGTTTACCGACCAGCATTACCCGACGATGAAGAGGCATACACCAGTGAAAGAATTTCCGATGTTGCTCGTGTACTAGCCCGTATGGGTGATGCAGTTGCGATTCGAATCTACGGATCACATGCCAGGTGGATTTATGGACGAGGTCACAGAGTTCTTCGCGAATTTGCCAAATGGTCCGATATCCCTATCATCAACATGGAAGATGACGTATATCATCCGTGTCAAGCGATGGCAGATATGCAAGCGATTCAAGAGGTTTCACCTAAAGTACAGGGGAAAAAGTTCGTAATGAGCTGGGCGTATAGTCCGAGCATGAAAAAACCCCTTGCAGTCCCACAGAGTGGTGTTCTAATGGGTACGAAGTGGGGTATGGATACAGTGTTAGCGCATCCGAAGGGCTTTGAGCTTGATCCCAAGATAATTGAAATGTGTGAGAAGAATGTAGCAGATTATGGGGGATCCTTTGAAGTCACTAATGATATGGAGGAAGCGTTTTCTGGTGCGCATTATGTGTATCCTAAGTGTTGGACGAGTAAACATCATATCCCACCCATCGCGCCCACTGAGGACTGGGAGGGCTGTCAAAAATTATTTGACGCAAATAAGGACTGGATTGCTGACGAAAAAAAGATGGACTTAGGCGCTAAAGATGTCAAGTATATGCACTGTCTACCCGCAGACAGAGGGTTTGAAGTAACAGATGAAGTGCTAGATGGGAAGTGGAGCATTGCATTCGACGAGGCCGAAAACAGACTTCACACCCAGAAGGCCATCATGGCGGCTGTAATGGGATACCCGGAGTAGTTCAAAGTAGATTCCCATCGCTCATTACCAGCGAGAGAAGACCTTTCTGAAGATGTAAGCGGTTTTCAGCCTGATCGAAGATAACACTTTGGGGACTATCCACAACTTCGTCTGTGGCTTCCTCCCCACGAAAGACAGGGAGACAATGCATGTAAATTGCATCTTTACTTGCTAAATCCATTAGCTCAGAGTTACAGATCCAGTTTTGATATTGTTCATGCAGTTGTGCTTCCCTGTCTTCACCCCATTTATCGATGCCCATTGCAGAACATTCAGCGCTCATCCATGAACGGGGATAGACGACATGGGCTCCTGAGTACCCTTCTTTGATGTCGTTCGTAATGGAAAACGCACCCCCAGATTCATTGGCGTTTTGGCTGCACCAGCCCATGATTTCAGGGTCAAGTTCGAATCCAGGAGGATGCGCAAGGGTCACATCCATACCAAAACGTGTTGCAGTAAGAATAGCGCTTTGTACACTGCACCAAGACCTTGAATGGCGACTGTAAGCCCATGAAAATAGGAATTTCTTTCCTTGGATTTTCGGGAAGTTTTCTTGAACGGTCATGAGATCCGTTAGTGATTGACAAGGATGGAATTTGTCATCAGCCATGTTGATGATGGGAATATTCGCCCACTTGGCATACTCACGAAGAACCTGGTTTCCACGTCCATAAACATAACCAACCGCTTTTTCGAGGATACGGATTCCGATGCCATGCCCGTACCGGGCTAGCGTATTGGCAGTGTCTTTAACACTCTCTCCTTCCCCAAGACGCATGGCACCGGGTTCAAGAAATTGAGCGTGCCCCCCTAACTCAGTTAGAGCTGTTTCAAAACTGGCACGAGTACGTGTGCTTGTATTGTAAAATAACATGAAAAAGGTCTTATCGGGCAATAGATGAGAGGTTTTGCCGGCTTTTGTCTTTTTCTTCAGATCCTTTGAGAATTTGAGGATTGCTTCGAGTTCTTCTCGGGTCCACTCTTGAGTTGTAATCATGTCTTTGCCACGAAGATCCATTTTAATCAGCTACAGATTCTTGTTGTGTGGATGCGGTAGAGCTAAAACCTTTTGAAGCTTTCGAGAGGACGCTATCGCGAAGGGATTCCACTGTGAGGTTTTTCGATACCCATTCACACTTGGAGATGTCTCGACTTTACCCAAAGGCTGAAGCCATCGTTCGTCGCGCTCGCGAGGCAGGAGTTATTGGAGTCGTAGTGAGTGCTGTTGAGCCAAAGTATTACCCTAAGGCATTGGATTTACAGAAACGATTTTCAGGATTTATTTGGCCCACCTTTGGTTTACATCCTCCAAGAGCGACACCTCAGATGGTCAAACGGGCTATTGGTGCCATCTACGATTATGCAGAGGATATTGTCGCAATTGGTGAAGTTGGTTTGGATTACTATTGGGTGAAAGGCGCCAAGGAGCGAGAATATCAAAAGAGCGTGTTTATTGAATTCATTCACCTTGCTGATGAATTGAATTTACCGTTAGTTGTGCACTCGCGAGAGGCAGAGGCTGATGCGATGCAGATTTTACGGGAAGAGAAGATGTTTGATGTCCAGCTGCATTGTTTTAATGATCCTGAACATGTTCAGCAGGCGGCAGAAGAACGGTTCTTCATGAGCGTTCCCACTAGTGTTGTTTCGCGTCAACGAATGCAACGTATAGCCAAGGCGATGCCTTTGGAAAACATGCTTCTGGAAACTGATGCGCCATATTTATCTCCTGTTCCTGGACAGACAAATGAGCCGTCAAATCTTCCACTTGCTGCGGCTAAAATTGCTGAACTCAAGGGTTCAACAACTGAAGTGATTGCTAGTACTACAACTACAAATGCTCTGAATTTCTTACATCTACAACATGCGTACCAGGAATAAGGGAGAAAGATAAATCACTTCATCGAACTGTTAGGGTTTTACTGATATTCCGGGGATAATCTGGGTCAATGTTCTTGTATGTTGCAAGGTGGTAGGCGATGAGTTGGAGTGGGATTACCTGGAGTATTGGGCTTAGGTATTGACTTGACTTGGGTACTACAAGGAAGTCTTCTTCTCTCACATATCGTCTTAGTAATGGATGGTCATCGCCAGTAGCAATGATGCGAGCACCACGGCACTCAACTTCGGCTAAGTGGTTAACGATATGTTCAGCATCATCAGGTGCTATTGTGAAAATGATGGGATATCCGTTTTCGACGATACTTAATGGACCATGTTTGAATTCGCTAGAATACATGCCATCAGCAACGATATAGCAGACTTCTTTGATTTTCAACGCGCCTTCTAAGGCTACACCATGGGTTAATCCATGCCCAAGGACGTAAAAGTGAGAGAATTTGGAGAGATAGGGAGCGAGGGTTCGTGCTTTTAGGGTCGTGGTGGAGATGGTTTCCTCAATTAGTGCTGGGAGGCGTGTTTGTAGGTCATTGATTAGAGCATCTGCTGCCTTTGGTTTAATGGCCTCTGATTTTTGCCCAGCCAATGTCGCAAGAAAAGCGAAAAGTGTAACTTGGCTTGTGTAGGTTTTTGTTGCTGGGACGCTAATTTCAAAACCGGAACCCATGGGGAGGTAAAGGTCACTTAGATGCGTGAGCGTCGATCCGAGAACATTTACTATACTTAATATTTTGACATTTTTCTTTTTACAGAGGTGGACAACATCGATGACATCTTTGGTTTCGCCACTTTGACTTACACAAATCACCACATCGCCATTCCCCACAGAGTCTCCGTAAAGAGAATTAAATTGTCCACCGATGACCGGGATTGCTGCAATATTAGCCAAGTCGTTGAAATAATAACTCCCAACTACTGTTGCATGATAGCTGGAACCACAGGCAACGAAAAAGACACGTTTTGCATCGATTAGGGCGTCAATGAATTGAGTGATATATGGTTCCCGGATGGCGCTGAAGAGTGTTCGCGTGGTACTGACTTGTTCATGAATTTCTTTAAGCATGAAATGAGGATATCCACCTTTTTGGGCTACTCGGATATCTGCATCTGATGTGTAAGGGTTCCGTTCAATAGGATGACCATCACTTATTCGCCTTATTTCGACTTTTTCGGGTGAGAGGATTACCAGTTCTCCGTCGTGTATATTTAGAATCTGACGGGTTACGGGTAATATACTGGGAAGGTCACTGCTAACACACGTCTCACCTTCACCAATTCCCACAAACAGGCTGGAGCCCATTTTGACAGCATACACTTTGTTGTCATCTTTGTGCATTGCAGCAAAGGCGTAATCGCCCTTAAGGTCACCACAGCCCTTCCGGATGGCTTCCACCATGTCGCCAAGTTGATCATAATATTTCTCGACGGCATGGACGCAGATTTCACCATCATTCATACTTCGAACGGTATGTCCTTCCTTGGTGTATTGTTCTCGTAGGGGAAGAAAATTCACGATATTGCCATTATGGGCCGCACACAGATCCTCATCGCAATCGAGATGGGGTTGGGCATTCAGTTTGCTTGGAGCTCCAAAAGTTGCCCAACGAAGTTGTGCTATGCCTTTGGATCCTCGCATTTCATTTAGGCGAAGTTTGACAGCGACTTCATCAAATTTACCCTTGTCTTTTCGAAGGTGAATTCGGTCTTGGGAGACTGTGGCAACACCCACAGTGTCGTAGCCACGGTAGGTGAGTTTTTCGGCACATTCGACGAGTATTTTGCCGATGTCATTTCGTCGATTGCTTGTGATTGCGAAGATGCCGCACACAGGTAGTCGCTCCTTTTAGCAGGTTTCACACGGTGGAGGCTTTTAACTGTGTTTCTGTATTTCAGCACATAGTCATTTTTGGAGGTCAAGTGCTGCCTGCAGTTGGGCTAAATCAGGATCAATTACGGGTGGTGCCGATATCCGTTCAATAACGATGTCTTGGTCCTTCAATCCGCCGCCAGTCGCCTCAATGAGAATAGTTTCTGACGGGTCTTGAGCTCCAGATTCTAGTTGATCGATTAAGCCTGCAAGACCGGTAACTCCGGTGGGTTCCGCGAAGATACCCTCGTATTTAGCGAGTAGGTCCTGAGCTTTGAGAATTGACTCATCGGACACAGCTATTGCTGTGCCTTTTGATTCGCGAACAGCAGTTAGGGCAAGGTCTCCGTCCCATGGAAAAGGGTCGCAGAGTCCTTCTGCAACGCTTTTTGGAGATTCGCAGGGTGTAATCTTGAAGGGATCTTGATTGGTTTCAAAGGCTCTGACAAGTGGTGGACAACCTGTAGCTTGAACAGCAAGCATGCGGGGGCGCTGTTTCACTAGGTCGAGAGTCAAGAAATCTGTAAAACCACGCCATTGTCCACCTAGCAGGCCTCCTGCGCCAACTTGGACGTAAGCAACATCGGGAACGGTCCAATCTAGCTGCTGGATAATTTCATAAGCGAGGGTCTTTGGTCCTTCGGCTTGATAGGGATTAAAGGGTCCAAAACTGGGACAGGGTGTCCAACCGTATGTGGCACACGCTTCTCGGAGAAGTTTAACAGTAGGATCATCTCCTTTATGCAGACCACGTAACCGTACTACTTTGGCGCCATATAGAATGAGTTGGGCGATTTTGCCCATTGGGGCGATATCTGGGACAAAACAAAAACAGGTAAACCCAGCGCGTGCACAATAAGCTGCTAATGCAGCGGCGGCATTACCACTGCTTGCAGAGGCTAATGTATCTGTACCTTGTTCTTTTGCTTTTGAAACGCCAACTGTCATTGGTCGGTCTTTAAACGACCAAGTTGGATTCCGCGTTTCGTCTTTAATATACAGTTCGCGAACGCCCAAGACTTTTGCTAGCCTTTCACTTCGAAGAAGAGGCGTCCCTCCTTCTCCCAAACTGACAATGTTTTTGCGATTGGAAACGGGAAGTAATTCGAAATAGCTCCATACACTCAATGGTCGTTTTGATAGTATCTTTTTAGAGAGAACTTCTTGGAGGTTAGAATAGTTGTAAAACACATCAATTCGGGCATTACAGTTGGGAGTTGTGCAAAGTAGCGGATATTTGGATAAATCATATTCTGTATTACACTTTGAGCATTTGAGATGAGAGACATAAGCCATTATTGAGGAGCCTCCTGTTGGATATGATGTTGTAAAGTGGCAAGCCCCTTGTCAATTATTGTATACCGTTTGGCTTGTCCCATTAAGTATTCGTACAGGGTTATGTAATCGGAATGGCTGCGAAGGGTTGTTTTGGTATCCAAATCGTCAATTGGTGATAAAGCCTGTTGTTTAACTGCTTTCCGAAGGGCTAGAGCCACTCGGTAGCCATCTTCACGGCGAATTTGAGATTGTTGTTTCGCCGAAAGCGTTTGACGTAACTCGCTAAGTCGAGAACTAATAGAAGAAGAATCTTCTATGAGGGCAAGAGAGGCTGTGAAAAGAAAAATACTACCAAAGAGTTCCTTTTCCCACCAATGCAAGGGCGTTTGTGTTGCGATAAGTTCTAAGGCAGTATTTAGACTGCCCTGGCTCGCCTCAAGCTTTTGCAACATAAAGAAGAGATCACTCGCTTCTAAGAGAAGGCCCGCAGCCCGGGTTGGTTGGTGTTTACGCCAAAAAAATTCACCTGCGACAAGCACAACAATCAGGGCGTTTTGAAATTTATTTTGTGCTCTGAGCTCATCGGCTTCTTGTAGATACTGACCTAATTTGACCTTGGCTATTTCAGGACTAGGTGATGTCATTAATCCTGTAAGACGGAGTTCTGATTCAGAGAACACCTTCTCTTGTTGAGCATTAATCGCTTGATACAGATCACGCCACTGGCTTTTCAGACTAGCACCTCATCATGGTTATCGCATTTGTTGCCTGAAGGTTTGTGCTTAAAAAGGTAAAAACATTCGGTGACCTCTAATTCTGCAAGATTTTTGATATTTGGTGGGTCTAGTTAGCAAAGTTTTTGTTCGTCAAATCTTTGTGTCAGTTGGTGGCACTAGGTGGTTTCCAAGCGGTCTGTATTTGCAGCCATATCCCTAGTCATCATTTTATTGCTGATTCTTAGTTTTTTTTGGCCACTCCTTTTCCAGCCACTTATCCCTCGTCAAGAACCCTATGACGACATCCGTGACTGGGGAACCGGAGTTATAGTCGAAGGAGGAGATGACACCTTCTTGGATAACATCACAATGGATGACGTCACTTTGGATTTAAACTGGACCCTCGATCCCTCCTTGACTGTCGCCGTTGTTTCACCTGGTGATCCACCCCGATATTGGCGAACCACGGCATATGATCGATACATCGGAACAGATTGGGAGAAAAGTAATAGCACAACTGAGTTGCTCCCAACGGTTGATCCTGGTATTGAAACCGTTTACCACATTACCCAGAACATTTCTGTTCAGGGAGTCGCTGGATCCTTTCCTTTGTTGGCTCTTTGGCCAGATCCGATGATTATTACTGACTCTATTCTGTGTCCTACTCTTCCCTACCCGACTTCGTATGATATTGCCACAGATGAATATGGCACTGCCATTTTGAATGGTCGATTCAGTGCGACTGGTTCAACCACTCTGGAGTACGATGTTACCTTTACTCCGCTCAATTGGTCTACTGATATTCGACCCGACGCTCGGTCAGCCAGTTTTACTCCAGCTGACATAAGAGCAGATTATCAGCAACAAGGTCTTAGTTATCTTAGCCCACCCACGATTAGCGATGTTCAAACACGACTAAGTACAATTCTAGCTGGAGTCCCTGACAACGCCTTTGAAGAAGCATTTGCCATCCTCAACTATTTCAAGACAACATTTGCCTTTGACTTCTTAACACCCCGACCTGGACTCAGTGATGAGCATGTAGAATGGTTTCTGAGTCAAGGTTCAGGTATTGGCGTTGACTTTGCCACAGCTTACACCATGTTTCTTCGTCAAAGTGGAATTGCGGCGCGACCTGTCTTTGGAGCAGTGCTGGGTGAAGACCAGGGATTTCAGAGAGTGTTGCATCTGATGCATCTTCACTTTTGGGTTGAAGTGTACATTCCCGTTGTGGGTGGAGGAGGCTATTGGGTGCAATTTGATCCAACGCCTCTACCTGATTTTATCACTGATGGAAGCCCACCTACGACTCCAGGTGTCAACAAAGCACCTCCTCCTGTTATTCCGGATGGGGATCCTTATGTTATCAGCACCTCATATGACCTCTCAGTGGTCGTTACACCACCTGTAGTTGACCGATTTGTGACAGTTCAAATCTCTGCAACGCTAACTCAAGATGGAAACCCAGCACCGGGGGAAACTCTTGACTTCTATGATGAAACGGAGCTATTCTTTCTAGGAAGTAACGTGACCACCGCAACAGGTGAAGCGAGTATTAGCTTTCAGTATAGTAATGGTGCAATCATTGGATTTCACATTCTACGCGTTTCATTTCAATCTCTAAGCGAGTATGGAGGAGTAGGTCTTCATGGGGCTGCAAACCTGAATCTTACCGTGACTCCTCTGGAAGTGAATCGCACGATGATTGTACGTTTCAATGGTACCCTAAGTGATGCTGTAAATGGTCGTGGGATATCTTCCTCTGAAACTGTACTGACAGGGGTCAATATATTTCTAGGATCTACGATAGTGTCACAGCCTCTCACCGATGCGTCTGGGTACTATTCTGTTGATTATGCTATCCCCATGTCTCAGGCACCACTTGGTGTCACAAGCGTTCATGCAGAATTTGAAATCGTCGGCGTTATTAATTTTGTAATTAGTAATTGGGAGAATCTGAATATCACTGCTACCTCACAACTTTCGGTTCAGGCTCTACCCAACTCAATCCGTTTGAATAGTTCCACGATTTTACGTGGGAGATTACAGTTTGAAAACGGAACAGGAATTCCAGGGCAAACTATCCAACTCTATTGGAATGGTACACCTATTGGTTCGAATATTACGGATAGCACAGGGTATTACTATTTTAACTATACACCTCCTGCTGTCGGTCCTGTTGTAATTAGAGCGCAATTCAGTGGAGCGCCGTTGATTTATAGTTCCAGCGGGTTAAACACGGCTCGTGTGCATCAGGAAGGCACGATAATTGTTTATGTGGACGACGATGATGGTGATGGTGTCACCCAAAGAGAAAACTGGGTGTATTTCTCAGGTTGGGTAGAATATCAAAATGGTACACGTGTAGAAGCGGGAGTACCGGTGATCATTTTTCTTAATCAAACTGCCATTGTTGGTCCGTCCACAAACGCGAGTGGCGGTTTTTCGTGGAGCTATCAGCTGATAGATACATTACCAGTTGGCATAATTGAGGTGTCAGCTAACATCACTCATCCGACACTACGCGTTGTGAGTAGTCTTGATTACTTTATAATTAATTCGACAACCCAGCTCCAAAATCTCCAGTTTGATTTTGACCCTGTGATGCTGGGTGAAACGGTAACTCTTACTGGTCAGATTATTGATGATCAAGGGACTGGACTTTCAGGTCAAAGTCTAGATATTAGCCTTTCATACCTGTCGACGACTATACCCATTGGATCAGCACTTACTCAGCCAGGTGGAACTTTTTCTGTAATCTATCAGATTCCGCTTACCGTTCCAACTAGTGTTTCAACCGTAACTTTTGATGTGACCTACTCCGGAACCATGTACTATGGAGCTAGTATCGATTCAGAGCTCTTGGATGTGTTTTCAAATGCTTCCCTTCTGATTGAGGTTCCCGTGGGTCCTTTTGCTTGGAATGAGAGTATTTCGTTGAATGGAACGCTCGTTGACAACTTTGGGCGGGCGCTTCCTAACCGAGATGCACAGGTGTTTGTGAATGGAACCAGTACTTTTGCAAGCAGTACAAATCAATTAGGACAGGTCGCGTTCGTGCTTCGCTTCACCCCATCGGGAGAAAATGATGTTTTTTATGCTCTCCAGCTTCGACACGAAACGATAATTACCCTCAATTCGTCTGTTAGAATAATAACCGTGGAGGCCCAAGATATCATGCAACCCCCACCACCCTTACTAATTCCACCAGAGTGGATTGCAGCTATAATCGTAGTTGTTGTCATCATCGTAATAGTGATTCTCGTCTACCGATACTGGAAACGCCGTCCTCGACAACCTGCGGCACCATCTATTGATGCTTCAGCGATGTTGACAGCACTTCGCCAACTACTTTCTCAACAAAAATATCGTGAAGCCATAATCTATGCCTTTCGAATGTATGAGACAATAATTCAAGCCAAGCTTGGAATTTTCCGAGATCCAAGTATTACTGTCCGGGAGTTTGCTAACCTAACAGTTGCGCATGGACGCCTGGATACACGAACGATGGAAGTCTTCATTCGGGGTGTAGAAGAGGCGCGATACAGTGACCACCCCATAAGTTACAATACAGCCCTTTCATCACTGAACGCTTTTGCTAGTTTGTATAATTCCTTAACCGGAGGCAATTTGCGGTTTGTCACGCAGGAACAACAACAGCCAGAATCAGCAGAGCCCGAGCGGACCGAAACCGGCTGAGGCGAAAAAACGAAGTAAATTCATCACGCTCTTTATATTTTGCTTCGTGTTCGCCATAGCCTGGCTACCAATTATTCTGAGTGTTATGCGGGTAGGTGAAATCGATACACTTCCATTCTCGATTTATAACACAAGTAGTAATCCAGGAGATGGATGTTCTGAACTAGCAGCCACACTCAACACTGCGGGATACAACGTTAGTCCGTTGATCAGTTCGTTAAGTGTAATCAATGGTATCCCACAAAATTCCGTGCTGTGCCTTATTGGTTCTACACATCTCTTCTCATTTGTTGATAGTTCTGCCTTACTGGGCTTCTTCTTAGAAGGCGGAAGTATGTTAATTGCGGATGATTTTGGCTCTGGCAATTCAATCCTTGATAGTTTAGCACTCATACTCCAAGGATCTGGATGGCCTACAGAAATGTTTGGGCCCATGCCGATTTCTGCCATTCGTTTTGATAACGGACTTCTTCTTGACGCAGATAACAACGAGAATGGTAAACCCTTAATGCCAGTCATCACCACGCTCAATGATGGTGGAGCCATATTTTCTTCATCACATCGGGTGGTGATGAATTTCGCCACTGGGCTAAAAGGGATTAATCAAAGTCAAGCAATTGCGGTTTCATCGGCTAACTCATGGATTGTCGCTGAAGATGTGTACAGCCTTATTCAGCAGGGTTTAGACCCAAGTATCATTGCGTATAATGCATCACGTGGAGACCAACCCGGACCATTCCCACTTTTGGCCGAAATTCAAATAGGTAACCCAGGCGGTCGACTAATGCTCCTTAGCGATCCCAGCATATTCATCAATGACATGATTGATCGTGGAACAAACCGAGCATTTGCTCGAGAACTATTCGCATATCTAGCCCAACAAGCAAATGCTGACACGATTGTCATTGATCATAATCATCTTGGATGGTCTCCAATGGCCCCAGTTTTATACGTTGGTCTGATGTTGGGCCAAATTACCTATGTTTCCTCAAACTGGTTGTTAGCACCCTTAGCACCCCTTCTAGCGATTTGGATGGTGAGGCGATATCTGCCCTATTCTCGACCTGAAAAACGAAAACCCATGGAGATTTACCGGCTACGAGGGCAAACCCAGTTTACTAAGACGTTACATGATTACATAAACAATCAACGCTACGACGAAGCCTTACAAGTAATCTATGGGCGGCTCAAACGCGATTTACGTCGGCGGTATGGGTTGCGCATTTTTGATGTCTCAAGGCTTTTGGTGAGCGTTTCACGAACTCGTCAACCTGGGGATATCGCACAGTTGACGGAAGATTTTGAAGCTATCGAAAAAGCAGTCCATGAAGCTCGTCGAATTAATCGCGAGCAATTTCTAGACCTCTTTTTTAAAATTGAACGAATTCGAGAAAATATTGGGTGATTTAATAATGAGCAGAAGAAGAAGACGTGGAGATGGAATGTCCATCGCAGAAGTGCGAACCCATGCCTCAGCAATTTTGGATGAGGTGGGTAAGCTTATCGTTGGCAAAAGGATTACTCTCCAGAATATACTGATTGGACTACTCGCGGAAGGACATATTCTCTTGGAGGGTGTGCCGGGTATAGCGAAGACCTACATGGCAAATGCCTTTGCGGCATCGATTGGTTGTGAATTTAAACGAATACAATTCACACCCGATATGCTTCCTGCGGATATTATTGGAACGAATATCTATGATCCAAATACTGGTGAATTTCGATTACGAAAAGGTCCGGTGTTTTCCAATCTCGTGTTAGCAGACGAAGTGAATCGATCTCCACCAAAGACGCAATCAGCACTTCTTGAAGCCATGCAAGAAAAGCAGGTTACTATTGAGGGATCAACCCTGCCCCTACCAGCGCCATTCATGGTGCTGGCTACACAAAATCCCATTGAACTTGAAGGAACCTATCCCCTTCCCGAAGCTCAAGTGGATCGATTTCTATTCAAACTTCATGTTGATTATCCCTCTGAAGCAGAAGAAGTGGAAATTCTTCGTCGAAAACACCAACCAGAAGAAGCAGAAATCGGAGCTGTTGTCGACCCACCAACGCTACTTCAAATGCAGGCGACTACAAAACGTGTTTTCATCGAGCCATATATCATGTCCTATATTCGGGATATTGTTGTCCGCACTCGAAATGACCCCCAAATCTTGGTGGGTGGCTCCCCGCGGGCATCGATTGTATTACTAGAAACGGCAAAGGTTCATGCAGCCTTTAGTGGACGGGACTATGTTACACCTGATGATGTGAAAGCTCTTGCCAACCATGCTTTGAACCACCGGTTAATTCTCAAACCTGAAGCGGAACTGGAAGGCACTTCGGTTAATGCGGTAATTGATCGGATTCTTAAACAGATAAGCGCACCTGGAGCGTAATTATTCGTGTTTTCCGAACGTGGTCGAGCAATTGTCCTAATTGGCATTTTCGTCCTCGTTGCAGGCTTCGCTTTCACAAATTACGTTCTCACACTGGTAGGGATTTTCCTTATCATTGGTTCGGTAGCTAGTTCACCATTTTTTCAACTTACTATGCCCGTTGAAACCCTCGAAGTAACCCGTGAAATTGACAAGCGAAACATCTTCCAAGACGATTTCATTCACGTAAAATTGACTGTAAAAAACACAGGCTCCCACCGGATTGATTCAGTGGATATTTTTGATGTTTACCCGGAGATTTTCCGTCTAGTACTTGGTAAGAATAGTATTCGCACTCGCATAGATCCCAAACAGGAAATCAAGTTTTCCTATATCGTTCAAGCTCCATTACGAGGTAAATTTACCTTTGGACCTACAAAATTTCACATCTTCGACCGATTGGAATATCGTTTTGAAGAAATGTCGGGAGAGAACTATGAAGAACTTCTCATCTATCCGAATGTTCAAGAAGTGCGCATCATGGAAAGCCTGGCTAAAAAACGCCGGCTTGGCCATATGTTTGGAGTCCATAAAACACGCCAAATGAGCCTTGGAACAGATTTCACCGGTATTCGGAGATATGAGGCCGGTGATGAGTACCGTCGAATTGATTGGAAATCATCAGCACGAACGCAAAAACTAATGATGCGACAATACGAAACCGAACGAAATATTCGGATTTTTGTCATTCTCGACACAAGCCAATCTATGGGTGCAGGTCGACCGGAAAATAGCAAACTCGAATATGCAATTCGTGCCGCGTTGATGCTTTCTAAGACAGCTATGGAAAGAAAAGACCACGTAGGCATTCTTTCTTGGTCCTCAAAACAACATGCTTTCTTAAAGCCTGGACTAGGCGAAGCACACTATCATCGCTTGTTAGACCAGTTAGCAGAAATCGAAGCTGGTGGAAGCTTCGACTTAACTGCGGCAGTGAAATATCTCGCTCCGAGAGTGACGCAACAAAGCTTCTTCATAATACTCTCCGATTGCGAAGCAAATCGGAAGCAGCTTGAGAAAGGAATCAAGCTAATTCGCGGGTACAAGCATAACGCCATTATCATTGCTCCTTTTGGTCCATGGTTTGAAATCGAAGAAATCTACTTGTCTCCCGTTGAACGCGCCATAGGAGAAGCCATCGTTCATCGACTTCTCGAAGAGCACTCAGTTTTAGCGAAGAGCTTTCAGCGGGTGGGAGTGTCACTCATTCAAGTGGGACCTGGTGATTTTCTACCAACAGTTCTTAGTGAGTATCTCAAAGCAAAGAAGCGGAGTATTGCAGTCATTTAAATGAAGGTGATGAGGAGATGAATTCCAGGTGACGCGAAACATTCTGTGGCTGCTAAGGGGGATCGCAGTCGCCGCCTTCATCGCCTTCGCTGCAATCATTCTTTTGAGCATAAATCCGGTGGTTTGGCGTTTAGATGGATTTGCCGGTCCCTTAACAGCCCTCGTAGAATTTGCTGGTGCCCTTCGAGATGGGCTCAGTTTATTAGTTGCCTTCTTTGTTTTTGTTGCAGCATCCTTTGGAGCCCTAATTGATAATATTGTTAGCCAACAATCTTTCGGAGTCCTTTTTGAACAATACTATGATGCCATAGCCGCATATTTTCAGGCACTTGGATTTACTTTACCTCCGCTTCCCATAGATCTAGTAATCGTAGAAGCAGTAGTTACAAGCCTTCTGCAAAGTGTATATTTTCTTGGTTTCCAGATCCTTCTCATAATCGGTTTAATAGCTGGTGTTTTGTCGTTCCTCCGAGTGAGTGGTCGTTTAGCTCTCCTTTGTTTTCTTTCTATGACAGGAATTGCAATCCTTGCCGCGGCAGGAATTCTGTTAAATCTCCCCGGTGGTGAATATGGCTATCTGCTCGCCCCTGTCAGCACGTTTCCTATGCCTTTGAATCCCACTTTATGGTTATTTTCATCAGTTTTCATTGTAGCAATTGTTAGCTTCCTTTACTTGGAAGTGTCCTATCAAGTTGTATATTTCAATTCATTACTGGAACCGCCCTCAATTCGAGAAGAGCAACTCCAACAACAACTTCAACACTTACAGACTGATGCACAACGAGAAATTCCTGTTCAAAGTCAAGATATTCCCATCCCCAAAGCGCTTCAACGAATGTTGGGCTCAGATGCCTTCCGTTTAATGCGACAGGTAATCGAACGTAAACTTTTGCGCCGTGAATGGTTGGTTGAATTAAAGGATTCACATGAAATCCGACGCCTCAACACATTTGTTTCGCGCGTATTCCGTGAAGATCCTGAAGCGGAAGCAGCGTTAACAGCTCGTGC
>JAEOSK010000044.1 GCA_016840405.1 Candidatus Hermodarchaeum yapensis
TCGAGGCCTCAAACTGATTCGAACCGGTCGAGGGTTTATCGATTTATCTCCCGATTCTTTACGGTTACTTGGAAAGTCAACAGATGAAGCCCTGGTATTTTTGAAAGTGGAGCCGAAATATCGCGTTGAAGTGTATGAAAAGATCAAGGATCTCAAGCCGTTACGCCTGCACCGTGTCACAGGATCCGTCGACATGGTTGTAACCGTAAGTGGCGCTGAGCTTGCTGAATTTCTTTCCAGCGTAGCGGATATTACAGGTGTCATTGAGACAGCGACGCACACTGTATTGACTACATGGACTCCTGAAGCCATCTAGGAGTAGGATATGTTATGCGGCTCTTTGAATACGAAGCAAAAGAGGCATTTCGTCAAGCGGGACTCCCTCTTCCACCATCGGGCATCGCAACCACTCCCGACGAAGCAGCTAAGGTTGCCAGGGAACTAGCCTGTCCTGTCGTTGTCAAAGCCCAAGTGCTCACTGGAGGGCGGGGGAAGGCTGGTGGTATCAAGTTTGCGAAAAACCCCGCTGAGACGAAAACAAAAGCGGCTGAAATCCTGAAAATGACAATCCATGGGCACCCCGTTCAACGAGTTCTCGTTGAAAAACGCCTCGATATTCAACAGGAAATCTATGTGGGCATAACCATCGACCGCGATCGTCGACGTCCTGTCGTGATTTGCAGCACTATGGGGGGTGTAGACATAGAACAGGTTGCCGATGAACACCCTGAGAAAATCGCTCGATTCTGGACTGACCCCGTCTTAGGTTTACGCGATTTTGAAGCCAGGCAAATCGCAAAAAACGCGGGATTTGAAGGACGTGCTATGTTACACGTCGCTGGCTTTCTATTACGACTCTGGCAAGTCTTCATCAAAAACGACGCGGAACTCACCGAAATTAATCCCCTCATTGTCACTAAAGATGGAACTTACATTGCTGCTGATGCACGCCTAAACGTGGACGATAACTCATTGTTCCGACACAAAGCACTCGCCGAACGCTTGAGTAAAGGGATTTCTGAACAAACCGAACTCGAACAACGCGCCCAAGAACATGGAATGACCTATGTAGAACTGCAAGGCAACATCGGTATTATTGGAAATGGTGCAGGACTGGTCATGGCCACAATGGACGCCGTCAAATATTACGGTGGTTCACCAGCAAATTTTTTGGATGTTGGAGGTGGTGCGACTCATGATCGGATGCGTAACGCTCTCGAAATTGTGATATCCCACCCAGATGTGGAGGCCGTCTTCATTAACATCCTTGGTGGCATTACTCGGTGTGATGAAATGGCTCGTGGCATTGTTGACGCCCAGAAAACCTTACCACGCCAAGTACCGATTGTTATTCGCATGATTGGAACCCGAGAAAAAGAAGGCGCAGAAATTCTTGAAGCTGCAAACATCCCTTTTCTTAACTCAATGGATGCCGCTGCAAAACGCGTTGTGGAACATTCCAAGGAGGGAGTAAAATGACCATTCTGGTTGATAAAACGACCCAGGTTCTGGTCCAAGGAATTACGGGACGTGAAGGACAATTTCATGCCCAGGCAATGCGCGAATACGGCACTAAAATAGTTGCAGGTACAACACCCGGTAAAGGTGGTCAAGAGATCGAAGGAATGCCTGTTTTTGATAGTGTTGTAGAAGCCAAAGAGCAATTTCCTAAGATCAATGCATCAATCATTTTTGTTCCCGCCCGCTTCGCTGCAGATGCAGCTACTGAGGCGATCGATGCTGGACTTCAAGTCGTTACTGTTATCACCGAACACATCCCCGTTCACGATGAAATGCGCTTCATCGAACTTGCACGACGGCAAGGCAGCTACATTATTGGTCCGAACACGCCAGGCATTATCACACCAGGAGAATGCAAGCTAGGTATCATGCCAGCACACGTCTTCAAACAAGGACGCGTAGGACTCATATCCCGAAGCGGAACCCTCACCTACGAAGTCGCCGCAAGCCTTACAAATGCTGGATTTGGCCAATCCACCGCCATCGGATTAGGCGGTGATCCCATTGTGGGGATGTCCTTTGTGAATGCTCTCAAACTCTTTGAAGAGGACAAAGGAACTGATGCCACTGTAATCATCGGCGAAATTGGCGGAAGCGCTGAAGAAGAAGCCGCCGCCTACATCAAAAAGCACGTTACAAAATCCGTCATCGCATACATTGCCGGACGAACCGCGCCAAAAGGGAAACGCATGGGACACGCTGGAGCCATCGTGAGCGGGAAGACGGGAACCGCTGACGGAAAAATCACAGCGCTTCGCAAAGCTGGTGCAACGGTCATTGAACGCCCCATCGATGTTGATGAAGCCTTACAAAAGATTCTCTAGAAACTTGAACTGTTTGGGGTATTTTCTCCTAAATTGCATCACTAATCTGGAATTCGGAAATACTCTTCCGCGTTTTCAATCCAAACTTCGTTTTTAGGGAGCGAGGAAACACCCAATTTTTGAAGCTTCTTCATAATTGAGTCAAAGGCATCAGAAGAATCCTTTTTGACTGAATGTAAAAATGCAAGATTTCCGAGGGATTGAGTAAGATATCGGTGGTAGGTTTCAGGAGCCTTGGCTACTAAAGGTTCCCAAATGCTAATAGCTTCTTGATAATACTGCTCTGCTTTCTGCAACTTTTCCAAACGTTTCATTATTAGTCCTAGATTTGTCAATGTTGTTGCGTAATCTTGGGAGTAAAGCTTAGGAGCCTTCTCGAAAAGGGGTTTTCGAAGCTGATACGCTTCGAAAAGAGCATCTCTTGCCTTGTGTAATTTCTTGGCCTCGGCTAGAATTACACCCATATTGTTTAACGAACTGGCTACTTGATAAAGGTAATAGTCAGGATTTTTTTCTGCGCGTTTTCTTCTAATAATTAGAGCTTCACGGATAGCTGATTCAGCTTGTTTAAGGTTCCCTGTTTGTCGAAGATGAATAGCATAATTGTTGATTGCCTGAGCTAAATAGGGCAAGTATAATTCTGGTGTTTGATCAGCGAGCTGGCGAAAAATGTTTAGACTTTCATGAAACCCACTTGTGGCTTCGGAGATACGATTTTGCTGGCATTGGAAGATAGCCAAACTATTGAGCAGCATGCCATAAATTTGGATAAAGGTTCGTGGTTCCTTCTCATATCCGATTCTAACAAATTCCAGGGCTTCTTCGAAGGCGTCATCTGCTTCTGTGAGCCTATTTGTGCGTTTGAGCATGATGCCCAATCTGAGAAAGAACAGCGTACTGTACCATAAGAACCGTTTGTCAGTTTTAATGTCAAAGTATTTATGAGCGGATTTGAATATTTCTTTAAATTCTTCTATTTCTTTCTCAAATTCCCCAGTACTTAGAAGAATTGAATATTTCGACCCGAATGTTATTAAAGGGATCAGTTCAGCCTCTTCAGATGGCCTTCTTGAAAAATATTCGGATAGAACGCTTACCATTTCTTGGAGAGTACTTTCAGCTTCACTATATCTACCAGACTCAAGATACAAAAGAATGAGATTGTAAAGGTTAAGATTTACATCTGTAACATATGAGGGGTCTGTTTTAAGACCGTCCTGGGATATCTCATAGCTTTTCTTAAATGCAGCTTCTGCTTCATTATAGCGCTCCATAACCATCAAAAAGTGAGCATAACGATGATAATGCCATACTAGGAACGTGTTATTGAGATCTTGGAATCCTAGTATTGGTTCAGGTTGCATTTTTGAAAGGCGTGTAATTAATTGGTAGTTTTGTTGAATTATTTCTTCGACCTGGACAAATTGACTTGTCATGCTAAATATATTTAGAAGCCAAAAATTGGTCCAGATGAGGTAGGGCAGGAATTTTTCGGGTTCCTTGTCTGTGAATTTTTTGAAGAGGAGGAGGGCTTCTAGAAAGTCTTGTTCGGCTTCAGCTACACGATATAGATTTCCAACAAGTTGCCCTCTTAACCATTTTATGATGGCGTGGCTTTCTTCTGTTTTATAGGGTATGAGGTTAATCATGGAAATGGCATCTTGAAGACGAAATTCCTCCCAGAGCTTTTGAGCAAAATTACAGCACTCGTTAATCGCACTAGGTTCGTCTATCAGAATTTTCGCCGAAATTGCCAGACCGCGATAGGTTGGATCTGCACTATCAGCAGCTGCTTGTTCGAGGAGGGTCGCCACTTCAGAAACGAGTCTTGGAAGGGCGTTACCGAGTTCGGCAAGGACGAGTTCACGGGCTAATGTATGGAGAGTCCAAGTGCCATCGCCACGGTCTTGGATGAAGCTGAGGTGGAGAATTTGGTCCCAGTCGGCTGATTTCATGGTGGGGGTGATGATGTTCATGATTTCGCGGTTGAAGAAAGGGAGTAATCCGGCGCGGTCAATGATGGCGGAGAGGTCTTTGGCTTGGTTGAAGAGGCGTCTCCAGGTTTTTATGCGAACTTGTTCGAGGGTATCGGCGCGTAAGCTTTCGATGTCATCTAACGAGAGTTTGCCGAGTTCGTTCATATCACAGATGGTGTGCAAAATAAAGGGATTTCCTCCACCAACGCTAGTGATCTGTGTTTGCAGGTTGGTCTCAGTAACCCCTCGCTCAGCGAGGAGTTGGTGACAACTTTTTGTATCTAATTCGGTGACTTCGAGTTCTTCAATGGTTATTGATTCTTTGATGTGTCCAGGTAATCGTCTTCGGCTAGCCGTCACTCCAACGACGTTTTGCAAAGATGAAAGAAAGATGAACCAGAGTTCGACTTCGCTGATGTTTCGTCCACGGTATCGCCATTGCAGGCGTTCAATATCAACATCTTCCATGTGATCAAACAGAAACAGGAGGGATAGATCCTTGTTCTTTCGGGCATTGAGGTCTTCTAAGAGAGCATCTAAGAAGAGGAATTCAGCGTGGCGGGGGTCCTTCCAGAGAATTTCAAGGAGCTTTTCACTATATTCGGATCCAAGGCGGTTGTTAAGCCAGTCTGAAACATCGCCGAACTTGTGTTTGAGTCGATCCTTGAGTTTTCCGCCGATAGTGTGGATAGCTTTGCTGATGTTGACGAGGGAGCCGATGAAGGGTAGGGGTTTGATGACATCATAGGCCCAGGTGCGTCCGGGTTCTTTGGCGGGTTCGATGCCTTTGATGAAGCGAAGTCGGATGGACCAGAGGAGATCGAAGCGTCGGAGTTGTATGCCGAGTTGGGCAGCGTTTCGAGCTAAGATTTCTAGTCGGTCAAAGAGGTGTGTAACGCGGTTACAGTCGAGCAGGAGGCTTGTTTCGATGGTGTGTTTCCAGTGTTCGAGGAGGGCGGTTTTTCCAATGCCGCCGATTCCATGTAGGTGGAGAACGAGACTTTGGTCGTGGCATTGGGTGAGGGCGTTGTCCATCCACTCTAGGTGCTTTTCGCGATTGACGAATACTTGTTCTGAGGGCTCGTAATGAGCGTACACTGCCTGGCCTCCAACTGTATAGGTGTTAGAGTGTCTTTCTTCCCAATAAGCGCGTCGGTTGATTTCGATAAAGACAGCAAAATAATTTATAAGGAACCGCGGGGATGCGCACCCGCATTAGGTGAACATGATGCCTGTCGCTGATCCGGAAAAACGTCGTATTGCTTTACAGCATCTTTTGTATGTGACGATTTGTCGTGATTGTGGAGCGAAGAATCCGTTTAAGGCTACGAAGTGTCGTCGTTGTCGGCGGAAGAATTTGCGTCCGAAACGGCGTGAACTGACGAAGTAATAGCGTTGGGCCGGTAGTCTAGTGGTATGACGCCGCTCTCACAGGTTTTAGCCTGAGTGGGTGAAAACGAGGAAACGGCGGAGGTCGCGTGTTCAATTCACGCCCGGCCCACCACTTGTCTTGTGACAGGAATCGCTGTTGTGGAGTGCCGGATTATCACAATGCTTTTAAGGTTGGGTTCTGCCTCGTAGCCATTCGCTCAGGTGGTTAATGATGCCTCGTGAAGTGCAAACCGAAGAAGAGTTTCTTGAATTCGTGGAACTGGCCAGTGAGTGCCGAGTGAAGCGGCTGCCCGATGCGGTGAAATTGAAGCTGAGAACACCCAGCTATCTTTATACTTTCAAAACGGATCCTGGCACGGCTGAGCGGATTATTGCAGCCTTGAAGATTCCTATTGTTGATGTGTAGGACTATCAAGGATTACGTGTTTTTCAGACCCCGAGGAATAGGGGTAAGATCCATTGAATCAGATAGCCCAAGGCTAGACCGATAAGTGCCAAAGCGACTGGAATAGGAAGTCCGGCCATTACACCTCGTTTTTCAAGTAGCCTAAGGGTAATGAGAAATCCAGCGACAATGCCAAAGATGGCAAAAATGGCTCCGAGTACGCCGAATATGGGGTTGACGATGGCGAGTGCGACGATCATGCCATAAAACGCCACGTCTCCCAGTCCGATATCCCATTCGGAAGAGGAGACGGCTAAGGCACTGAGTTTGTCGGGGTCGTCTTCGGTCATTTCTACGATTTTGCGTATGGGTCCTTTTTTCACGGAGTAATAATCGTAAATGGCTAATCCGACCAAGAGTAATACGCTTGTCCAGACGGGAAGGACAACACCCAGAAATGCGCCAACGGCGGATCCGAACAGGAGTAAGCCGCCGTTCTTCATTCTGTAATCTGGTTCGACTGTGATGAAATTGACAATCGATGCTAGTATGAAAGCAAAGAGAACGAAGATTGCTGTGATGGGATTGATGAACTGGAAGACGACGAGGTACATGGAGCCAAAGTAGAGGAAGATTACCACGGCGATGAAGCCAAAGGCGCCGATGAGGATGAATTTGAGGAGGCGTTCTTTTCCGTATTTCAAGAGCAGGACGACCATGGTTGCGCCTACTGTGGCTAACACTACAAAGAGGAGGGCATTTAAGATGGCGGCTGCAGGACCAAAGACGCCTTCGGAGATGGGTTCAGCGTAGAATCGAATATCTGACAACAAAATTATGAGACCAAGTAAGCCTGCAGAAATCATTACAATGATTAGGTTTCCGAGGATTGTGTATCGGTCACCGGTTATTACGGGCATTTCTTCAGCCATGGAGGTTTCACCATCAGTCGGTTAGTGTTATTTTTTGTCCGTTTTCAGCAACTTGAGCGTTTTGTCCATATTGTTTGTGAAGCGTGGTTGCTAGCGATTCGCAAGCCTCGGCTTCCCCGTGTACTGTGAAGATGTGGGATGCGTTGGAAAAGGAACCGCCGAGGTTTAATAATTGTTCTTTACCTGCATGCGAGGAGAAATCAAAGAGCTGGTATTTTGCTTTGACCCGTTTAGGTCCGATGCCATAATCGAAGAAGCCATTTTCGAGGAGGTCGCGACCGGGGGTTCCGGGGATTTGATAGCCCACCATGAGAACTGCACTTCGGGGATCATCCATGATTTGGCTTAGATACATTGCTGCGGTTCCTCCGCGTAGCATTCCTGCGGGCGCAACAATTAGTCCTGGATTTTTGAGAATTCTGTCACGTTGTCGGCGATTTCGTACCCATTCAGCTTGACTTAGAGCGCGTTTCAAGAGTTTGTAGTCTCGGAAAAAGGTGGGATGGCGGAGGAAGATTCGGGCGGCTTCTCGGGCCATGCCATCTAAATAGATGGGGTAGGAGGTTTTGTATTTGGCGAGGACACATAAGATTTCTTGGGCGCGGGCAACGGCAAAAGCGGGAACTAGGACAATTCCATCATTGTCGATGGTTTCATGGGTTTTTTCAATGAAGCCTTCTTCGATTTTCTGGCGATTCTCATGAGCAGTGAGTGCGTAGGTGCTTTCCATGATGATGGTGTCAGGCGTTTTTGTAGGGATGCGGGCAGCCCTTTGTAGTTGGGTGTCAATGGTATTGATGTCCCCGGTATAGAGTACTTCTCGGGAGGGGGTTTGAATGTGGATTGCTGCGCTTCCGGGGATATGTCCTGCATCATAGAGGGTCAGGGTGATGCCATTTCCCAGGTTGATGGGTTCTTTGTAATTGACAATTTTGATGCGGCGGAATAGCCGTTCGACATCGAGTTTTTCATAGGGTAGAAAGTATTGACTTAGCCGCAACATATCCTTGAGGAGGACCCGGATGATGTCGCGAGTAATTGCGGTCATGTAGACAGATGCTGAACCACTGGTGAAGAGGAGAGGGAGCCCACCACTGTGATCAAGGTGTGCGTGGCTCAGGGCAACGGTGAGATTCTTGGGACGGGCCATGGGGGGAAATGTCGGGTGCCCGTTGAATGAGGCGCCAAAGTCAGCAAGGACTGAGGTGTCGTTTTCTTTGACTAGGTATGCAGAGCTTCCGATGGTTTTGCAGCCACCTAGGAAGTGGAGTTCAGTCAACGATGGCAATTCCCCTGCTCGTGGTAGTTTTTTCTTTTGGCGGGATTTGTATTCACGCCTTGCGGATTTGACTTCATAAATGTATTTCGAAGTTGATGTGAATTCGTGTAATCTGTGAGTTTCTCTAATTAGGGAAGAAGACTTAAAACAGCATATTCATCAGCTTCAGCCATCACGAAACTATGGCGAGTGTAATGGAGTACGCTGAAGAAATTAAGATTATCATGAAAGATCCTGATGTAAAATTAAAGGGTAAGATTTTGATTTCAGGATTTCATAGCGCCTTAGGAGAAACCGGCTATATTGTTCTTCGCCACTTAGCCAATCAAGTAAATGTACGCTCAATTGGGTGTGTTATGAGCCCACTAGTACCCCCTCACGTCTTCATTGGCGGTGACCGGCTGTTAATGCCCATTGAATTGTATGAGTATGAAGACCGCTTTGTCCTCTTGTTTACACGATTACAACCACACCGGGCTGAGTGGGCGCCCTTTACCGAAGCGATTGCCAACTGGTCAAAAGAAAAGGGGTTGAAAGAAGCCGTCCTTCTGGGTGGTTTAGACCAACAATTTGCAGAAGGCGAGGACCAATTTCGGATTGCCTTTACCTCAGCTTCCCGAAAAACTGCGAAAAAACATGAGCTTCCAATTCTTGAGAAAGGACGGGGCATCTACGGGCCCTTGGCTCTGTTACTACTTAATTATGAAATTCGTGATTTTCCCGCCCTAGCCATTCTTCCTTATGCTGAAAGAGGCCGCCCTGATCCCCGAGCGGCCAGTGTTGCTATTGATGTACTTAACCAGCTGTACGATTTAGGAATTGGAACGGAAGAGCTTATGGCTGATGCCGAAGCGATTGAAAAAGAAATCAAGCAGCTCCTTGACCGACAACGAGAACGAGAAAATGGTCGCAGCGCTCATGACATGTTCGTCTAAGACATGGCTTTTGAATGCGCTAGCGGGGTTTTAGTGGACTGGAGTGCCAGGAGGCAGTTCACGTTCAGGCACAACAAGGATTACTTGGTAATCAGCATCACCTTGCTTCCCCACTTCAGCGGCGAGTAGCATGCCTTCTGATTTTTCACCTCGAAACACTGCGGGTTTAAGGTTCACCAACACTACCAGTTGTTTCCCAACTAGGGATTCAGCAGGATAATATTGCGCTAATCCAGTGACAATTTGGCGTCTTCCTAATTCTCCAAGGTCAATTTGGAGTTTCAGGAGATTCTTTGTCCCTGGCACAGGTTCTGATTCCAAAACCGTGGCAATTCGAAAATCAACCTTTTTAAATTCATCAAAGCTTAGCAACGTACATCCCTTCTGTAGGTGGTTTCTTCGCTTCAATTACTATTTAGCTTTCACTGAGCAGTAAAACCGACTTATTTCAGTATGAGAATAGGTGCGAAAATCGCAGAGCCGTTTAGAAAAGCCGTTCTTTAAAGAAAGAACTAAAAGTCATCCATCGACGGTCGTTAGTGAAGTGGCAGCTACATCCAGCGGATATGCGGTGAAATCGTGTGGCACAATCCTTGAAGATTTCCACAGCCCTTCTTCTCATTTTATTTTTCACTTGTTTTGCTATTTACCCGATTTCATCAGCTAATCTTGATGAAGCCGCTTCGATTAGCCCAAAAAATGCCCCTCCACCGCCATACGGGGGTGGTGTTCCTGTTGGTGAATATTGGGGGAGTGGAAATCCTACTAGCATCCTAGCGACCTATAACAAGACAATGAGCACTCCAACTGCTACTGATGACGCTAGTGATTTTATCGTTTCTTTACCAGTAGATTGGGAGACGGCATTTAACGCCTCTTTTTCAGGAATTACTGCGGGACCCATTGTTTTAGATATTGAAACTGATGATTCTACGAGCGAGGGTAGTCACACTATACGGGCGGCCATGAGTCTTCAGATTACTAATTCTTGTCATCTTCATAGTGTGATGGTGAGGGTAGAAGCGGATGCCTTCGATTTGCTAGATTCTAATGATGACCTATACGTGAGAATCTACAATGCCACCCTAGAGGGGGGGAGACCAAAACCGCATCTTGCTTGGTCCAGCCGTATTTTCTTTGATTTGGGAGAGAGCACTGATACGTTTGATGATTGGATAAATGCAACATGGGTAAGCCCCGTCTTTCTTTCGACAACAGGGACGTATAATAACTATTATTTTGCTGTTCTAGTCCCTGAATCAGGAGCCACACCTTCTTGGCAGTTTCGAACAGATGCAGCTAATGGCGATAATGGATATGCTTGGCGATATGCAACAGATTGGGTTTTCGTTGGAGTTGACTATTTTCTAAATGTTTCATTGATACCAATGGGAACCTCCCCAACACCTAGCCAAGTCTCAATGCAAGTGAATGGAACAGCGGTCACAGATGCATCGGGTAATTCAGGGTGGTGGTCACGTACTTTCACTGCTACAAGTACTCTGACGCGTTTCAATGTTACAGCATCTTGGCCCATTACCTTCGACTACATCTATGTCGCTTTGTTTTCTCGAACGTTTGTTGGAGTCACCGATTTTGCAGCAGATTATCAATTTTCAATTACCAACTGGAATATTTCCACTTCTGTTATGTTCCCGAATATTAACGCTGACAGTAATAGTCGAACCCTGAACTTCTCACTACCAGCCTATTGGGATGCCCAGTTCCTCTATAATGGATCAACTCTGAGCCCGTTTTCACGGTACCAGGATAATAGTTCCACTCCAGGATGGTTATTCATCGATGAAGGGGAAGGAGCTGGTAACGGAACCCTTTGGCGAGTGGTTTCTACCGATACTAACTATGTGCAAACACCCACCATTTGGAAGGGACTCTCTGATGTGACTGGAACAGAAGCCTACATCAACGACACACTCTACGTTACAGCCCAGCTTTCCACCTTCACAGATGGACTGGGTCGGTTTAACCCCTATGATGAGACGGATGCATCAGTCTTTGAGACGTTTCGAAGTCCTAGCGTTAGTGGATTCATGAATTTTACGCCCTTCAGCCCTGTCTCGTGGGGAATAGATAATATCACGATGCGTTGTGAAGTGGTGTGGAATAATAGTTACCACGCGGGCGTCGGATTGAGTAGTGTTACTTTGGTGTACCCCACGACGGTGTCCGGTGATCCGGATGCATATACCAGTCTAATTGGGGACAGTGTTCTCATTCAAGTCTATTTTGAAGACGCCTTCCTTTCAGCTGGTGTGGAAAATGCCGTGGTTAACGTCACTTTCGATGGATCAACGTATCCTCTCAATGATGCTGGACTGGGTTATTATTCCAATTCTTTGAATACCGGAACAATGGGTCTAACACGGGGGATACATACGGGTGTCGTCCTCGCAGATCGCCTTGGCTATGCTTCTGCTACCACTAACCTCACGCTTACTTTGTGGTCAAAGACCCAATTGGTTGCCAATTGGACTCTGCTTACTATCAATTACACTGAATCAGTGATCTTGGAAGTGAACTATTCAGTGCTAACACCACTAGGTGAAGGCGGAATTACTGGGGCAGATGTCAATATCACAGATGGAATCTTTTTTAGTGTGCTTTTCGAGGAGGGTGGAGGTAATTATTCAGTTGTCTTGGATGGAACTGTCCTTGACGTAGGCACACATAACCTCATTGTAAACGCATCAAAATCCGGTCAGTACCTTCAAAACAATAGTTTGATGATTACACTTATTGTCCAAGGAGAACCCACAGATATCACGGGAGATGCCCCTCCAAGTGTTGACGGAGGCGAGGCATTCAATGTCACCGTCACTTATGAGAAACAATCTGATGGATTAGGAATTCCAGGAGCCACAATCACATGTCTCCTGAATGATACGCCCTTTGCGCAATTCATTTCGTTTGATTTGGGGAACGGCACGTATCATGTGCAATTCATACTCAACACGAGCATCAGTGATTCCTTGTACAATATTACTCTAAGAGTGGTACGCAGTGGATATAACATACAATATTATGAAGCGCTAGTCGATGTGCTAATTCGAGCAACCACCTCATCCACACAAATACTGTCTTCTTCGCCTGTCATCTATGATAACGATTTCATAATTCGGGTTACTTACACGGATTGGTTTGCCCAGGGACTTGTGGGAGCTGGTGTGGAGGGTAATTGGTCCATCATAAATGTCGTTGATAATTTGGACGGGACCTATACGGTTCGCTGTATCACTACTGGCGTTGCCGTGGGTTGGTGGACTATTTCGTTTAATATCAGCGTGGAAAACTATGAAGTTCAGTATTTCTCGGAGACATTCCATTTAGTGTGGGCAACCGCTCTCACACCTGAAAATGGAGATTATACTCCATCGGAATATGAGAATGAAACCCTGATTCTTGATGTGACTTACACAAATACTAATACGGGGCTGGGTGTTGACACCGCAACTGTTTGGGCAGAAACAGTGTGGGCATCCCATCCTATGTCCGCATTGGGGAACGGGGTGTATCGACTCACGCTAAACTTGACCGGAGTTAATCCGAATACCTATGCAATTGTTGTATATGCTCAACTTGCCAACCATGAAAATCAGACTTTGAATTTGAGCCTTGATGTGTTGGCAAAGCATGACCCCATTTTGACCATTCTTTTTCCCACTCTCATTTATCCAGGCACGGAGACCCACATAACGATTAGTCTAACGTATGCAAATAGTACCCCGATTATTGGTGCAAATGTGGATGTCGAGGTGTGGATTGAGTATGGGAATGGTACGATACTCGTTTTGACAGCAGAGACTGCCACAACAGATGCTTTCGGAAATGCCATTGTGTTTGTCCAGATTCCATCATATTCTGCAGAGGATTGGGTAGACGGGAATAATGGTCCGGTCTTATGGGCGTCAGTCACCTATACTGGTTCTCGCGAAATTGCCGTAGATTCAATTAGTACGTCTCAGGCACTCTCACCCCTAACGCCAATGCCGTGGTGGGCCGAACTACTCCTTGCTTTGCTTCCATTCATCATTATCCTCATCATCATTGTCGCCATTGGTTGGACCTATTATGCTAAGCGAGTCCAACCCAGGAAACAGGCCCAGCAGCTAGCCTTGGAAGAAAGTGGGGGAATGTGGGCGCAACGATTGATGGGAATAATGGATCTTCGTGCACTGTTTGTTATGTACGCTAAAACCGGTTTACCGATTTTCACTTACGATTTCGCGGGGGGTAAGATGCCCAGCGCGCTCTTATCTGGCTTCATTTCAGCAGTCAATTCCTTTTATGGAGAACTCTCAGGTGACGCAGACCGAGAATCTCAACTCCGCGATGTCCACTACAAGGATTTACACTTGAGCCTTCGTGAAGGACAAAATGTGGTGAGCGTGTTAATCTTAGATGCATCACCGACCGAAGAAATGACCGAGTCATTAGCCAACTTTACAGCACAATTTGTTTCCCAGTATGCCACTGAGTTAGAAACCTTTGATGGGCGTATCGACCTTTTTGATTCCGCATCGGAGATTGTTGAGCGTAGCTTTCATGGTGAGTTGTTAATTGCCTATGAGTGTGCAGAGGCGCCTCCGAGGGGCTTTGCCCGAAAGATTTACGACTTGGCATTTAAAATTGCCAATACTAACGGGCGAGTATACATTCCCCAATTGTTTGTTGTGGCAATCGAAAATTTTGGTTCAAAGAAGAAATACAACATCGCAAATGCTCTTGAACAACTATTAAAATCGGGTTGCCTTCTTCCACTCCAAGAATCGAACATCCTCACCGAACCCTCACCAGAGGAAGCCGCTGACGCCTCAAACTTATTCTATTAAACGATAAATTCTCTGAAAGCACCCAGAGAGTTCGCTTTGAAGAAGTTTTTTGAAGATAATGTAGCAATGAAGATAGAAGACCGGAGTTAGATTCAGTATGTTTGCAAAGCGCGCTACCGCCGCGAAATTATCCATTCAAGACCTCCAAGATGGCGAATTAATTACCAATGATCAGGGAAATGTCGTTGCTGTCGAAACGTATCTCGGACAGGTTAGCCGCGTGAGTGTCATTGCTACAGTTGTGGATCGATATCAAGCGACGCAAGAACGACTGGACGAACAAGGTAAGGGGTTTGCTACAATAACACTTGACGATGGAACCGGTGTGATTCGTGCAAAAATGTGGGGCGACTTGAGCGCGAAAATTGTAAATATTGAGATAGGGAATCTCGTTTTGGTTATTGGACGGATTCGAAGTTTTCAAAGTGAAACTTACATCAACGGAGAACTCATTCGAGTTTTGGAGAATCCGAATTGGGAAACTGTGCGAATGATGGAACTGGCATTAGCGCGGACAGAACCCCATAAACTTGAAAACCAATTTCAGTCCGCACCATTTGAATTCACTGAAGCCGAAGAGGCGCCTTCTACGTCTCAACAAAAAGAGCTTGAGCCTGGTGTCTGGCATAGTGCTACAGCCACATTAGATCAGACAATGGATGAAGATGCCCCAGTTCCGTCGGCTGAACTTCGACGTACAGTTATCCAGACTATTGAAAAACATGATTCGGAAGGGGGAGCGCGGTTTGAGCAAATCCTCGAAGCTTCTGGCGGTGTCGATGAGGAAGTGGTTGAGCAGGTGCTCATCGACCTGTTAAGTGAAGGGCTAGTTTATGAACCGGAGATTCATCGATACAAAAAATCCTAAATCAATCCAAAATCTTTTTGTGTGTATGAAGGGTCAGCCACGTACTCCACGGCATTCAAGAAGCCTAGCGTATTCATGCCCCTAAAAACCTGGAAGTGCGTAAATCACATGGTTTATGAGGCTGCAATCCCTTCTTTTGAATGCTAGACTGAGAGGCGATACTACGTGTCATCAAAATCTACGAAGAAATCATCTGCAACCAAGAAATCTTCAACCACCAAGACGAAGACCAAAACACCAGCAAAGAGTAAACCTAAGGCTACAAAGAAACCCACGACCAAGGCTAAGGCCAAAACGACTAAAGCAACGCCAAAAGCTACTACAAAAGTCATCAAAGCTACCGATTATGCTGCCCTCTTGCAACGTGCTCGTGAACAGATTCCTCCGGAAGTCTTTGATCAACCCCGATTTCGTGTCCCTGAGGTTGATTCGTTCATCCAGGGCACCCGTACGGTGGTTCGCAATTACAAGGACATTACGGATACACTTCGTCGGGATCCCAAACACCTTCTCCGCTATCTTGCCCACGAACTCGCGACAGCGGGTGAAATCCGTAGTCCTCAAGCATTCTTCAATGGACGATTTTCATCCCGAGTATTTGAGGAGCTAATAGGGAAATATACGGATGAATTCGTTGTGTGCCCAGTCTGTCATCGTCCAGATACAGAAATTCGCCGTGAGGATCGGCTTCTCATCCTAGTGTGCAGTGCATGTGGTGGACGAACCCCATTAAAGGGATAAAAATCGAGAGCGGATGTGAATGCGAGTCTATCTGAATCAGATGCAACGTGAAGGCGAATACATCGTCGCAATCTGCGACCAAAACATCATTGGCCAATTCTTTGAAGAGGGAGACCGCTGCATCCATGTTAATGAGAAATTCTACAAAGGCGAACTTGTCACCGTTGAAGAGGGGCTAGCAGCATTGGAGCAAGCGACCATCGCTAATATTGTCGGTGAATGTATCGTGGAAAAAGCCTTGGAAGCCCAATTAATTCACGAACGAGGCATTATTCGCATTCAGAATGTCCCCCATGCGCAATTAGTTGTGACCAAATGAATTAAAATGACCCGTCACTGCCCTAAATGTGGACAAGAGCCTTCCAAAACAAAACCCTTCATCGAAGGATTTTGCGCAAACTGCTACTTTGAGCGACAGCCACTAATTGTGCTCCGCCACCCCCCTCAAGCCAAAATCTGTCCCCGCTGTCAAGCCTATTATCACCGGGGGAAATGGATCCGCCAAGGGGAGAAAACCCAACCGGATCACCTTTACGATATGGTCTGTGATCTGCTTGATCCGTTATTCTTACCCAGTCAGCCTGCTGCCTTTGAAATTCAACTCCTTGAGCCACCACTAGGCGATTCAGCGAAAATAAAGGCGGTTCAGGTTGAAATCACCGCTAAGGCTGATGAGTATCCCCATGAAGAACAACAGGTTCTCACTATTCCTGTCACCCCGATATTATGTAATCAATGCAAACAGACGGCAGGAGGCTATTTTGAAGCCGTACTTCAAATTCGTTCTTTCTCGGGAAAACTTGACCCTGATCAAGGCGATCAGATTGTAGCCTATCTAAACCAACGACTAATCGAAAATGATGCGCCAACTTCCTCGTTAAAATTTCAAGAAACGCGGGGAGGATTTGACGCGAAATGCATATCGGGTCGATTATGTCGGAGTCTGGCTAAGAATCTGGCTGAGCAATTTGGGCTCATAGCAACGACTTCGAGTAAAGTTGCGGGACGAACGCGCGATGGCAAGACCCTCCGACGAGATACATACCTGCTACGATTTCCACCCTACCAGGTTCAAGATGTTATTGCCTACAAACAACAACCCTTTGTAATCACTGGCATACGAAACGGTCGCTATACCCTTACCAACCCGGTTACCGAGCAGCGAGAAACCTTGAGCCCGAAGGACCTTGCTGAAATTGATGCGGAACTCTTGAATGATGAGGTAGAGACCTATCAGGTGATTTCCAAAGAGGCAGAGGTGTACCAGTTGATGAGCCAGGCGGATTATTCGATCTTTGATCTTCTCCCTCCGACACAGGAGTTGCAGGTTGGCGCTATGGTTCGGGCAATTGAATGGCAAAACCAACTTGTGCTTCTGCCCGAAATTGAAGAATAATAACTGGATAAAGCTATTCTAACACATTCAGGTTTGGTGCGTTAATATTAGATAGAATTCTGAGAGGGAGCTAAGATTTGCTAAGCAATTTACGCAAAGCATCTGGAAACCAAATTTCCTTGTCTTGATAGAGTTGGGGTGACTCGTTGCGAAGGAAGCCTTAAAAGAACCCATTGAAAAGACTTGGTTGAGGTATGGTTTTTGCAGAGTAACGGGAGTCAAAAGGGTGACATAAAGTGGTTAGATACAGCGCGGAATCGCTTACTAGTGGTGACCCTGACCATTTGGATGGCGTTGGCAGCCCTTGTGGGCCGTACGTGGTTCCTTGCAATACGGTATCTTCCAACAATGATAGGGAATCCTCTTGAGGTTCTGGCGGCAGTAGCGTTCTTTCGCTCCTTTCGGATAGGTTACGGGTGGCTCTTCGTAGCTGTCTGCACGAGTCTTGTCATTCTCCTTCAGGTCTTTATGACGCGGGCTCAATTGCGGCATATCGGCACAACCACAGCAGGAAATAGCATCCTCCTGCCAGCTATTATCATCGGAGGGATAATCCGAATAATGTTGTATCCCATGGTAGATGGATACAGGCAAATTATCCTGCCCTATTTCCTGTTACTCCTTGTAGGGCTGGGGCTTCCAGGATTCCTACTTACCTATGTTCTCTATGGACGGTGGGAAACCCAACATCAGAGGATGCTGATCTTGTTGGGCTGGCGTCTTCAAGTCAGCAGCTAAAATTGACATACAAGGTGTGGAATAGTAATATTCTGACACTTTTCAGGCTTATTGTGACAGTTTTAGACAGAAAACAATGATTGTTGCGTTATCTGGATGAAGCTATTCTAACATTTTTGGCATGATAAGATTATAGAGATCCATAGTTTGCTAGGGGTCAGGATTTTTCTACAGCCTCACAGCCTGAGGAGCCAATGTGCTTCTATTATTTACTGAATCTAAAATAACTTAGCTTACTAAGGAGTTCAAGGCGTTAAGGCGAGTTATGCTTTCTCTTCCCGTGGTATCATCCTTCCTGCAATGAGCACTATCAACCCCGGTACCAACCCTCCGAACACTAACCCAAGGGCGCCTGTGACGATGAAACCAGTCCTGTGGGCGCTGGGATCACGTCGCCAGTGGAACCAGAGAAATGTAAAGATGATTCCAAGGATTCCATGAACCATATACAAGCCGATTAGAAAGTGTGTGAACATGGTGACAAAGGCTAGCGCCTCACTTGCTGGAGGTGTTGGTAACAGTGCTATTGATACTGCTAAGATTGCTGGTAGGAACAGGACACCGATGAAGGCGTTTACAACGAATAGGATTTGGAGAATTACTCCAACAAGGACTAGCGTTCTAATCGTATCTTCTTTCGACATGGTCCATGTCACCTCCCTCAGCTATTATTCTCCACGGATTATTTTAATGAATGCCATCCCAAATTGGGCTAAAGTTTGTGTTGAGCGAATGAAACCATACGGGGCTATAGTGTAACTTTTGGTGTAGGTTTTGCTTGTGTTCTTTTCACGACCAGATTAGAAGAAGGCAGTTACAGAAGTTAGCTGCGCTGTTTGTTCTATTGGAGAATCGACTTGTAGAGAGCAATTTTAAATAGGTGTCTTCCTGTTGTAGCTCATCCAATTAAGGAGA
>JAEOSK010000045.1 GCA_016840405.1 Candidatus Hermodarchaeum yapensis
GATACATTATAAGAATTAATTATTGGAATGAAAGAAAAAAATATTTATTAAATAGGTTAAATGAACTTGAAAATATATTTTTAGATAAGTAGCATAAATTAACTTTTTAATAATCTTTCAAGTAATTCGAGATCGTTTTTGAGATTTGAAAAATATCTTTTAGCTCGTACTAAGTAAACGGATATCGATTTTTTCTTAACTCCCGTTTTGAGGAATTTCTTTATCACATCTCGCTCATGGTCCGTCAGTATGTAGCTTTTCATGATCACTACTACTGCAGTAATCCGTTTAAACCCTTACTACAACTGTAGTAGTGGAGGTGTTGAAGTGGCACTTAAAGGACCCAAGGGAAACGAGCCCTCCGTGGGTTCTAACCCCACCCTCCACACTTCTTTTTTACTAGTAAATTGGCGTCCCAGTCCCGCCCGGGGCTCCATGAAAAGCTGATGGATGAGTTTAAAAATTCTATAGGAATTACATGATTACCCCGAGCGACTGCTGTATACGAAGCCTTCATCTGGTGCAATCTTCTATATTTCCTTGTCAGCGGCGGTCATTATCTTCCAGTCCTATTATCGTCTATAAAGTCGAAGCGCAGACCGCTGTATCCTTCGCCTTTGCCTGGACTCACGCTACGGCCTATCCAGAGATGCGTCGAGCCATCGATCCATCTTGCTCTCTGAAAGTTCAGGTTGATCTTGACGCCAGCTCGGCTAACTACTTCCTCATTAACATTTGGCGTTGAATTTAGAAGCAATGTCTTGGGTGTTATTCGTACAATTGGTGCTATCGGATCATTCCGTATCATACTTGCTTGCATCAAGCGGACCGAACGGTCTTCTCCCTCCTGACGAACTGCGATATAAGGTATCCAGTTCTCTGGCACAATAGATGCAAGGCGGTAGTACAGAGATGGACCAACATCATCAATGAACTCCTTAATGCGTAGCTTCTGCGCAAGTTTTTTTGCTTCGGCTATTGCATTCATGATTTTTTCCAGCAAATCGGGTTCTACGCTATCTGGGACTGGTAAATTAGTCATTGATTCTATGACCTCCACTGCTGTTGACATTACGGCCTCTCGTGTAATTATCCAATACAGATCTTCTGCAGCTTTACTTGCCATATAGGAACTTACCCACACCTTCCCGAGAGCAGATTTTTCTATAATTTGAATAATATCTGTAACCGCTGTGTTTCCCTGTTCAGCCAATTCTTTGGCTTTCTCAATAATCTGGTCAAGCCCCAAGTTATTATCAATCATATTGGTGATTTCAACTATGTTGTTCTCAACCGCAATGTCACTCACTTCCTGGATGAGTAGTCGTTCAGTCCGGTTGAGCAATTCAGTAGCCATTGGCTTAAGTTCAGCGACTGCTGTTCGGAATCCGTGCTCTCTAGCTCTAGCAAGATTTTCTAAATACTCCTCATATCCTGAGGTGGGTTCGCCCAATTTATTTCGTATTGTAAACTCAACACCCCACACCATGTTAGCTACCTCATCTCTGAGGAACCGCACCTCTTCAATTGGGAATGACTCATCTTTGCCTCCAAGAGAAGGCGGAATGAAAATGAAGTCGTCTGTGTGTAGACTGCTGCACGGATTGATTTCACGGGCACTCTTGTCGGATTCGACTGAAATGCTGAAGATGTCCCATACATTCCAGCCTATCCCCATCCCGACTGCCTTCGCCGGCAAGATGTTTTTGGTTTCTCCGAAGACGTTAGTCACTGATAGCGAATCTACTCTGCTGAGAGCACCGATATCCATCTCATAGGGAATTACAAACCAATCATTGCTGTGTACCATTGCGAATTCCATTACGAGGAGTTTTCCTAGATCAACCTTATCCAAAGTCAATGCTCCGAAATCAGTCTTTGCATCTTCAAAGCGCCACCAACGATGGTTTGGACATCCGTAGAAAGTCAGGGCTGTTGGTATCGACTCAACTGGATCTTGAGTTGATTCGGGAAGCGAATCTTCATAATCATTTACAGGCGCTGGATCTCCCAGTGTGTGTTCTCGACTCGGATGCAGAGAGAAATCAAACCAGTCAAGATCAGAGCCGTCGTATTCCCTAGAAACCAAGACTTTCTGGCCTCTCTCGCCATCAGCAACTTCAGGAGCTGATACGCTGAATTCATACTCAATTCTTTCAGGCTGCCATGTTACGCCGTTTACATCTGACGGTTGAGAATATAATCTCTCGGCCCAACTCTTCACGCTCTTTATTGCCTGAAGGACTTCTAAATGGGTCGTAAAGTCTGATCCGGCAAGAATTTCTGATACTCTTTGATCTTCCATTGATAATAGTTCAGACCCGTCTAATGCCCTGCACTCATCATCAACAGGTGTCAATCCGACAACAGGAAGAAGGAACTCTCTGGAGCGGCTGTCTAGACACGTGTCGTCCAACACAGAAGGTTTTATGCCTGCGGCATCAGGGTTCCTGAAAAGACGCAGAATACCCTCTGCAGAATCGGGAGTAAATCTATTACGGAGTTCTCTAGCAAACTGTTGGCCGGCTTGTATTCGGAATCTCCATCTAACAGTGTCATCGTTAAAAACCACAGGCTCCTGTTCGACAACCGTTTCTAAAGGACTTTCTTCAGGGATTTCAACAAATGGTGATTGCATCCCTGGACAATGGTAACGTGTAATTCTCGTGTTGGTTGTCATCAAGGAGGTCTTTATCGGTGATCCGGCATCTTCAGCCTTAAACTCGCTCATCTGCCATTGACGCGCCAAAAACCAAAGAGGGCCTCTTACTGGCGCCTGAAGGCTTCTCGTTATGTCATCAGAACGACACTGAGGCTCTACTCGCTGCCAGAATTCGACGAACCGCTGATAGCCTTCGAGATCTGGAAGTTCAGGAGTCAGGAACGGCATGCTAGACCTGCTCCTTCAGACTGATACGAACGTGCCAGATGGTAATCTCTTGTGCATTCATCGAGATCCCCCCGGACTCGTTGGCATAAAAAGCGCAGGCAAGAAGTGACCAAACCCTTGCATGGCATCGATATCTACGGCGCGTATCTTCGCCAAATCTAGGGTTTCCTCGACCGACTCAGCAAGATGTTCAAAGTACCACAAGCCGAGTGTCGGTGATGCGTTTTTAATTGAATCATTTGTAAGAAACGAACTCCGCGATGACGAGTCAACCGCATCTGTGAGGTCGTTTCGCGAAGCAGGGGCTGTCCCGCTGTCTGTAGCCCTTAATAATGTGGGATAGAGAAAGACCGGTGGTACTGCGAGAAGAAGAACTTGAGGTGCTTCGGTGTTTGGACGATTATAGTGATAGGTGATTGCGGCGTTGACGGTTTTTTTAGGAATTGTTTCATCCCATTCATCAACTATGAAACCTGTTAGTCTGAGGTCTGATGGGTCACCTCCTGGGTCTTCGGAGATAAGCGTGCCTGTGGGAGAATATACTACGAGAGAAAGAGAACCATGTTGCAGCTCATCAAGATTCGCTCCCTGCAGTTTTAGTGCCAACCATTGGTTGTTCGATGGCTTTGGAAGCTGGCCCACTTCGAGTTTTAACTTGGCTTCGCCTGAAAATGCTTCGCTGAGCATCATGACGTCCTCGAATTGCTTCAGTTTCGGATGCGTGTGAGCGGCCTTCTGAAGCCACTCGATGGACATACCATCGTCGTCTAGCTCGCTGAATGCGTTTTCTAGATCTGCTCTGTTGCGAGCATTGAAGAAGGGAAGTGCTACGAATGACTTGCCAAAGATTTCCTTTATGCTTTTAGCCAGTGTGTGCACTGCCTGCCTGAGTTTCGCTGTATCCCTAGTTTCATCCGTATCCCCTGAATCAACATACTCTTGGAACCGTTCGGCAGCTTGATCTCTTTGTGATGCGGCGGCATCAAGCCTTTTAGACAACTCCTTGGCGACATCATCAGCTTGCTTAGTCAGTACCTTTTTTGTTTCTTGATCGTTTTTTATAGATTCTGGGATTGACCCTTTTACACCATAGAGGCTTGCAGATAGCAATGCTGATCGCAGGTTTGGAGGTGAAGGATCATCAGGGCTTAGACTTTCGATTACTGCATCTAGCTTTTTAATCGAGGTTTCTATACGATTTAAATAATCCTGATATTCACAGCAGTTGAATCCCGCAAGGCTGTTTCCTTCGGCCTCTTCAGGGAGATAAAGGTCAGAAGGCTCAAGGAATCTTGAACCAGATATCATCTGCTGCAGTCGACGAGCCAACGGAATGACTTCAAGGAATGACTTGGATGACTCAGGCCAATCCGGCGATGGTTTGAAATCAAGTCTCACTTCCGTATCCAACGAGAGGTTTTCCTTTGAACGGATCCTGTACAAGATCCTTTGTTCCAGTTCTGTTGCCCCTCCACCAATCTCAGACACAGACATCGCCAAGAAGTCCATCGGCCCAAGGTTCTGTTGGCTGGCTAAATCCTTCAGAGTAATGAACGGATTTTGGTAATCGTCGGACATGCCGTCAAACCAAAATTTGCACATGACTTTTGCCGGATCACCTAGCATTGTAGCTATCCATCCAGTCAAATGCAATGCGGCTTCCGACCTAGGAGATATCTCATCATTCCATTGATTGCCGGGTTCTACTTCATCCATTGTACTGAGGACCAGAACCCGATGTTTAAAGGTGAATCCTCCTCGAGGTGTACGGATGCTTTCAGGTTCTGGTATAATTCCTCCCCCAGCGGCCAGTGCATCCAGAAGAGCGGGGGCCCTGTCAAAATTTCCTTGGACATTGTGATAGATGCTCTCATATAAAGCTAGATCATTAACTGCATCATATGCATCTTCTATGCAGTCTAGCTCTGTTGAGATTGCGTTGTACTCGGAAGTGTTCAGGTTACTTAAAACATCATCGTCGTTAAATGGTATTGCATCGTCTTCATTGTTTTTCCACCTTCTCCATGCCTTGATTAGCTCATAACCATCAACAACATTTCGCGGCACCACAACTTCTTCGGTCTCGCCGGCCTCTTCCTGGTCGTCAGTCTCCTGCAGAACTTTAAGAGGATAGAGTCGCCTAAATGCATAAACATAAGTCCCCAGCTCCAGCCGAGCTTCAAGATAGTTCTCGAACAGCCCCTTTTCAAATCGATAGCCAAGGAGTGTAGACAAAGACTGCCCCTGACGGATTCCATCAACCAGCCACACCGCCCGACGAACTCTGTCGGAGGTAAGTCTGACTGCAAAGGTGTCCTTTCCTTCCTGTTCTGTGTGAGTAAGATAGGCGTTTCGAAGTACGGCGCCGGCTGCTGCTTGTGCAGGTTTTAGTGTGAAAATAGATCCGCCTTCTCTAACTAATCCCTGTTGTCCCTTCTGTAAATCCTCCACCCATCCATATGCCCCCAGGTAGATTCCATTTGGCAAAACCTCTCTCATACAATGCAGGCGTTTTGATGCAATAGAAGTTATGTAGGCATCCAATCTATTGGTGAATAGATCTAATGTTTCTCCAAGGAGTCTTTCCAATTCTGCGGAGGAAAGCCCACTGAGACGTTCTAATCCAACTCCATCGGGGTTATCCTGTAAAAGAATGGACATTCTAAGTAGATTGTACAATAGGCTGTCCTGCTGTTGTACTGGAGGCTGATCGCTGTTTCGTATTGCATCAATGTCAGCAACATTATCCTTAAGCCACTTAATGTACTCTTCTGTCTCTGCACTCGGGGCTTCTTCAGATACTGGTTCCTTTTGAATAAATGGATATAGTTTAGGTTCTTCCTCTTCTGATCCTTCAACTTCTCCTTTCGGCCTTCTTAGGTTCTCTAGCTCATATCCCTTTCCCCAGCTTACAAGGGTAAGTAAAAATGGATTTAGATCTGGAAAATCATTATCAACATCATGCAGCTGCATGAATTTTTCCCTATAGTAACGCCACCTGTCCATATATGCTCCGCTCCACATATTGAGCCAGTCTGTGCTACTAGGCATGCCTACTTGCTCAAGGAAGCCTTCAAACCAAGATGGGATTGAACCCATAAAGATAGGCCACCAGAACAATAGTATGTTCCAAAGATAGATAATATTAGTAAATGGCCTGATTAAGGCATCACGGGAACTAGGGCCCATACCAAGGATTTCAATCAGTTCAGCCTCTGGATCGCCACGACCACCTGCTCTGGGAACTTTAGCCCCATTTTTAGCCATATTCACCCAATATGGGACTAACTTTTGGAGAATTTTTTTCAAGAATACATTCAGAATGATCTCTTGTCTGCGTTTATCTTTATCATCACCTAGCCAACAGGCGTCCAGTTCAGATGGGACCCAGCTTCTTAGGGATGTCACTGGTAAGACTCCGTATGGATTGTCACCGACGCGGACGGCTGACAGCGGACCTCTTCCTCTGACAAATTTATAGAAGTGTTCTCGAATTTGATTTAGGATAAAACCATACCTGTCGGTAAAGCCTTCGCCTTCACCTATATTGACCCCCCATAATCCCCGGAATCCTTTACTTAGCATGGTTTCAAGATAGTAGCCAAAAGTCGCAGGCCATATTGCCTGCAGCATGCACTTTGCATTCTCATCTTCGCATAGATCAGCATTTTCAATGTGTTCGAGAACATCTTGACAGATTCCTGACATGTGTGAGAACCTAAAACCATTCGTAACGGTCGGTTCGGGATTTCCACTAATTAGTGGAGGCCCAAATTCAGTAATATAATGTTTCATCGGATCAGTTGCTCTTGAATAGCCGGATTTAGCACCTACAACATTGTTGGTCGGCGTGCCTTGCCTAACGAAACTGAAACCCTCAGTATAACGATGGCAATCAATCAACGATTCAAAGATTCTCTGACTCTCTTCATGATCTGCAGACGCCTTTACTCCAATCGCAATTATGCAGCTGAAGCCTTCTTCAAGGTTCTCTACGTCGTCTTTTGTGACTTTGATTGCCATCCCTTTCTCGACGGCCTCATCGAAATCAATTATCCATTTGGACTCGGCATCAAAGAAAAACTGGTCTTCCGGCAATTCTTCATCTGTGGTAGGATCGGGGCCAACATGAATAGTGATGGGAGCAGGGCCAACATGAAGGGGTGTAGGTATTCGGTTGCCCTTTTTTTGGCAGACAAGTCCCCCTTCTCTGTAGAGGCGAACAACAAAGAAATCGGGCATAACATACGAACACGGTGGCTCGCTCCACGACTCAGGCCTCAGCAGAGGTAGAGGAGTTTCTAGTTCATTCTTCTCTACAAATTTTGGTATAGCATGACCTTCTTCCTTAGGGTTTCCATACTCATCAAGTTCAACCATAAAATCCGGCATTTCATTATAGTTTTCTGTTATCACGGTTTCATCTTTAAACTGCCTGAACATTCGTACAATCCATGCAGCCCGTTCAGGACCGTATTCTCCAGCGATTTCCAGCCATGCAGAATCCCAGCGTTCCTGCCATTTTTCATGCTTCTCATCATATTCATCATCATCATCTCTGCAAGGCTTCTTACCGGCCCACCAGATACGGCGTATATAATGACATCCAGCTTCATACTCATCCTCAGTTAAAGACGGTTCGTGGGTCTGTATCGCAATATCATCTGGGAAAATTCGAATCCAGAGTTCATAGTTCTCTTCCACCGGAATGAAACGGGTTTCCAATCTTACTGGAAGCAACAGGACGGGTCTGCTTCCATCTAATATGGGCAGTGGGTCTTCTGAAAGGACTCCTGTTTCAGGTGGAGAAATTAGTTCAAGAACCGTCTTCTGTAGATTGTCGATGTCAGTTCTCGATCCTGAAATTTCTTCAGAAACTGTCTCTATTTCCTCGAGAATTCTTTCAAGTTTCTGGGTTGCATCTGCAAGTTCTCCCCCATCTTCAGGTCTTTGTCCTGACTTTTCAAGTGATAATATGCTTCTTTCGAGAATTCTACATCTAGCTTTCAAGTTAAGGATATGACGCTGTTTTCTCAGCTTGCTTTCTAACGTCTGTGAAAGTTTTTTCTGTTTTTCGAGCAGCGGATCAACCGCATACTTTCCCATTATTTACACCCCGTACTATCTTGATTCAAGCATCACTCCTCCTTAGGCATCATATCATCTGCATGTATTGCCACACGGATGGGTTTCTGGAGGAGGATATTGGCTCGTTCTGCTGAGTTTGAGTCCCAAGGGGGATCAAGATTGTCACAATCGGCAGAAGTCTCAATTATATACCCCAAATCAGAGCAAACGATATGATTCCAGTTCAGATCATCCCAAGTGTCTATCTCACCAGCTTGATCCTCAAGAGGAACATCAATTCCAAACCGGGGCTCACCAACCCGTTCTTCAATTACAAAGTACCATCCGGGGTGATTTTCAGAATCTTCAGGATTAGGAGTCACCATCTCTGTATGACCGCGCGCATCTTCCTCTACCAAATCAAATCCAAGGAACGTGATTTCAGGTGGTAGAGTTCCCCTGAAAATCGGAGTTTTAGTCTTGTCCTCTTCAAAACTAAAGTTCGGTTCTCTGCGCCAAGGTGTTCCGTCATCTGTTCTGCAGATATAAGTTTCTCCCTCTTGCGCCTTGACCCACTTTCCTTCCACTGCATAGATTAACGTTGTTGGATATTTTTTGAGGAGATCTCCGCGGATCAGAAGCACTAACTTGCGCACTTCGTCGTCACCAGCAGTTGGAGTACGATCATCGGAAGGAAGCGGATTTTGGCCAAGCTTAGCCGGAACCCATTTGTGCTGTCCGGAATCCCATTTACGCCATCGGTGGATTTCATTTATGTCTCTCAACTTGGATTTTAGAAGTTTATCAAACTCAACTTCAATCTCTTGAGGCGTCAATTCTTCGTAATCGTCTAATTCTTCCAGCTCCTGCCTGATCTCGTCTTCCATCTCTTGAGTTGGAATATACTCGCTAACATCCCAGAACTGCATGAAGTATGTGGCATCTAGAGGTGAAGGATATTCCCGCCAGAGCAACTCACGGGCCATCTCTGCATTAGTCCCGACCATGTATGACTCGATGAATTTCCGGTTTGTCTCTAGAAGGCCTATTGTGTTCTGCGGGACAAATTCCAGTCCCGGCAGCAGGAGCTCCTGTGACAAATCACGAAGAGGTTCGTACATAGGTTGTGAAAATACTGGACCTATCCTGATTGGAGTCAAATCCTCGTCAACCATATCGCTGAAGCGAAACTGAAGTTTTGTTCTGGCAAGGACTGTGGCTCGTGGATTTAGGGCATTGACCAAAGCCGATTGTATTTTTGACAGATCAAGAGGTTCTGGAGGTATGATTGTTTCAAGACCCCTGTCTAGAAACTTTTCATGAGCCTGGACAGCATACTGTAGGAACTTCTCAGGATCAAGTCCTGCTAATGGATCTGGCTCTCCCTCTGGCAAGACGAATGATGGAGTCTCTAGCGATGAATCCGCCTCAATCGAGATGCCTCGGAGTTTTTCAGCGTTGATATGTTCAGCATTAACTTGATGGGACATTACAGTATGAACGTAGAGGGGGAGAAGATACCGCAAGATAACAGTGAGAAGCACAATTGCGATAACAATGTAAGGCAGTATAACCTGCAACGGACTGAAACCAATTAGAAACCTATATGCCCACATAAGGCAGAATAATCCCAATGCAAGGACCGATATAATGAACAGAAGAATCCATCTGAATTTTAAACCAAATATTTCGATGATTCGGGCTCGAGGTGGCCGCAGAGATTCTGATATGCCACCAAGCGATACCGTCCCGTCGGGCTCTGGAGGTTCACCTGCAGGCGCAATCTCATCTTCGTTCAACCTCTCCAACAGGCTTTTTCTGTTTGGATCCTCGTCTTGTTTCTGGCTGCTGGCGAGTGGGCCTCTTGGCCTCTGAATACGGCGAAATGCAGGCGTGAGAACTGAGATAGGAATGCGGCTTTTATTGTTGATAAGGTGCTGGATTGTTACACTAGCAGGCTTCCCACCTTCCTCTGTGTCGATCAGCACTCTTGAATGCAGCTTTGATGTCAGAGCTATGAGATTATCTGTTGAAAGTTGCTGAAAAGAACCGGCATGCAGTTTTTCTCCGACTTCCATAGCAAACTGACCTTGTCTGAGTCTCTGATTGGCTTCAAGGACTGTCCCAACCTGCTCCCATGCCGAAGCCATCAGATGCTCCTGCTGGTCCTGAATCACAAGAGTTCCAAATGCTGAAGTCATTCTGTGACGGGGATCAAGATTCAGCTCGTTAAACCAATCACGATCTTCTGGGTCGTTCGAATTCGGAACGTCAGTTGTCACTTCTTTGCGAGATGCCTGCCATGCGCCATACAAAGGCGGTACAATCAGTGGGTTGTCATGGTGTCCCGGTACCCCTTCATTCGGATAGCTGTTTGGTAGGTTTAACAAATCCTTAAGTTCCGACTGAAATTCGTCTTCTGTATTAGTTGGCCATTTGGTGGATTCTGTCCGTAGCGACCTGAGTGCTCCTTCAAGACCAAGCGAGTGTTTTAGTTCATCTTCTTCTGTTAGTTCATCCACGCTGACAATGTTCTCGAAATCATACCGAGGATAACGACAGTTGATGTGACGGATGCCTACCCTCTTGTCTATGATACGTGGTTCAAGTAGGCGTACTAAATACTCAAAATCGCCCCTCAGGCCAGTTCGGAATTCCCACTTGAAAAAGTAGGGAAGCCTAACGGGATCAGAAGAATTTGCATCCCAAGCTGGATCAAGTAGGCATGTCTCCTCTGGAATTTCTTCACCAAGTCCTGTTAGACGACAGGATTCTAATGTAGAAACTATGAAGATATGGTACAGGACATTTTCTTCCAGTTTGCGAGGACACATAAGATTTGAAGTCACTAGATGGGGACTGTTTTCCAGAATGTCGGCAAATTCGTCTGGTGTTAACTCTTGCTTTTCAGTTGTCACTTGTACGTGAGCCCATGCCCAACTCTGATCAAGATCAGGAAGAGGTAGTTTACCGTTTTGTGGTTTCACTTCTATCGCTGGCAAAGGCCGATCTGAAGCTGGATCTAGTTCTTCATACTCACCTACATTGTCTTCACCATCGGGAGCTTTTAGCGCAATCAGACAGATAAAAGGTCTGAGACGATCACGGTGTCCTGTAGGGGCAATGGCTGGTACCACGCACCAGGGAAGATCTCCATGTGAAAGCACAGCTATTGGCAATTTATTTGGTTCATAATCACCAACTACTGTTCTGTGTGTTGGATCAGTTCTTACAATCATTCGGTGGTCAAGTCCAATAACATCTCCTGGACCATAAAACTGAACGAATTGAGTAATCTCTTCATTTGGCTGATCTACGTGTATCGAGACTGTTATTCCAGTTCTTTGTCCCGGTTTGTTGTGGTTGGGGTCATTTGGTTTATCTTCAGTCTCGATATATTGGGCCATACCACGCCTGAGAAAAGGTAGAAAGATGTAGTGAGCTAGGCTCTCAGACAATTGCGTTCACCTCACACTGCGGTACTATCTGAATCTTCCCCACTTCCTGTGGGTTATCAGCTAGGTACTCCTCCATCGCTTGGAGTGCAAGTACGGAGTTTAGAGTTCCATTGTTTGGTATTTCGGTAGAGTCTAACTCAGTCATATCAGCATTGTAGACAATTGAGTATCTTTCTTCAATTAGGTCAGCTGCTGGTTTGACCCGGGGAATCCTATACTTTGCATCACCTGAATTTAGTATAGGTGCCTTGGAGGCCGCACCTCCTCTGAGCAGAAACTTACTCATTCTCCAATTACATTTTGTGGACTCAGGTAGTTTCCGAGCCATTTTGTTCTCGTCGATGATCTCAGTCTCATACTTTAGTTCGTAATCTACCTGAGTACTGACATTAATCTCAGTTGATTTACCTCTCACGCCTGATTGAATGAGTACATAAGCAGCTGAACACCATATCTCATCGTCAGACATCATTTTAAACATTGGCATAGCGAAATAATCTAATGTAGGGTCAGTATCCAAGAGGATAGGTGCGGCTTCTTGGTCGGATGGTTTGATGTATACCTGGCTTATATCGAATTGATTAATATCCCCCATCGGAACATTGTTTCTGAATCGAGTTATCTTGATTCCTAGTGGAAGGACATTCTGGCGGATCTCAAGATAGCCGGTTGCGAATATTAAGATGTCAGATCCTGTACTCTCTATCTGGCGGATTTGTACTCCTATTGGCTCACCTGAGGGTAACGCACCACCCCAGTTCTTCTTGTGTTCAAGTGCCTCCTTTAGCGGGGGCCAAGGATTCACCGTCGGCAAAGTTGCCTTTTGGCGACTACCCCAAGTTGCACTGACCTTGACCTTTATAGTAAAGAAGAGTATCGTGAACTTTGCTTTTCCAGAGACATGCCAAGGAGTAGGCCCGGAAAGAAGAAGGTCCAGACTGATCGAAAGGAGCGTTGCTCCATCTACCTTGATAGCCACGCCTGCACCTATCTCGACTTCGAAGGAGAAGGGTGTGAATATTATTAGCGCGTCGAATCCCATGTAGCCCTCAACTCTGAAGGGCCCAGCCTTTGCTAGGAGGTCAAGCTTGGCGCCAAATCCGAGTGATGTAGAGGTTAAAGCGAGGTAGGTCTTCAGCGTGATTCGCGGGTTGTTGCCTGAACCAATGCTCAGAGTCAGGCGTCTTAATGATGGTACGTCTGCGGGGATTGTTTTGTCTCTTGGGTGGAAGCCCCCGAGGGACAAAACGAAGTAGGGTCTGTTGCCCCAGCTCAGACCGATGTAGGCGTCACCGTAGAGGTCGATGACAAGTATCCTCGAGTTGTAGATGCTCGCCATGAAGTACAGCTTTTTCTGCTCCAGGTCAAGGACTCCAAGCACATCCAGATGGAGCTCTATGATCGCTGCGTCTTCGCTCGGGAGGTATGTGTATACCTGTCCGAGTACGGCCATCTTGATGGGCATTGGAACTTCGATGAACAGCCCGATGTCAGCATAGACAAGTTCGCTCCAACTCAGCTTCGCCATGAGACCGATTGTATATCGGTCTTCGGTCGGCGGGAAAATTGAGCGGAGGTCGCTGATTATCTGAGGGGCTCTTATGATGATGTCGCCCTCAGGAAACATTACAGAGTCGAGAGTTCCTTCCTTGAGTCCATCACGAATGACATCAGTCTTCATAGTCCGTTGGATTCCTAGAAGTCCGCCGACTCCGTGAAGATAGAAATTGTATGGGAGAGAAATGGCTGGGTCAAATGTAACGTTTATGAGGCTGAGCATGGAGAAGCCTTTAGAACCGTCTGGCATGCGAGTCGTTATCAGGGTAATTGCCACAAGACCAATCTCAGAGAATGCAAGCTGTAAAACACCTTCATATCGTTCATTATCATGATCGAATCTAAGGAATCCACCGCCAGTCAGCCCCGCTGCATTTATTGCCAATCCAACGCCGTTGGGCCATTTGAAACCAAGATCGATGTTTGCAGGACCCAGATTTCCCCCATCATCAGGAAAGATGATTGGTATCTCAAGTCCGATTTGATTAACACTGGCTGAAATCGGACCTATCTTTGCATTGAGTGTGGCCGCAATTGTGATGGAAATCTTCTCTGCCAGAAAAGCCAACGCTAAGTATGTGCTCTCAATTTTAATGGGGCCCAAGGAGATATGCAGTGGAATTGTGACATCAAGTGCAGCACTGCCACGGAAATAGACACCAGTCAGTGACGACCATCCAACACCTAGATCAAAAGTAGCTCTTATGCCATCCTTTGGCAGTATTGTTTCCAAAAAACCATCGGATTCATCTGATTTGACGACTAATTCAGCATTGTTTACATTTAATTGCGTACCTAGCTCTTTGGAGTCTTCAGAGATTTCACCCCATAATGTGACATCGCATCCCTCCACAGAAAAATGACTTGTATTTGCGGTGCCAAAGAGGTATGTACCTTTCCGATTCTTTTCTGATGATTCTCTGACTAGTTTTATCTGAAACCGAATTATTGTTGGCATTGATGGAGCGGAAAGCAAGTTAGTTAGTAGATTTATCCTCATGGGCGGGCGGAGTGTGACGCCAAATCCACTGTTGAGGTCTGCAGAACCAGAGAATTTAATTTTCCACATAGGGGATACATTATATTCAAGTGTAGCATCCCCTAGCAAATAAGGTATTAAAGCCAGTCCATCAACCTGAGATGATGAATCAGTTACCGGTCCGATGTGAACTCCGCCTTCTATATATTCTGTGGGCCAAGAACCTCCCAAGAAGAAGGGAATTCTCAATTCCTTCAGACTTTCTGCAGTCCCTGTTAACGCACCTGAAACCCTTGAATCTTGATCGTAGAGCCCTCCAGGAAGTGAGAACGTTCTCATGACGAGGTCGAGATGTGCGAGGAACCGATCACTACTAAAAGAGGACAACCATGAATAAACATCCTCTGCAACAGATTGTGGTTCTGTGACTAGTTTAAATGGTCGGTCCCAATGAATTCTACGCAGAACGAACTTGGGTTGGAAAATCTCAGGCCTTGCAGTTTCCTCCTTATTCTCGATTATTCCCAAGAATACTAGAATGCTGTAGATCTCAGGCCATGAGGTTTGAAGGTAGGTTACCATCAAGTAATCAATGAGACGAGTTGTAAACTCATCCTTGATAGTGCTATTTGTCAGGAAGTCTTGGTAATCAATAAGAATTGATTCAATATTTGTGATTGATCCATATATCATGTTAGAGAGCGATGCCAGAGATGTACCCAATTCTAAAAGATAAGATATGAACTCCTCCTCTTTGGTTGTGTCTTTCTTCCGTGCGAGGGCATCTATAACGCTAGTTATTCCATCTGTGAAATCTGTTAATGTGACTGGGAAAAGCTGAGAACCGGGTAACTCCCATCCTAGCTCATTCATCAGCGCTGTTACTCTTTCAGGTGTGTTCAGGCTTGATAAAGGTAGGAACACCTTTGCCTGTTCCTCAAAAGCAACACTTAAGATCGAATCCGAGTCTATTCTTGTCATATACATTCACCCCCATCCGCCCGGTGGATTGCCTGCGTTGACATTATTACGGACTGCAAGCAGTTCATCTGCGTACACCAGGCCTGCAACAGCGCCAGGAAGACGCCTAACCCAACTATTCGAAGCAGGGTTGTAGTTGTGGTATCTATATCCACTATTATAACGGGACCACATTTCCAAGTCTAATTGATCTGCTGTGAAGTTTGGTGCATTTGGGTAGGATGTCCCTTCATTTGGTGGGTTGCCTCCAGTGGCTCCTACACCTCTAGCTGGATCCCATATCCATGGATCGCCATTCCGTACTTGGCTCAGGTATGTGAGTGCATCGTTTCTAAACGAATTCAGTCTTGCCAAGCTGTTTTGAACATTTTCCTTCCAATTCCACAGTTGACTGAGTGTGGGTGGTGGACGTTTTGTTAATTGACCTATACCATAGCCATTGTCGAATGATCGGAGCACAGTTAAGGGACCAGCTCTGTATTGGTTAAGTGTGGCAGGATTGTCACTGAACTGCGTGAAACGCGATTCACGGTGCCCCACAACTTGCATACTAACATTTGCACCAAACTCATTTCGAACTGTAGCTTTTGGTGCATTTTTCCCCCAAATCACAAGCGTGTTTGGAGAAGTTCGAACCTGTAAAACAACATCATCAATTTTTACTCTACAGTATACTTCAAGATCACCGCCACAGAAAGTATTCCCCCAATTCAATGGCCACTGACCAATAACATCTATCGTGTACCAGTCATCGTTCGTAGGACCAGGTAAATATATTGTTTCAAAAGTCCTGTTCACGTCCATGTTTGTTGCCGGATCCCATTCTGTATATTGGCCATCGTAAGTAATAGCGAGTCTTACTTCTCGCGTTAATGTTGCAATGATTGCACTAGACAAGCCCGGTAAACCAACCTCGATAGTTAGAGCGGGCATTCGAGGATCTTCGAATTCAATCGGATGGACTATACAATTAGGATTGTTTGGGTTTGGTACCGAATTCGGACTTCTAACAGTCAGTTCAATTTGTAGTATCTTAATCTCATGCATGTTACTGACTGATAAAATCCCACCATCTTTCAATGCTACAAGACATACAGAATATACTCCTGGGTCTTCGACTCTTTCTCCTGAATCAAAGCTACCATCCCACAAGAAAGGTGAAATTAATGGTGCAGATATATTACCAATAATCTGATTATCGAAATCACGAACCTCAAGAACCATGTCATCAGGCATATCTAACCCACTTGGTGAAGAAACCTCGAAACAGATCTCGATGAAAATTGTGCCTTGGAGAAGCTCATCCAATTTTACTACCTTGGTGGAAGAAGGTTCAATCAATACCTGAGCAAGCGTGAATTCACCAAAGAAGGCTGAAAAAAAAGGTGAACTAAGGAGCTTGAGAACTCTGTTACCATACTTAGTAGGTTTGGCATCTTCCCTGGGGGTCATTGTTGCACCTAGGTTGTATTCAGTTGCAATTATCGATAGAGCGTGTTGATTTTGCATCAACTGCTCATTGTCTACGCCCTCCCAACGATTAGGGCGATTCTTAAGTTTTGACAACAACTCTGCACAAAGGAGTATATTGGTTCGGGGGAAGCGAAGGATGTTGAACAAGTCTATTTTCTGATACGAATCAAGATCAGTATAGTTATCTCGGATTTCTTTTCTGCGAAGCTCCCTTTGGTCGCTTTCTACTGGTAATTCTCTCCAGAGGTCAGGAAAAACTACCATCGAGGCAGTAGGCATACTAATCTGACAAACACCAATTGATTGCTTTGTGAGTTTAGGATTGTCATATTCTTCGTTACTGAGGATCTCTCTAATGGCCTCAATCTCGACACTTCTGACAGACTCTCCTACGAGATAGACTCGTTGCCATTCATATTCTTTGGGTCTGAAGGACACCTCTTTATATACTATAGCTGCAAGGAAATCTAAAGGGAATTCATGCTGGGCGGCGGCCTTTTCAATATATGATTTGAGATCATTTACTAGCTCCCTAGTCGTCTGTGAGTCACCAACCCTTGCTGCTGCCCAAACCCAATTGGCAAGTGCTGAATCAATAATACCAACTCCATTGATATACTGCTCTAACTCTGCGTTCCTTTCCACTATTATTTGACTCAATGTTAAAGTGACAACAGTGTTTCCTCCTACAATTACATCAACAACAACTCGCAATTCACCTAGGTTTTCAGGCGTGTATTCATTAATACCGACATTCGTTGTTTCTTCCTCTAGCTCACTTGGTACGGATAAAGGAAGGAATGTCCATTCATATCTGTCAGCCATGGTATTGTTCTGTGCGAAGACAGCATAGTCAATACGAGTGCCCTTGGCAATTGGCGATGTAAGGTAACTGACAAGGGAGTAATTCCCACTAGAAAATGCTTGACCAAGGTCAGAGGCTTGCATACCTTCTGGTATTCTTGCTTCTGTCTTCCGTACAGTCATTGAAGCACACTAATCCTAGGCATTAATACCCTTCTTAATTCCAGGTGACTTCTTAAGCCATCTATCACGGGCGATTGCTGGGTATCGATAAGTGACTGACTAGACCCCGTAATCCATGAAAGGATGTGGAAAGGAATATACTCTACCTTAGTACTTGCGCGCGTCTTTTTGTACTTTCTAGTTCTGTGAATTGACATCATATGAGCTTTTAAACTACATATCAAGTTGTAATCCTCACTTCATTCTGATCTAGACACCTAGCGTTATAGGTACCCTCGCAATCTTGGCAAAACTGATCGTGAGATCAGATAAATCACCGCTGAACTTTTCCAGTTGCTGAGCAATTTCTTTGGTCTCACTCTTGAATTCCAATCTAAGTTCTTCCGCTCTATCTAGGTTACCTACATCAAACTCATTTTCCACTTCATCAACGAACTCATCAAGCCGACCAATAACAATGTCAAAAACAAAAGCCACCATGTCCTCATCAGCATCAGTAAGCCTGTTAAAAATACCTTCAGCCTCCTCTATTTTCTGCTGGTTAGAGAACCACATGCCAATTTTTAATGAGATATTCCTGTAATATATGCTAGAGATATCAAAACAGCTGAATTTCATTTGTTGAAATTCTGGACCAGTTTTCATAGATCTATATTCTTGAAATGCTAAAGAAGTTGCATTACGATCGCTAAGATCAAGATATCGAAATCGATGCAACCACCGCGACAGATTCTCATTCGCTTTCAGAAGCTTCTGGCAGATTTCATAGA
>JAEOSK010000070.1 GCA_016840405.1 Candidatus Hermodarchaeum yapensis
GGCACTCAAAGAAGCGGGAGCTACTTCTGAAGAGACTGCTAAGACACCCAAAGAACTCAAGCTTGATGAAGGGTGGCTGAAAATGAGTGCCAATACAATCATACCTTCTGGTGTTGTTGCAACAAAGGACGGAAGATATTATTTAATTAGCAAAAACGAAAAGCAACAATGACTTGATTACAAGGTATTCTCTGTTTTAGTTAGTTAGCTTCTTTGAAATATGCATGCAAGGCAGTACAATTAGTCAAAAAAGTCAAGAGTTTTACATTAATGTAAATTTGGCCGAATCCGACGAAATTTCATTAAATAGGAAACAGCTGACTAATTGTGCTAAACGTACTAGTTGAAACGCAGGAGACTGGCTGGGCGACCGAGACAGGTCACATGCATACATCAACCGACAAAATCCAGTAGGTTGATCCCCGAAAATTCTCGGCCCTTATCATTCCACAAGAAGCGTGAGAAGCCAGCTAGGCGACATCGAAAAAATGAGTAGGTTGGATCCGTAGCGGTTTGAGAGTTTACGAATGGAGTTGATTGCGGACTCTAGTTATCACTTAGGCAGGAGGCTGAGAAAAAACCGTGCAGGGCGTGTAACTAGACAGATAGATATGTGAAGTATACAATGTCTAATAGCAGGGGATCACATTATGAAACGCGACACAGATATCCAAAAAGTCTTTGAGATAGCAGATGATTCATTGCAGGGCGTCCTAGGATATCATCTTTATGTTGCGGCCATGCAAAAAGATGTTGATACCGAAGGGATACGGAAATACCTTCCTGACCGAAGTATTCCAATGACCTTTAGCTGGGTTAGGTTCTATTCCAAACAAGATCTAATTAGGGCATTCAGATTGCCATTCTTCGAGTTATTTCAATCCAGAATCTCGTTGGTAGCAATTACCAATGTGTATGAAGTTGCCTTGAGAAATTTCATCCGCCATCTCAACCAGAAGGGACATCGACAATACCTGAATGGAAAGAAAATGACTGGAGAAACATTGTCATACAAGAAGTGCATAAAATGGGCATATGAAAAGGCAACGAAGTGCGATATCGGAGACAAGAAAGCCATAAAGAGGCTCCCAAAGACTTTTTGGCTGATTGATGAAGCAAGAAGAGTTCGAAATCTAATTGTCCACAATCACGGCTTGTTCAACCAAATCTATGAAGAGGACATTATCAATATAGATGGGATCACAAAATCTCTGCATCCTCTTTACCAAGATGTCTTTCGGAAAAACCCACGAAGATTAGTGCCCGTAATAATCACAACAAGCAATCTAGTCGATTTTTATAGAGCCCATGTTGAGGTCTTACATTTACTTCACAATCATATTCAGAAACAGTATTTTCAGTCCACTAGACCATACAACTATCAGCGACAACAAAAAGCAATTGAATGGAATGAAGTCTTATGGGGTGGTGCGAAAGTCAAAATTCTGATGCAGAAGCAACCTCAGAGGACTTGACTATCACTTCCGCCTCCTGAGGACCCTCGCCCCCTCCACCTCGGTCACGTAGTGCGGGCATTGAGGTTAAAATCTAACCCCCAAACCCAAACTACAGAGTCACCTCTTCAGGCATTCGAATATAATGAAGTAGGTCCACCGGTCTGCGTCAAAGGCAAAAGCCCTAGGATTCTGCTGAATAGCTTCGGGCGTTGGTCGTGGCTCCAGAATCTCTGAAATGACAAATCCCGCATCCTTCAAGGCTTTACTATATTCTTCAAGTGTCCGATAGAACTGCCAGGTTGGCTTTGACATCCAGCCTGATATTAGTTCACCACCAGAGTCGTAATATCGATCAATCATTTTGAGATATCTTGATTCATTTCTCTGTGAGTCCCTTGGCAGTCTGATATCTATGGCACCACCAGTTCTACCGAAAACCGGATGCACATTGGACCAGATGAACCTGCCATCATCCTTCAGAACTCGTGCAATCTCCTTGAACGCGGTCTTGTATTCAAGAACATCCACCATGACAACGTTGGATACAACTACATCAAATGACTTTGACTCGAAATCGTTCATCTCGGTTAGCGATGCCTCATAGAATTTGCAGCCTAGGTTCATCTCAGCTTCTATTCTCGTGCAGTATTCTACGAATGCCTTAGAGAAGTCAATACCTACTGCATTTGCGCCCCTGGTAGCAAGTAATCTTGTTAGATACCCGTTGCCACACCCGGCATCAAGAACAGATAATCCACTTACATCACCGAGTAAAGACCATAATGCAGGATCGATAACAAACCTGCGATTAGAATCACCAGCCATGTCAATTTGACAGAAATCAATATACTCCTTACTATTCTGTTCCCATGATTCCCGAGTCTCAGAAAAATCAATCTTATCCTCAGGAACAGCATGTTGGAGACTCTGGGGATACTTCAGATCCTCTTTAAGCAAGATAATCCGATTTGGTAGCTTAAGAGCCTCGGTGAGTTCTATCTCTTTGCCGTCTCTCGGCTTATCCGGTGACCACATGGGCATCCATGGTTCTTGTGGTTCTACATTTGAAACTAAATCTCGATTTCCAAGCTGCCAAGGATGTACTCCTTGGAACTCTGAATAGAGAAGATCAAAGTGATATTCACCACAGTCTTCACAGTAGAACTCGTATGCATAGGTGCGGTCCCAGAATGCAACAGGTTTCATTGTGGGTTTTTTACAGTCGCCACAGACCAATTCTCTATTCTTTGGGCACCAGTACAGCCAGCTGAAATGATGTTGCTTCCCGCATTTTGAGCATGTGAATCTTGCATGCCAGGCACATCGATAGACGTAGTTCTCAAATGTGAAGATTCCTTCTCGAATAGGATACTCTTGTTCCTTTTCTACAGTCTTGATTCTCTTGCAATAGTAGCATGGTTGTGAGTCAGCTGGTTCGAAGAATCGCATAGGCAATTACAGGCGGTTGGCGCATATTAAGTTCTTTTTCTCATTTGCGCGCGCGTCAAAGCACGTGTACAAAAAGGGGGGTTACTTCCGTTTGCGAAAGACCTTCGCGTCTTCCATCTCCGTCACGTACTCGAAGCCGGCTTCCACGAGCTGGCGAACCTCTTCCAAGGTTGTGACCATGGCGTTCGATCGATCGGGCAGTTTAAATATTTATTAACTTTTTTGGAAGGAGAACTAGTACCTACTCAGAAGATGTGACTTGCTGTGTATGAAGTAAAATTAAGTGGTTCCTATTACGATATGGGACTGGAAATAGGGAAAGAGTTGAAGAAGGACAAGGGACTTCTGCCAAAATTCTCGAAAGAAAACATTGTGAAAAGCATGGAATATGAAAAAGAAGTGAGAACATACGCTCCAGAACTACTAGAAGAGATTCACGGGATTTCTGATGGAAGTGGTGTAGATTACAGTGTTGTTGCAGCGCACGAACTCTCCCCTTACAGATTGCAGCCATCCTGTCTGGTAATGGCTATATCTGGTGATTACACTCGAAGCGGATCACCAGTTCTTGCAAGAAATCACGAATGGATAGAAGAAGATAGTAAATATCTGACACTATGCTACACAAAGCCCCAAGGGAAGTTGTGCAGTCTAGGTTTCACCTTTCACTGGGCAAATATGTCGAGGTATGGAGGAGTGAACGAAGCAGGAATCGCAATATCCTCAACTTCCACGAGCTTTGTAAACTCTGGACCAGGAGTGATGTTTAATGTTGCAAAGAGATGGATACTTGACAACTGCAGGACTTTAGATGAAGCTACTGAATTCCTCGAAAAAATACCGAAAACATGGGGTACAGCCTATCTGATGATAGACAAAAACAGCAGGATCGCAAAAGTCGAGGCGCATCGAGAAAAAACAAAGACTACCTACACAGATAAGGGATTTGAATTCGTATCACTACGCTTTGACTCTCCTGAAATGGAAAAATACAACGAGCAGGACCCGCAGGCGAGATGGGCCTTTGATATGTATTCTGCTAGAAAACCATTCCTTTTGAAGTGGTTCCGTAAGAATAAGGGAAACATTGACTACGAAGCAATAATGGATGCTTTGAAAAATCATGAAAACAAGATGTGCGACCACGATTATGATGGCAAGGTTCATTACGGAATCTGCTGGTCATGGATCCTTTCACCAGGAAAGGATGAAGCCGCTGTTTGCGTCGGCCCTCCATGCAAAAACAAGTTCAGAAAAATCCGATATTTCGAGTCACTCAACGGTTAGAACCCAGGTGCGCGCGCAGGGTTACTTCCGTTTACGAAAGACCTTAGCTCCTTCCATTTCCGTCACGTACTCGAACCCGGCCTCTATCAGCTGGCGGGCTTCCTGCAACGTCCTAGCCACTGCAGAGGTGTAATCATCGTCCTCGAAGCCCACCAGCTGGACGTACCTCAGGGTGCTCTTCAGGTTCCTGTGCCCCAGCATCCTCTGGGTGTACAGGATGTCCCTCGTCTTGTGATAGGTCATCGTCGCGGCAAAATGTCTCAAGTCGTATAAGCGGATCGTCTTGAATGTTGGGTCCATCAGCTTCTCGGCGACGGTGTTCCGCAATCGGACCCACCTGCCGGTCATCTTCCTCCGCTTCGGGAATGGCTGGTCGTCCAGCCCGAAGCTGCGCTTTCCGAGGTGCGTCTTCAACAAAGCTAGTGTCTGCTTCCGGATCTGAACCACCCTTCCAATGCCGCCTTTCGCAGTTCTAACTGTGATTGTTCCCCTATCGAGGTCGATATCCCTCACTCGGGTTCTCTCTAGTTCGATGGGTCTCATTCCAGTATCTCGCAGGATGCTGAAGACTAGAACGTATTTTCCTCGGGCCCGAACTATGACCTGGTTGATCCTCTCCTCTGTGGGTATCCTCGGCAGCCTGTCCTCTATCCGGAAGCGTGGCAAAGCCCACTGCAAACCATTAGCTTCGACATAGCTGTTGTAGGCGTAGGCGACCCCCTGCCTGTAGGCGTTGGACCAGCGTGATTGATTGGCAATGTACCCTTTAACAGCCTCTGGGTCATCAAGATTCACGTGCTTTGCCAGATACCTCAAACGGTGACCTTTGGCCTTCAGCGTGTCCTCGGAATAACCGTCCTTCTTCAGCGCCCACAAGGTCTTGAAAATCCGCGCCTTGATGGGGCCGGTCGGGCGCGTGGTGGGGCCGGCCGGATTTGAACCGACGACCTCTACCCGGAACAGCACATTCCTGCTCTGCCGGGTTTCATGCACGCGATTGTAAGACGGCTGAGCTGTTGAAGGTGTAGGGCGGGAGTCCGGGACCGAGACCGTTCAAGCTGGAGTAAATCGTATAGCCGATTCTAAGTTTACGTCAGTCGTGACGCTAATAATCCGAGA
>JAEOSK010000019.1 GCA_016840405.1 Candidatus Hermodarchaeum yapensis
TACATCGGAATATGAACGGTATCTTACTGGAACTCCACTACACGAATTGGACACCCTCTTTTTAATCAGTAATACATCCCAGTTTACCCTTGAAACTGAACTCACAATGGACTTGAATCACAAAATCCTCTTCATTAACAATAACTCGGTCCAAGTTACGTGGGTCTACTTCTATACTGCCATTCCATCAACGTTCCTTCCATCACTCATTGTAGCCTTTACTGGAATATTTCTCATCCTTGGAATGCTCATCTTGAGGTTGACCACTCATCGTCGCTTTTTCTTCGTAGGGCTAGCTATTAACTTAGTTGCCTTCTTCATACGAATCTTTACCCTACTCCAACTGACCATCGGAATCCCTGACCTCATTCACCAATTTCTCGAACTCTACAATGATTACAACCTGTTCTACATTCCCTGGGTTCACCAGATATGGAGCGGTATATTCCCTTACTCAGTGGAATTTGGCAGCTACATCTACCCTCCCCTCTTCATCTATAGCATTGCCATTTACGGAAGTAATCCCGCTTGGCTTGCTGGAATAGTCCTCTTTAACTTCAATATAGCAACAGGATATCTGGTCTATCTCATCTCATGGCATCTCACAGGAAACGAAAAGCGATCTACCGTAGCAATGCTCATCTACTTACTCAACCCAATAACCCTGATCTATGGTAGTTTCTTATGGTTGAATCCTGCCCCCTATGTCTTCTTTGTAACTCTGGCCTTTTACTTTGCACTAACTAAACAGCGACTTTTCTCCGTACTTGTCTTGGCAATGGCAACCCTCTTCAAACAGGTAGCCCTCATCTTCTTCCCACTCCTAATCATTGCTCTACTAAAAGGAGAACAGCCTAGCACCCGTCTCAAACTCCTCCAAGACCTCACAAAATACACATTGATTTTCTGCGCAGTACTTCTCAGTGTTTCATTACCTTTTCTTCTGATAGACCCAGCGAGTTACATCCAACGGGTCATCCTTAGCGGTGGGCAAAGATCAATAGAATACTTGATGACCGCAATTCTCCAACCGAGTTATCCCGTTCACTTCAACACCTTCTTCCTGGTAATTGGTGCACCACCGATAATGACTGTACCGATTGCCTTTCTCCTCGGGAATTACCTCCTACTCGGTGTCACCAGTGTACTTGTCTTTGTCGCGTTTACCCGCTATTCACTTTTTTCTGGTCTTCAAAATAAAGCACGGATGCAAAAGATCATGACCGAAGCTCTGTTTTGGGGCATCATCCTTGTCCTACTTGTACAACTCTTCTTTCCTCGAGGATCATACAAGTTCTATCTAATCGCCCTCATGCCATTCCTCGCCGTTCTCTTCGATTACACTGACTTGACTCTTACCAATGTAAGCCCATTCGAATTTAAAAAGCGACACTGGTTTATCATTATCATAACCACAGCCATTTTCCTTTGCTTACGCTACCTCTATTTCTGGATACTCATCGCAATGATACTATTCTATCTCTATAATCGCGGCTACATCACAACCATCGTTAATTCGGTGAAACGAATCATATCGCGACAACAATGCGAAGCTGCAGATTGAATCTTGGGCACTTGAAATAGAAAGCCTTAAGCTGACTTAGCAGCAAATAGGGTGAGAGGTTTTGTCAATGGGTGTAATCAAAGTTATTGAACTAGTTGGTAACTCGAAGAAAAGCTGGGAAGATGCAGCCAATCAAGCAGTGATGACCGCTGCGGCGACTCTTCGTGGTCTAACGGGTGCAGATGTCGTCGGCATGACCGCTGTTGTCAAGGACGGGAAAATCGTCGAGTACAGAGCCACCGTAAAGATCGCATTCAAGATTGAAGGGGTCAAAGAGTAACCATATCCAATGAGAGGGATGCATCGGTGTCCCTCGGCTTCTTCTTTTTCGCCTATCTGGCAGTGATTCAATTTCTTCTGAACGGAAACACAAATTAGGCTCATTCTAAGAATTATCTGTCTAATTGAATGAGGGTTTCAAATGGTTGAAGAAGTTGATGTATATCGTGAATTACAACGGCATATGGATACATTCCCTATCCGATTTCCCGAAAGAGAGGGTGGAGTAGAGATTCGCCTCCTCAAACGGCTTTTCACCCCACATGAGGCAAAAATCGCCACAAAGTTGAAGTGGTCTGTTTATCCATCGGAAACATTGGATGACATCTATCCACGGCTGAAAGCTACTGGAATCTCAAAAGAAGAATTAGAAAATTCACTGGATGAAATGGCCCAAAAGGGACTAATTCTGTATCTAAAAGAAGGGGACACTAAGTATTATGGCAATGCCCTGTGGGTTATCGGTATCTATGAGCTCCAAGTGGATAAATTAACAAAAGAACTCATCGAAGATATGGATCAATTCTATAACGCGCGGCCTCTTCAAGAAATTCAGAGAACAGGAATAGGGCAACTACGAACCATTCCTGTTGAACAGAGTATCAAACGAGAAGATAGTGTAGCCAACTATGACAACATTAGACAGCTTATCGACAAATCAGATGGGCCTTTCATTCTAGTCAATTGCGTTTGCCGCCAAACCAAAGATATCAAGGGTGAGCCTTGCAAGGTAACTAATCGACGTAATCTCTGTATCGGCATTGGTGGTTTTACGAAACAGTATATTGACCTCGGATGGGGTCAAGAAGTTACCAAAGAAGAAATACTAGAGACGATTCGACAAAATGAGGAAGAAGGATTAGTCTTACAACCCAGTAATTCCCAAGATATCGATTTTCTCTGTAGTTGTTGTGGATGCTGTTGTGGGGGACTTGTGGGGGCGAAAGGCGCTCCTCGTCCCGTGGACTATTTTACTACCAATTATTTTACAGAAGTTGATGCAGATTTGTGCAGTAGTTGTGGCACCTGCGTTGAAGTATGTCAGATGGACGCAGCAACTCTTATCGATGGAATCGTGACTATTAACTTGGATCGTTGTATCGGGTGTGGCGTATGTGTGGCGAATTGTCCTTCAGAAGCCATGAACTTGGTTAAAAAGGAGAAGGAACACGTCCCACCTGAAACGTTTGAAGACTTGTATGCTCAAATAGAACAAAGAAGAAAGGAATTAGATAAAGCAGCAAAATAGCTTTCTTACTGCTAGATTGGTGCTCAGCTTCTCCTCGATTAGCGGCGTCCGCCACTGAGTCGACCATCAGACATTGTGAAGTGACGGTCTGCATACTTGATGAGTTCTTGATCGTGAGTGACCACGACGAAGGTGATTTTTTCCTGTTGGTTGAGTTTGCGGAGGAGTTGCATGATAGTCGCGCCGGTTTTGGTGTCGAGATCACCCGTGGGTTCGTCAGCGAAGACCACTTTGGGTTTGTTGACCAGGGCACGGGCAATGGCGGTTCGTTGCTGTTCGCCTCCTGAGAGTTGACGGGGAATATGGTCTTTACGTTCCACCATATCCACAGCACGGATAACATCCATTGCTTTGTCTTCGATATCTTGGCGGCTAAGGTCAGTGGGCCAAAGGGGTGCCGCGACGTTCTCATAGACGGTCATAGTAGAAATGAGGTTGAAGAGTTGGAAAATGAAACCGATTTTTTCCTGACGGATTTTTGGGAGGATTCGTTCGTCGATGACGGTGAGATCCATTTGATCAAAAATGATTCGTCCGTCTGTGGGGCGATCGAGTCCAGATAGCACGTTGAGCAATGTGGTTTTACCACATCCACTTTTACCTTCGATAACGAGGAATTCACCGGAACGTATCGTAAGGCTGATATCGCGTAAAGCGTGGATGATTTCACGACCACGTCGGTATTCCTTCTGGACTTTTTGTGCTACGATAATATCTTCAGGCATCGTTTTTTCACATCCTCTCTCATTCAGGGCGAGTTAATGCCCGCATTGGACTAATTCGAAGTGTTCGCCAAATTAGAATTAGAATCCCTGGGACTTGAACTAACATGACGGCTAGGAGGGCGATAGTAATGAAATCCGGTCGTATCAAAATGTAATTCAAGGCTGCTGGGACAATGACAGTGGGATTTCCCAGGGGATTTGGGCTGAGTACAACCATTGTTGCGAAGTAAAATCCCGAGATTAGGATACCTAGAATGGCAATGGAGAGTACTGCTGAAATTGTGATGAAAATGATTTCACCCAACACTAGTTGACGGATGTCATGATTCGACCAGCCCACGCACTTCAGCACTGCAATATCATCACGACGTCCATGAGCTAACAACCAAGAAAAGACAATGCCCATAATTGTTCCTGCAACCAATGTCCAACCCATAATGACTAGATAAGATTGCATGAGGACTGCCTCTCCAGGATTGGTCGGTAAAAATAGTGGACCAAATTCTATGAAATACTGACGTACTATGAAAGCGATCCATGTTAAGAGAATGGCATAAGCTACTGTAAAAACTATGAACCTACGAGTTGTACGTAGACTAATTCGCCAAGCTTTGAAGAAAATTCTAAGTACCATTTTTTTTCCTCCGTGGTCTTTTCTCTGAACACGACTACAATGAACTGGGTTTGGCCCTAGTGTCTTTCGATAGGCGCCTTTTAACTTCTTTTACTACCTTTTAGACTCTACTCTTCTTCCGTGATACGCGCAACAATATCCTGGGCATATCGACTTACCATACGAGAAGCCAGTTGAATCAGCAGCGTAACGACAATAACAGCTAAGCAAAGAACGATGATGTTCGGGTAAATGGAACTCGTAATTGAATAGAGATATGGAAGGAAATATTTCCAGATGAGATAAATCGCGTATAGTCCCGCTAGGGAAAAGAAGACTACCGAGAAAGAGAAGAGGGTGAGAATTACCTGTCCATCACGGCTTCCTGTAGTGACTTTTCCTATGCCTTCGCCTAGCACGAACCCTTTGACCCTGCTGTGAAATCGAATGAAGAAACCAAAGAATGCGATGAAGATGGCAAAGGCGATGGCTCCGCCAATTAATATCAGGAAAATCACAATATCGGTATTTCCGCTGATTAGATCCCATATTCCCGTAATTACAAGGAGATAGCCTATGAACGCTGCAATCAACACGAGAAGTGTTAGTAGCTGGATGATGAAGGTTCCAGTGGTTGCACCAGCGAAAAGGCGGTCCATGTTGATTCTACTTTTATGTTCAGATTCGGATTGATGTACCAATTTCAGACTGCCCCAAAAGCAAGTTAATACCCCTCTCCTAGGTGCGAATACAAAAAACTTCCGTCAGACCTAAAGATAGACAAGGCTTATAGGATGGAATATAACGGGATTCCTATCTCAAATAACTCATTAGAATACCATGGATGGCAATTTGAACATGGACACGAAAACACAGCTGCAACAAGAAATCCGCACCCTATCGGAAGAAAAAAACGCGATTATCTTAGCTCATAATTATCAACCATCCGAAATCCAAGAAATCGCCGATTACATCGGCGACAGCTTCGGTCTTTGTCAAAAAGCCCAACAAATCGAAACCGACATCATTATCTTTTGTGGTGTGCGCTTCATGGCCGAAACAGCCTCAATCCTGAATCCAGATAAACAGGTTCTCATTCCTGATCCCAGCGCACGATGTCCCATGGCAGCCCAACTACCCGCCTCCCTCATTCGTGAAGCCAAAGTTAAACATCCGAGCGTGCCCGTTGTTTTATATGTCAACACCACCGCAGAAGCAAAGGCAGAAGCTGATGTGATCTGTACGTCCTCAAATCTCTGCAAAATACTTGAGGGTCTGGATACAAATCCTGTACTTTTCGGTCCAGATGGCAATATGGCTGAATATGCTAAAAATATCTGTGGATATGATGTCATTCCCATTCCCGATCATGGCTTCTGTCATGTTCATGTTACCTTCAGTTTTGACCCCCAAATTCTAAAACTCCAACAAGAGCACCCTGGTGCAAAGCTTCTGGTTCATCCTGAATGTGATTGGTCTATTCAATCCAGGGCTGATCTCATTGGCTCGACCGGACAAATGCTTGAATATGCTCGGAACAGTCCTGCACAAACTTTCATTATTGCAACTGAGGTGGACTTGGTTACACGTTTACGAAAAGAAATGCCGAATAAAACTTTCTTACCTGCCCTGCAGTACGCTGTATGTAAATCTATGAAAAAAATTACACTCGAAAAAGTGAAGGCAAGTTTGTTGAAGAATCAATATCCCATCACTGTTGCGGCCCCTATCGCCAAACGTGCACGTAAAGCTATACAGCGAATGCTCGACATAACAACATAGTTTGAATGAAAATTCAGGCGGATAGAAGCTTTTTAGGAGTTACACTCAATTGAACTAGATAAGAACAGGTGAGAAGAAATGACACATTTCCCCTTGACTCCGAGAGGTATTCCTTATCAATTAATCCTCCAAAAATTTTACACTATGCTAGATGAAGATGTTGGATATGGGGATATCACTACATCTGCATTAATATCTAAAGAAGAATATGCGAAGGCTAGACTCTTTACACGTAAAGCGGGTATAGCAGCAGGAATGGAGATAGCTTCGGTTATTTTGTCAGATTTTAATTGTTTTGTATCTGGAATACAAAAAGATGGTTCACCTGTAAAAGCAAATACAACTCTTCTAGAAATTCAAGGACTCGCAGCACCTTTGTTAACTATCGAAAGAACACTACTCAATCTACTCCAACGCATGTGTGGTATTGCCACAACCACTGCTAATCTAGTTAAGAAAGCAAGAAAATACAATCCACATATTCGGATTACAGCAACCCGAAAAACCGCTCCTCTGCTTCGATATTTCGACAAACTCGCAGTAGTGATTGGAGGTGGTGATTCGCACCGATGGCGATTAGATGACGCTATTCTCATCAAAGATAACCATCTTGTTTTTTACGGAGATATCACTGATGCCATCAACATCGCTCGTGAAAATGCTAGCTTCACCTGTCCAATTGAAATTGAAGTATCTAGTCCAGAAGCAGCAATTACAGCGGCAAACTCAAAGGTGGATGCTATTTTACTGGATAACATGACTCCAGAACAAGTATCCTCGGTTGTGAAAAGCATTCGTCAATTGAAACTAACTCCAACTCCTATTCTTGAGGTCTCAGGTAATATTTCACCTGAAAACATTATCAAATATGCTAAAACCGGTGTAGATGTAATCTCAATGGGATGGTTGACTCACTCAGTACACGCTTTAGATTTGAGCATTGACATCACTCCAATCAATCGACAACAATCTTCACAGAGATGATTAGAAAGATGAACCCTACAATAAATTATCCAGAAATCGAAGAAAAAATAACCAAGTGGCTCAAGCAACAACTAAAGAAAAGCGGATGCACCGGTTATGTAATAGGCATCTCTGGAGGTATCGATTCCAGCGTAACATCAGTTCTATGCCGACGCGCCACAGATGCTACCCTCGGACTCATTCTCCCCTGTGGATACTCATCTGCAGAAGATATTGACGATGCAAAAGCACTAGCAAAACATTTCGATATTGAATTTCGTATCTATGACCTTACTCCCGTGTATGAAATATTTCTTACCAGCCTTAACCTTCAAACCAATACGCCGATTACCATTCCCCTCGCCAACATCAAAGCACGGTTGCGAATGGTAGCCTTGTACTATGAATCAAACCGCCTGAACCGTCTCGTCGCTGGAACTGGCAACCGAACTGAATTGACGCTAGGCTTCTTCACCAAATATGGAGATGGGGGAGTTGATCTTCAACCATTAGGTGGTCTCCTGAAGCGTGAAATCAAAGGACTTGCTGACTTTCTTGGCATCCCCGAGAAGATTATTTCCAAAACCCCAAGTCCTGGATTATGGCCGGGACAAACCGATGAAGGGGAATTGGGTGCCAGTTACGATCAACTAGATGCGCTCATATCTGGTGAAACACCGCAAGGTTTGTCTAAAGAAGAAATTAGAAAATTCCAAAAACGTATAGCGGATAATCAACACAAACGGCATCTTCCTCCGATTGGTCCTAGATAATTAATCACTATCTGCTTCTATGAGGTTAATGAGTGTGAATCCACTAAAACGTCTTTTGGGTTACATTCTCAGCTTTTTTTATCACAAACAGATTCACGCGTTCAAGGTTCAACTGAATGGTCGCACCTACTATGTGTGTGCGCGATGTTCTGGATTTTATCTTGGGATAATATTTGGCTTTCCCATTTCATTTGCCATGTTACTCTTCTTCCCAATCTTCTATAGTCTCGGTCCAATCGGTACAACCATCATCGCGATTGGTCTAGCTCTTCCCGCCATGCTTGATTGGTCAACCCAACGACTTGCGCTACGAGAAAGTCGAAATGCTTTACGCTTTGGCACTGGTCTCCCTGCAGGATTCTCACTCGTCTGGTATTTAGTATCTCCAAACGGTTTCATCCTGAAGATTCCCGTCTTTATTGGAGTCCTTATCTTTCTCATCATATTCGGCAAGATTGACCGCCGTACTCCACCTGAAAGCGAGTTAGAAGAAAATTATGACACGGAATCGAAAGGGAGCTAATCCTTGCTCGCTTTGATTCGTTTCATTGCAGTCCGAGCAGCATCTTGAACAGACTCATCCGGATCCTGAACAGCTTCTTCAATGTCTTTAACGGCTCCTTCTGGTAATGAGTCCATACCTGCTAATGTATTTACGGCAATGGCTCTTTGTTCTGGACGATCCCCGCGCATTGCCTCTAAAAGCCCAGGTACTGCATCAGAACCGATTTGTTCAAGTGCGGTCTTGGCAGCATTGCGAACCTCCATGCTCTCTCCATCGTGGATGAATTCTTCCTCATCCGTAAGAAGATCAATCAACCGTGGAACGGCTTCTGGCACCTCATTCCCCAAGTTTCCAATAGCTAGCGCGGCTTCACCCCGCACCACTTCATCACTGTCAGACAGGGCATCAGTGAGTGCATCCTTTCCATCAATAGCAGCTGAACCCATTTGTGAAAAGACACGAGCCACGGCCCTTCGGACTTCATCATCATCATGTGTTAACAGGGATGATAGTGACTCAGAAGCTTCTGCAGCATCTGAACCCATATAGTACATAGCCTCTGCAGCATACCGGCAAATATCATCTTCATCACTCGAAAGTCCCAGAATTAACATGGGTAATGCTTCGAGTAGTCGAGGATGGTCCCCTGCTTTGGATACAATTTCGAAAGCCGATCGTTGCATGTCCTCATCCGTGCCTTCGAGCAGCCCCAAGAGATCCTCCCAAGCATACTCATCTTCATTAACCAAGGCTAGGGCTTTCTGAGTTTCCCCATCTTCCAACAGCTTCTGGAGGTCTGACACACAAGTCGCCTCAAGATGTTTTTTCCTGAGATAGTATGAGTTTACATCAGTTCAAAAAGGTTGTCGCCAGTACTTGAATCATCGATTAGGAGTAAGAGGTTCACAACTTTCACGAAAATTCAACAATTTCTCACAAAGGAGACGGCTAAAGACGCATTGTCCAATCATATTTTCGAAGCCCTAATGCGATTGTGACAGTAAGAAGCTGAATACCTGACTTACCACGAATTTGCGAATCCAAAAATGCGTTCAGGGCATCACGCATTGGAAAACTAACCAGCAGTATGAGATTCTGGCGCTCACCGGTTTCCATTACAAGCTTCACTTCTTCAACTGCCCGCATAGCCTCGGTGAACTTCGTTAGCTGATTGGCTTCAACCTCCAATTGGATTAGCCCGAAGACATCCATGCCCACTCGCTGAGGATCAATTATCGTGCTAAACCCCTTGATTGTGTTATTTTGCTCCAGTCGGGCAACTCGACTCCGAATCGTTGCGTCACTAACCTTTAACCGACGAGACACATTCCGAAATGATAACCGCGCGTCCTGTTGCAGCAGGTTCAGGATCCGTCGATCCATCTCATCGAGATCAGCCCGGTGCTTTCGGCGTGATGGTTTTTCTGCTTCTGGTGTAGGATGATATCCCAGATAATGAATGATGTCCCCACGATGTGCCATATTCAACCGATAGACATACAATGCCCGCCCTTTCATCTCAGAAGCTGAGGAGATAGCTTTGCATTGAAAACACCGAAACATCAGCCGCGGTTGGGCACTAATTGTGTTACAATTAAGACAATTGAAACCTAATTCCACTTTGTAGTCCTGTTGTTCGCCCTCCAACGACTGCCCACAGGAGGGACACACCAGTTTTTTCCCCTTAGATTCAAATTCGCTTCGTGGAGCAACATGACCACAGGAAAAGTGTTCAATCATCGAATGCTGAACTAGACGACCACCCGAACACTTCAGACATTGATATTGGGGATGTAAATCCGGGGACTCACATTGCCGACACGCAAAAATGGTTTCCACCAGTTCCCCCTCAAGGAGGCCTGCCCGGTGAAGCTGTTCCAGTTTATCCACAGTTCCTTGGGCATCAGCTTCCAAGGTGAGTTCTGCCTCAGGATAGCGAAATCCATAGGAGGTCGATGAATCCAAAACGGGCTGCAATTCGACCAGGCTTCCGTCAAGCAATTGCTTGATTAACAGCCAGGCTCCTCGGTCTTCCAGTACAGAGGGTTGAAACGTCACAAGTCCACCCGCTTCCGTTGCATGTCCCAACAATCCTCTCGTTCGGGTGTTGATATGCTTTACTCTTATCACGAAACACCCAATCTTCACAACCGCTTTCCACAAAAAGTGGAAAGCTTAAAAGACGACACAGAACCGCGCATCCGCGCAGAAACTAATTACAAAATTCACGTTTTTCTCTCAAGTATCTTGATTTAACTATGCAATTGCGTAGTTTTTTACCGCGGAACTACGCACGCTCCGTCTCCAAAGAATAGTACTTAGAGACACAGATACCGGGAAGCAACCTGGACGAGAATCGGCGGTCTCCGATGGCTCAAAAACCCACCCGGGAAGCACTCCCAAATTCCTGTCCCTCCCAAACTCCTCCCATAAAAATCCGTTGTCCGAACCTCAAAAAAGCTCCTTTTATGAGCCACGGAGACCCGATCCCCGTCCGATCGTATGTAAAACGCCCCCCCACGGGGATGGCAACTGGTGGTGTTTTTATACCTTTTTATGGACAACACAGGTGTCGCCGTCAGTTGGACGGAGACCCTAAACGCCTGTCAAGAGCCAGGAGGTGACAGCCCCTTTAGCGGGGCAGTGCCTGGCGATGAAGCAGGAACCGAACACCATCAGGCGAAATGTCCTAGTTGGGTAAGTTTCGGGCAACGGTAAAAGGGGAATGACCACAGGAAGGCTACCCTCGCATTTTGTGGTTGGGCACCTCCTTACCATTTTTTTTATCGTGAAAAAATATAAGCGCCCGTGAACCTCATGTGAAGTCAACGGGCGAAGCATCATAAATCTGCTTAGGAACTCACTATTACAAAGTAAATGCTTAGAATGATTAGAATCCCTGCGACGATGATTAGTCCGTAGGTAAAGAGTATGAAAGGCGCAGTATATTGAACAAGAGCCATTAGAATTAGCCCAATGAACCAGAGAGTTTGACCAATCATGGCAATCCAAGTCCACGTTTTTGCCATACCCTGTCGAGCTTGCGCAATGCGATAGAGGACAATGAGCGGTATCAAGAGTAAATAGAAGATGGCAAGGAAACCGCCATAAGCGACAAGTGTAAACGGCATCGCTAGAAAATTCATAACTCCATCAGATACGATTGTGACAGTGGCCGGTGTAGGAAGAATCCATACGAGTGCAAGAAAGGTAAGCGTACCTATGATGGGAAGAAAAATCGCCCAAATCCGTCTCTTGAAAAATGGAAGACCAAGCATATACATTACCAAGAAGAAACCATGTAACCCAATAAAGCTCCAAGCGCCAAGATACGTTGGTAAGAGTTGATCAACCGTTGCAGCAGCTGGCAAAACGTACATTGAGATAGCTAAGACCATAAAAGTTAGAAAAGCAAAGAAAGCACCCAGAAACAAGTTGTATAATGTACAACTAGGCTCCTCGCTTCTAAGAGCCAAAATCAAGGCTATTAGAGAACCAAGGAGTGTAAGAACGCAGATTATGATAACTAGTCCAAAATGTAATGGTGTTTCAGCAATGTAGAGCATTCCAAGGAACCCTCCAGCATGCCATCCTTTTGTTTTTGTTTATAAACACTTACTTTTGTGTGCGTTTTATTTGTCATATATATAGCCACTAGGCTCACTCTAAAAGACAACGCGTCCATATGGTTAGAGTATCCAGAAACTCCATGTCTCGCGGGCATAACTTTTTTCCGATTCTAATCTGTTTTCCGGAAAAAACTCCAGCACCTAAAGGAAAGCATTTTAAATTCAGTACACCAATAACACCCTGGAATATAGGGAGTTCCCGAGGTGGAATAGAGCACAACTCAACACCCCCTACCGTTGAGAAGGCAACCTATCTCCCCTCACCGCAAATCACCATATTTCACCATAGGACTCACAACGACGTGAAAACGAGGAACACCATCGGCGACAGGAATCGGGGTATCCTTCCCTGTGTCTTTCATTCCCCTCTCCCCCTCTCCTCCTTTATGTCCTCGTTCTGGACGCCCCGTTCCCGCTATAGGGTGACGCACCCTGCGTCACCCGTTTTTTTGGCTTAATCCTTTAACGCAATATTTGTCATTGGAGTGGATTGTGAAACCTAGTTCTGATTCACAACCAGTTTGTGTTATTACTTGGACGGTTCTTTCCATTGTTGTGCCGTTGCATTCCATAGAGTAACGGTTGAAAGTGCAGGTTCTTGGGGAATATCGCGTTTGAATCGTAGAACCGAGACAGTTCGGATATCAGAGAAGTTCAGGAGTGTCCGGGTGAGTTGTTTCATTAGACTGGCCCCGCCACTAGAAATCCCGATGAAGATTATGGCTCCTTTATTCGTAGGGTATAACCGACTCATTGTGTATTGGGAGATGAGTTGATGAAAAGTTGGCAGAATAACCTCATCACTTTGAGTAATGATACAGATGATATCGTCAAAGGTAAGGCGACTGAAGGCTACAGACGGGAAAAGGGTTTTCATTTTCTTGAGTTGCCGTTCATGTTTCCAGACTGTTTTTTCTGCTAGTGGAAAACCGTATTTGGACAGCAGGTGTGTTCGTTCTTTTTTTGTTAGCAGAGCTTCACTGAGTGTTAAGGCGAGAAGCCAGTCTGCTGGGTTAAATGTGATTGAATCTTGGCTGTAATCAAATCCTCGAAGAGGTGGGAATTGTTCTCCATGATGGTCTATGAACTGCGCAAGTCCTTCAGTTTGTACATCTGATAAGATTCGCCATTGCTGTGAAACATGATTATAATAATCAAAGCTGATGTGTGAATAGTATCCTTTGATTTGATGGATATCAGAAGTGACGAAGAACTGTTCTCGAATATTTTCTAGTAAACGATGAATGGTCCTGATCCATGAACTCTGGTTGGGGGAGTAAAATAAGAGACAACCATCTTGATTATTAACATCCCATCCGCAACCTAACAGAAAGGGAAGCTGATTTTCCCTCAAAGCTTTAGTGCGAATCCAGGTATCAAAAGCTTGAGTGGCTTCGATAGACTTGGTTCGAAAAAGAATACAATATTGTATGAGTCCAAACCGTTGTGGGTCCAATATTGATGCGTTTCGGATTCCGTATTGGGAAAACAATTGTTGCTTTTCGCGTTTCATTATTCGTGGACTAATTCCTAAGATGTTAGCTAGCGCTACTGAACCAATTTCAGGATTCAGTTGTTGGGTTGTGAGAAATTCGGTCTGTCGTCGATTCAGTTTTAGTGGAGATGGTGGAAGAAGCCCTGCGGTTAATAATTCTATAGCTCTATCTCCATCAGCTAGTCCAAAGCTAGCTAAGCGATGAAGTCGAAATTCCAATTCCGTTCCCAATTCATAAGACAATGGTTGATGTCTAATACCAACTAATGGATAATCACGAACGTCCGAATCCGCTATTTCTGATGCCCCGAGAAAAACTCGATTTAGATATAGGATAATTTGAGCTAGCACTAGCTTGAGTTGAACTTTGTTCTGATCTTGAACGTTTTCTACAATATTTTCCGTAAGTCTCCGCCAAGACTCAAGTTGACTTGACATTCCGATTCCGTCGTTCAATACCCGCTCGTTACTCCCTTTAAATATAAGCTGGATGAGAAAAAATGGTACTAATCCCCCTCTTCTTTGACAAATTTCGTCAATCCTGCCTTCCTTCTTGACCTATTACGCCTTTATTTACCTTCAAAATTCCCGAACAACCAATTAAAAACGAGTTTTATCTAATCCACGCCCACACCTGACATTTCCACTAGAAAACATTTCTCAGACGCTCCCAATTCCTTCTTTATAAGGGTCGTTTATACATCTTCAGTTGGAGAGGAAAAATACCACCCTGGTATGCTCCTCCATACCATAGCACATGAACTATCAAAATCGAATAGGGAATAACCGTGAAAACTGAATCAGCTCCCCCAAACCCGCTACGTAGCGCACCAAAAATTGCCCTCAAACTGAATGATCAGCTTTCCGAAGGAAAGGTCCGCTACTTGTACATTAACCGCTACTCAGAACAAGAAATTTCCCGCCAACTTGCAGCCATTTGTCAACTATTCCTCCTGGCACTATCACGGGACTTTGGTATCCATTCACCCAAGGATATCACCATTGAGCCATCCGATACCGGGGGAGTCAAACTAAGAATCATCGGGCGTGATTAGGCACCTAACACCCAGAACAAAGGGGCATTCATCCCACCTGAATGCCCCGCCTGGGTGTAACACCAGACAATACTTCAACTAAAAAAAGCGTTGATTAGATTTCCTCATCTGCAAATTCCCAATATTGACGTTTCTCATTCCATCGTTCGTATAAATTCTGCTGAAGCCCACTTCCCACATTCCGTTCTTGATGAATCACTAATAAATCTTCAATTTCGAAAATCTCTGGTATATCTCGGATCAATTTGTGAATAAACCCCCTCCACCCTGTTGGGCGTTTTAAAAAAATTGCTACACCTTGTATTGTGTCATACGTGAATGCCGCCGGAAAGAAAGATCCAAGCAATTGGAGTTGTTTTTTGACATCAGGTTTACAGTAGATGCTAAGACAGATGAATTCTTCAAATCCCGCACCGCTGAAATATAGCATGGGTGAAATAACGGCTTCCTTCTTCAACCGATTGAGATGGACCCAAATTGCGTTCTTTGAAAAATGCCATCCATAACTTTCAAGAAACTCCTGTAAATCGGCGAGAGTATGTTGTGGACCAATCGCCATATTTGCTAAAAGATAATCACTTCGGCTGAATGAAACCGGGGATTGTAAGTCGACGTAATTACAATACGAGATGGTTGGAAATCTCTTTTCTTCAGGCTTGGGTATCTCAGAGAGATTTTCCAGTTCAGAAGGAATCCGCCACTGACCAACTGTGTGATCATACAGGTCAAACCGCATGTTCCAATACATTTCGAGAACTTGATGCAAATGAACCTGATCCATATAGGTTCGATCAATCTGCTGGACTCGATCTTCAAACAGTCGATGAGCACGCTGTTGGGTTGGAATAGCGTATGTTATGAATCCATAACGATAGGACACATCAAATACTAATGATGTCAGAAATGGTGGTTGCGTTTGCTGGACCCATGCTTCGAATTCTTGTGAGGCTTCAAAGGATTGTGTACGAAAAACGAGACTAAAGATTGTGAGTTTCAGTTTTCCACGATTTTCTGAATATAATCTCCGAAGGCCAATATCATTTTCCAGTCTTTTGATGGTGTTTGTAACAACATATCGAGATTTTTTTACTCGGGTCGCAAGGCGAGAACTACTAATCAGTGGTTCTTCGGCAAGAATGTTAAGAATAGATATTTCGTCTTTAGTTAGCGATCTGTGAGAAGTTCTTTCTAAGCCATAAAGAAGTATTTCTTGAATACGTGACACTGAACGAATGCGGTATTCTTCGAGAATTCGGATACGATCCCGTAAGGATTCGGCAATTTCTGTGGAGATTGCGAGTTTCAAAAATTGGAGTTTTGGATGACTATTGTAGGTTTTTTCCTCTCGAGTCAGATCATCTGTTTCAACGCGTTTGATGAAGAGGATTGCACTATAGAGTAGGCGACAAGTGTCGTCTTGTTCTGCTTTTGGTTTTACCCTCGAAACAATTCGATCTGCGATTTTTCGTAAAGGGTGGTCAATCACTCCCACCATATTGTTAACTCTGATGCTTCCACACAAAAAGTTGATTCTTGTAGTGATTGCCGAGAGAAAATTGCTAAGAAGTGAAATATAATTTACAGTTTTCTCATGACTTCTTGGCTAAAATGATGAAAAAACGTCATTTACCGCTTGAATCCAAAAAAACGCCCCAAATCGCATTAGTTTGGGTACTTAGTAGAATGAAATCGTAGTAATACGCTCTTACTGTCTTTAACTCCCATTTTTCTTCGCTTTAAATCAAATCGATTGAAAGTTTTACAAAACACAATCGTGTGATTATATGGTAGATATCAAATCATTTGTAATTAGGCATCGTCCCGTCCTGATGGCTTCAATTATTCTCATCGCACTATTCACTCTTCAACTGTTCCTCGTTCACATTGGTCTACTCCCAGGAATCCTGGCTGATCCTGGAAACAATCCACCACCATGGCATTAATTCTCAGAAACATAGCATTTGACGATCTCTTCACGATCAGCCCGATTGGTTGGGTCACAGGTTAAAATCGAAAGAAGGGAATACATTGCCAATGGGTGCGGTACTGCTCGAATTTGATGTGAAAATGGGTCCGATCTTCAAATTTGCTGTCCCTAGCACACTTGAAGTTACACAAGATGAAACCATGGTCTTATTCGGAACCCGATCGGTAGTAGAGGAAGGATTCACAGGACTCACAGTCAAGGATCGCACTTGGGTAACCTATCTGAATCCCCCTTACCTTTATTGTATTCTGTTGAATCCCATGGAACATCAAGGTGAATTTGAAGAAGCCATGAAGTCCACGTTGAGTAAAGTTGAATATGATATAAACATTGACCAAGCAAAGCTTATGGAACTTTATCATGACATCCTTTCAAAGACTGAAGTTCAACTACAGGACCAATTAAGTTCACGACCTGATGTTCAAAAGTTATTAGAAGCGCTCAAAGAGAATCCCGATTCCTTTCGTCCAACTTGGTCTCTTAAAACTGGCTATCGATATCCTGCAGCTGAAAAAATAACTGGAAAATCAACCAAGGAAACGAATGGCCTTTTAGTTACAATGATGTCTGCAAATATTATTCAGGGACGAATTTGTGGGAATATTGTGGTTTGTCCTTCCTGTACTTCACACCGAGTTATTCTCCATGCCAGTTGTCCTCAATGTGGCCTTCCAACTCTAGAATCAGGGATCGCTCTTGAACACTTCGTTTGTAATTATACTGCCTTTATTGAAGCTTTTGCCACACCCTCAGGTCTTGTTTGTCCGCATTGCAAATCTTACCTCTCACCAGGAACCTACCGCTCTCCAGGCAAAGTCTTCCACTGTATCACTTGTAATAGCTATCCCAAAACACCTGAATACACACTTGGATGCATCGATTGCAAAGAGGCCTTTTCACCTGAAATTGCAAAATTTACTCCCATCTATTGCTATACTGCTCTCAAATAATTGATCCAGCGAAAAAAGTGGATTAAGGAACTCTTCTGTCCAGTAGGCTGTTCGCAGATTGTCCTAACTTAAACCAGTAGCAGATTGGTTACTTAAGGACAATTGCTTCTTCAGCACAGTTTTCCACACAACTTTCACAGTCGACGCAAGCGTCAGGATCTGTGACCTTAGAGAGATTATCTTCTAAGGTGAAACATTCACTGGGGCAAACATCAACGCAGGTTCCACAGCCAGTGCATTTTGATTCATCTACAACTGGTGGCATGATTTCTTTTTCCATCCTTGATTTTCTGATCCTCGATCCCCGCTGAATCGGGGTTTAAGGATGCCGTTTTCAACATAGCTTCAGTATTTTAACTGTTACACTCGGTCAAAGTTTCCTGATACGTAAGCATAATAAGAACCGTGGGGACAACTCCCTACCTCGACTATTTTGTATGGAGATGATTATGATACCGTCAAAACCCGAACGGGTGTTTACCAAGGATGCTCCAAAACCAGTTGGTCCGTATAGTCAGGCTATTCGGGCCGGTGATTTTCTTTTCGTTGCAGGTCAGGTGCCCTTTAATCCAGCAACGAATGAAATGGTGACAGGATCAATTGCCGAGTCAGCGGAGCAGTGCATGAAAAATATCAAAGCGATTCTCAATGCTGCGGGTGCCAGTCTTTTGGATATTGTGCGAACCACGATTTACTTGACCAAAATTGAAGATTTTGGCGATGTTAACGAAGCCTACAGTCATTTCTTTGATTTGAATCCGCCAGCTCGAACAACGATTGGTGTCGCGGCCCTTCCCGCAGGCGCTCCTATTGAGATCGATGTTATCGCATATTCTCCGAAGAAATGAATTCTACATTCTGGGAATAACGTCTAGACTTATATCACAACAGGTTTGCATGCTATAGCATGACGCGTCTACACACGGAACTCTGCGACCTCCTCGAGATACCGACACCGATAATTCAAGGTGGAATGGGACCCTACAAGACAGAAGATCTGGCCATTGCTGCTACCAATGCTGGTGCGCTAGGTATGATTAGCAGTATAGGGATGGCTGCAACCCTTCTCCCTGAAGCCGCACCTCTGGATGCAAAGCGAATCTTTGGTGATGATCCACCTGCAATAATATTACAGAAGTCCATTGAGACCGTGGCTAAACGTACCCAATCCACTGGGGGCATCTTTGGTGTGAATGTTCCCGTTTCAGCAGAGTTCCTTCCCGCCTCTGAACTGTTCGTCAAGCAAGTCATTGAAGCACGAAATGCTGATTCTAATATTGAAAAACGATTACGGGTGCTCATCACTTCCGCTGGCAATCCCACTCCTTGGGGTGATGTGAAGAAACATGGGCTGATATGGATGCACGTTGTTCCATCAGTCTACCATGCTAAGAAGGCAGAACGAGCTGGATGTGACGTGATCATTGCATCCGGGCATGAAGGAGGCGCCCACGTCTCATGGGAACCTGTACATTCCATGGTCCTCGTCCCTGCAGTAGTTCGTGCCGTGCAAACACCCGTGGTTGCTGCCGGTGGTTTTTGTGATGGACAAACCCTGGCGGCCGCATTATGCCTAGGCGCAATTGGAATCCAAATGGGCACCCGTTTCATCGCCACCAAAGAAAGCGATTTTGAACCCATATGGAAGCAGGCGATACTTGACCGAGAAGAACGCCAAACCCTGGTAGGCCGAGGATTATTCGGTCCCATGCGATTCCTCCGAAATAGGCGGGCAGAGATGCTAGTGGAACAAACACTCGAAGACGTGCCAAATTTCTACCTTGGTTCTCCTGTGGAATCCAATGAAACCATCCTTGATTTAGAAAGAGCAGGTTTTCTGGACCTCCTCGATCAGAAAATGGACAAAGCACTGATGTTCGCAGGCGAAGTGACCGGTCGAATCCAAGACCTTCCGACAGTCTCCGAGCTTATCACCTCCGTCATATCAGAGGCTGAATCCGTTCTAAACGAATTATCAACAAAATTCCTAAAATCCTAACAACATCAGATGTTAAAGTCCTGACCCTTTAAATTGCTGGGTCCGGTGCCAACGTAAATGCGCCTCGAGTTTATCCTTCGGCACAAAGCGCTGACAAAGCCGGCATTTCACAAATCCCTTCGACACCATTTCAAGAGCATATCTCCTACGTCGAAGGTCAGCCACTCGACCAATGTAATCGGCTAGCGCAAAGATAAGAAACGTAGCTGGTAAAAACAGAAATGCTGGGAGCAATACTGTTGAACTCGCTCGCATTGTCCGATCCCCCTCATTCGGAATTGATAACACCACTGTAGTTGGGTCGTTGACGAGGATAATCTCTGTCCCAACACGGTTGAAATCAAAATTCGATACTACAATTTCAGTCGGCGGTTCAATGGGATTCCACACAATCCACGGCTGTCGGATTGCACTAGTGTAAGAAAATCCCACTAAAATAGGTCGATAGGTTTCGAACACGAATCCGCTCCCGAGAATCTCCAGCCCAGGGATAAACGGGTCGATATCCCCTATCTCCACCGCGTCCATTCCTGAACCCATAAGGTTACTATCCCATAGTAATTCGGACCTCCAGCGTCCCCCCTCATAGTAGAGCGTTACTATCTCATGGTCCATCACGAAAGCGATTTCTGAGCTTCTCGTAGAAGGAATGACATTTCCCACAGCTATTGATCGAATGAGATATCCATAGGGATAGAGTTCTTCCGATTCCCAAAGACCTCCACTGTAAGTAAGAGAAAATACTCCGGTGACGAATCCTGCGGTCACAATTTCATCGCCTGGCTCAGTTATGTTCACATCACCAGTATCCACACAATACAATGGATTTGAAACCACCGCAACTTGGTTAATCTGCCAGGTCACATTATTCAAGCGGTCAACAACATAGACCCGCCCAGTGGCTGTACTAGTCGTCGAATTGAAAAGCTCACCAACGATAGCCACCTCAAAGGAGGTTGAATTGGCAATAATCTGCCCTGATGCCATATCATTGGTTGTCCACACAGGAGCTGTCCACGGTAAATACCCTATCACTTCTGAAGTCCAACCACCCCCGTTCTCGGCAATCAAAATGAGCATTCCACTTTCTGATACAACAATGAGTTCGTCACCTTTCTGGTCTCCATCAAAGTCACCAATACTCATGGTCACCAATGGATCGTTTTCCCAATTTGACTTCGAATATACGGTCTCATCCCACGAAAGGGTTGTCAGACCACCAATCACATTAACATGAGACGGAGTAAGAAAAGCCATTTCAAGACCTGGCTCAACTACATCTAACTCGCCTACCACAACTTGGCCTGCTTCCATCGTTGAGTACCCAGTCATGACGTATCGGTCTCGAAGTCCAATCCAGTTTGTAGTAAACAGTATGATAATCAGGACCAGCCAAATGACAAACAGGTAGGTCTTGCGGAAGCGAACCACTCAGCGTCACCCTCACACCGTTAGTTATTACAACAAAGTTCAGCCTTAAATACTCTCATCTTGGGGATTTAAAATGAAGTAAGATGAACTCATCCTAGCTTCACTTCTTGAGTGCTTTTTCAAAGAATCCTTTCGATGGATGGTTAATCTCATCAATTTGACTTGTATCATGGTAGACATAAGCGCAAAATGGATCTCCTTTAGCAATTGTTTCCCTTAGAGTTAGTTCAAAATTCTTGTTCCACATTCTCGCTAATGGGATATGACAGTAACAGGATATGGCGAATAACAAATCTCCATCAAGTTCTTGTAAGTCATCTAAGGTCTGTACTTTTTCACAATTTTTGCAAATCTTAATCCATCGTCCCTCCTCTACTTCACTCATTACTCGAACTCTGCCAAAAGGGCCATTCTGTGTGAAACGAATAAACCTCTCTCGCATATCTTCAAGATCTTTGAAGATATTGATCTGTTGTGAATCATAAGTCGCCACATAATTATCGACGATTTCTTCGAAGACGTTTATGGCATTCTCTTTTCCAGTTATGTCAACTAGCGTCATCAAGTAGAGGTAATCAAGATCTGTTGCAGGTTGGAAAAAATTACCGGCAGGAATGGTGATTTCCTTTTTCGTTCTATAATCTGCAGCGGAAATGTTTAGTGTATTAACAAATATATTTAGATGTTTAATAACTAAATCTTGATTTTCTGAAAGAAATTCACATTGAGCTATTCTTTCTATTATTTCTTCAGATTTATTTGTGTAATGCTCTTTGTGTGGCTTTCCTTTAATTTTACTAGTTATTTTTTGAATCAATTCGCTATAAAGACTTGAATAGTTCTCCTTGAGGTAACCATAAAAATTGCTTAATTCTCTGAAGAAATTACTTTCAATGAATTCAAATGGGATGAAAGTCATTTCAAGATTTGGAACTTCCTTTCCAAATTCTTCAAATTTCATATGCAAAACCTCGCAGTTGGATAATTTCATTCAAAATACGGTATTCTTTCAAAGATGGTGTTTACGGGTGAAATGCTATTCCTTAAATACTCTCCACAATGGGCATTCAACTCAAAGGGCATCTCTCGTCGTTAAGTCCATTCCTAGAAACAATGATAAATCACCCCCCTCTATCCCTGACCCAGTTTTGGATGGCATAGTGGTGATACAATTTGATCAAAGGTAAACAGGTGACACTTCGTGGTTTCGAACTCAAAGATGCTGAAACGATACTTGCCCACTTCAACGACCTTGAACTCCGACAATTCCTTGGGCATCCACTTCCCGTGTCAAAGCAAGAAGAAGAAGAGTGGATTCGAAGAACGTGGGAAGCCCGACAAAAGGGAACAGAATACACCTTCGGCATTGAAGAGAACAACAAGGGATTACTCGTCGGTTCATGTAGTTTGTTTGATGTTCATTCTATCAATCGCAATGCTGAATTGGGTATCGCCATTTGGAACAAATCATTATGGGACAAGGGAATTGGTTCTGAAGCCATTCAACTGATATGCAGCTATGGCTTTTACCTTATCAACTTGCACAGCATCTTTCTCCGGGTTCATGATTTTAACAAACGAGCCATCCGCGTTTATGAAAAACTTGGATTCCAACATGTGGCCCGAAAACGTGAAGCGGTTTTTATTGATGGAAAATACCACGATGTTCATGTAATGGATATTCTCGAGGATGAATTCCGTAAACTTCACCCTCCAGCACCTCCATTCATTGCGGCCACGGGTGAGTAATGTGCTTGAAGGGAAATCAGTCTGCCTCCGCGGATTCGAACTTGCAGACGCTTCGAAAATATTGGAACACTTCAATGATATTGAAATCCGACGCTTCATGGATATGCCTGCTCCGCATTCCCAAGAACAAGAAGAACAGTGGATTCGCAATACATGGGACGCCCGTAAAATCGGTCGATGTCATTACTATGCCATTGAACATAAACAATCTACACAACTCATCGGAGGCTGTGGACTCTTCAGCATTGAAAAAATCAATAGACGCGGAGAACTCATGATCATCCTCTACAACAAAGAATATTGGGGACAAGGATTTGGCACCGAAGCCCTCCAACTGCTCCTCCAATTCGGTTTCAAACACATTAATCTCAAAACCATCTACCTTTACACTCATGACACGAATAAACGCGCTCAACGAGTTTATGAAAAACTGGGGTTCAAACCCGGCGGGCGACGCCGCCAGGCTTCGTACTTCGAAGGAACCTACCATGACCTGCTCTACTACGATTTACTAGCTTCTGAATTTTTGGATTAGACTAGGCCTCTGCTCGTGCAAAGAGAACGGTTCCAACGGCAATCATCGCGAGTGTAAAACCTACAATGACGCCAAGGGCAATGAAGAGTCCAAAGGGTCCCAGAATTGGTGTAATGGTTCCCACTAGACAGAATCGCAACAATTCCACTCCATAAAAGAGTGGATCACCGAGCATCACAATCTGAAGCGGTAATGGTGCAGTCTCAATCGGGAAGAAAACCCCTGATAACATGAATAGGGGCCACATCACGAAGGTAGTAATCAATTGGAAGGCATGGAAATCCGTGAGGGCTGAGCCAATTGCTACACCCAATCCAACGAACCCCGCAGTAATCAAGAGCATGACACCAACTGCACCAAACACACCTAAGGCGAATCGAAAATCAATCACGTATGCGCCAAGAAGTGTTGAAATCACTAATATCAGAAAACCCTGAATCGATGCCGTCAATGCCCCACCAAAGATCTTACCACTAATGATACTGGTTCGACTCACAGGAGCCACAAGCATCTCTTTGAAGAATCCAAATTGCCGATCGAAAATAACTGAAACTCCTGAAAACACAGACGCAAACAGAAGGCTCATCGCAATAATTCCGGGGGCAATATAGGTGAGGTAACTACCTCCAAGGGCTCCCCCGAATAAACCTCCAATTCCAAAGCCGAGTATAAGCAGGAAGAAAAAGCTCTGGGCAATGGAGGCGATGAGTCTAGGTTTCGCCCTCCAGAAACGTTTCAATTCACGAAGTAACACAACATAGATTGCTTGACCTGAAATTGGTTCCATCTTTCATATCACCTCTATTAACGGGGAGTTCTACCTCCACGGGCTTGTCGCATAGTCCGAAATCGTCGAAACATACTCATCATGCTCCCCTGTTCATCACGGATTCTGCGTCCTGTAACTGAGAGAAAGACATCATCCAAGGACGGTTTGTTCATCGTAACAGACGCAAGCTCGATGCCCACCTTATCAACTCTCTTAATGATTTCAGGTAAACGTTTACTCGCATCATCTACTAGCAGGTGAATATTTCGAAAACTCCGCATGAGTCCTCCATGCTCAGCCATCATTTTCATAGCCTCGGTTATCTTCTCTGGATCCTTCGGCATCGACGGATGACCTCCGCCACCACCTCCGCCCATGGCAGGCATCATCTCGCCTCCACCTCCACCCATACTTCGCATCATTTGTATCATGCTAGACATTCCAGCTTGACTGTTCTCACCAGACACTGGAATTGCACTATTAACCCAATCGATTTCATTGAGGATTGGAAGCATTTTTTGTGCTTCCGCTGTTTCCTTGAAAGTAAGTCCGACGATATCGCCTTCAAGTGTAGCTTTCAGATTATCAGGAGTGTCAAGCGCGACGATTTTCCCAAAATCAATAATCTGAATCCTATCACAGAGATGGTCGGCTTCTTCAGTATAATGGGTAGTGAGAATGATTGTAACGTTATGTTCTTGGTTGAGTTTCTGGATGTAGTCCCAGATGGCCCGACGGGTTTGGGGGTCAAGCCCTAGAGTTGGTTCGTCCAAGAACAGCACTTTGGGATAATGTAGGAGACCCCGGGCGATTTCAAGTCGACGTTTCATGCCACCACTATATGTTTTCACATACGCATCAGCACGATCCGTCAATTGGACAACTTCAAGAATTTCGGCAATTCGTTCTTCACGTTCCTTCTTACTCAGTCCATACAATCGTCCATGAAAATCAAGGTTCTCACGACCAGTTAATTCAATATCAAGAGTTGGATCCTGAAATACAAATCCAATGCTTCGTCGAACCGAATCCGGGTCTTCATGAATATCAAATCCGTTGACTGAAGCTGTTCCATTTGTGGGTCGTAATATTGTCGCGAGCATATTGAGGGTCGTTGTTTTCCCTGCACCATTTGGTCCTAGAAATCCAAAGATTTCACCCTCTTCCACTGTGAACGAAATATTGTCCACAGCTGTCACCTCGCCGTTAAAAACTCTGGTGAGTTCTTTCACTTCTATAATGCTAATCTTCTTCACTTCTCCTATTCCTTGGTTAATTCACGGGATTCCTTCTTTAGATGCTGAATCTCTTTCTTCACGAGACGAATCGCCTGATTAATCATCTTTTCATGGTTTTCAAGAAGCTGTAGGCGGTTCTGGAGCAACGCGATGCCCTTTTGGGAATCTGACGCCGCTGCATCTGGAAGAAATGTCACTTCATTAAAAAACAATTTCGTGTGTTCTAACTTGGCCAATGCCTTATCCACATTGAGTGCGGGTGGATGTGGAAAATGGGGCCCGCCATGTTCACCAAGAATATTCCTCATGATAACGACAAAACGAGCATGCTGTAACGCTGTGTTCTCCAAATCTACTCGCCCTTTTGAGCGGAGCTTGTAAATGATTCGACGCCGTCCTTCCTTGTCATCCTCCTTCTTGGTGATTAACCCATGCTCATACAGGTCATGGAGGATGGGATAAATCGTACCCGGGGAGGGTCGCCAACCATCACTCGCCTCTGACATGGCGTGAAGAATCTCATAGCCGTACCTCGGTCTATCAGCTAGCAGGGCGAGAATAATGCCACGCATATATCCCTTGCCTAGCTTCTTCACCGAGTGTCGTTGGACGGATGGTTGTTCGCTTTTTCTTTGACTCAAAGAAGACACCTTGATTTTATGTCGTTAATAGAAATATCGGAAAGCGATAGTATCGGATTCCGATATAAACTTTGCGGACATCCTAATTTGCTAGGAAATGAAATTTTCACTTCAGAGGGCAGTCAAAAGGACCTGTTTCATTTAATAACCGTTCTACGTTATTCTGCTGTGCCGAATCTGAGAGGAATGTTCGTAGTCGGTTTGTGACTTCTTCTGATGATGGAAAGTTCGTAGGCCCTGGGGTTTCTACATTAAATGATGCGCTCGATGAGGCGAAAAAGGCTGACCATAATGGACGCATTGTGCGTTGAAATTCAATACTGAAACTGATGGCAAAAACATCTCCACTGCCAGTATGATCTACAACAATATCTGGCGGGAGGGCTGGAATCTCATATAACCGGTCATTGGAGTAGAGGAAGGAACCTTCTTGACCACGCGTAATGAGTACGAGGTCACAGCCCATTTCATGAGCTACTTGTGCTCCTTTTTCAAAAGTCATTTGTTGGGTAAGATGGCATATTTCATCAAGATCGGCTTTAAGAACATCAATGTCCTTTGCCACGTCGGGAAATGATGGCCAATGAGTGGGTGAAATGCGGTGATCTTGATCTGATGTTCGCTTTCGCACATAGCCCTGGACATCGACCGAAACGTACGCTCCTGTTTGCTTCGCTTTGGTAATAATCGAGGACTCCACTTCCTGTAAAATGGGGCTGATGTGCATCCATTGGGAATCCCAAAAACGGGTTGGAACATCAGAAATTGTGATGTCATGGCCTACGGTCGGGACTTCTTGAGTGCGAGTTCCATCTTTGTTGTATTTATTCACAAATTGGGTTGTGTACTTTTGCTGGGTTACACCACTAATATCGAGACCGGCATCGGTTAATTGTGACAAAAAACTCTTTGGAAAATCACTACCAACATTGGAGACAATTCCAACCTTCTCCGCCCCTAGCGCTGGAGCCACCATTGCGTAAGCAGGTGGTCCACCCATTTCCTGTCGTTGTTCTTCATCGAACACGATCTGGTCAATCGTGAGGTTTCCCACCACTACTAAATTGAACTGTTTAGTCATTGTAATCAAAATCCTGTCATCGAACCCTTGTGTTGTTATAAATTTTCCATTTTACGAAAAAATGGTATTTGATTCCATCAAACATGCATTTCACAAAATGTATTTAAATTTCCTTACGAAGCCTTGAGTATGGCTGCACAGCGGGGAGTGAAACGATCTACTCCGCATTAGCTGGTGTTGTAAATGGGGAACTCGAAAAAGACATTAATTTCGCTTGCTTTTATCCTTGGTATTCTGCTCGTAGTCCCTCACTCGCAGAATTTAGTGCCTGCGGTACGCAGCGGAGCGCCACCTAATTCACCCTATACCGGCAGTGGAGGCTCCCTTGATGTTTTTGAGTTTGCCCGAAATGAAAGCAATGTGTTCACAGATGGCATTAACACTACATCATTTCAATACGATGCCAGTTGGTTCCCATCAGACTATCGTGGCTATCAACTTGTCACCAGTGTTACTAATCTTGTTAGAACTGAGGATCCAATACTCAACGGGGATTTTGACAAATACGATGAAGCCTTCAATATTGATGGGAGTCAATTAGATGTCGAAGTACACAACTGGACACTTACTCAAAATGATGGAAAATCTGGTGACGACAGTAAAAGGATTATCGCGAGTATTCACAACAATACAGGAGGTAATCCAGGAGATTGTATGGACATTGAGCTACGTTATGGAAAAACTGACTTAACGGAAGCCAATGCTACTCTTGAAAGTGAATTTAGTTATGTCTCTGCCTTATCACCAACTAACCTTACCTTCTCTTTTGATATCAAATTTTCAAGTGATATTACTCAAGAAAATTGGCTTTTTGTGATTGTGAGTTTAGAATATCAAGCCGAAGTCATTGCTAGTTGGCAGCAAACCACAGATTCCTATCATCCAACAAGTTGGGATCACCACGCAATTACTACAAGTCCAATCAATGGAACCGTTACTCTTCGCTTAACGGTAATGAAACAAGGTGGAAATAAAAGAGCTCCAGTGAATGGACATATTTACTTTGATAACTTTCGATACACCATTGAGACCCCAAGTAAACCCAGCGAAGTAGCTCTTACACTAAATAGTGAAGTTGTCACGGATGCGGGGGACCAAACAGGATTAGCCACCATTTATGCAGATCCTACAAATCGACACGAAGCCCCTCTTTCTAACTGCTGGACAACCACTCAAAATTATCAATTTGATTCATCCTACAACATCAGCTTTCACTATTCCTACGCGATGTATGTTAAGCATCTTCAATCTACCCAGGCAACCGCTTCCTTTTCCGCACCAGTTGATGAGAATCCAACATGGGAAGTAAACTATTCTATTCCCATGGATCAACCCCCCGCAGAGCACGTGGGGTATTCTTATGGATTATACCTCAAGCCGCTTTGGAGCTTTACTGAAGTAAAGAATGAAACCGGACACACCCTTTCTACTTATAGCTATAATGCATCAAGTCAGTTCTTCAAACTCGACAATGGCGTAGCTTCACCCGGACAGATTTATTCCATATATGCTAGCAGCCTAAACTATGTGCTCCAAGTGTATCTGCAAAAAAGTGCAACTGGATTGGGAGATTGGGAAAATCTTTCTAATGGGGATTATTATGTAGCTAATGACTGGCTTCGAGTGAAGGCTACGTTACGACCAATTGGACCTAGTGGTAACAGTGCTAATGTTTCAATTTTTTATCCAAACCAAACATTATGGCAAAGTGAAACTTCTGTCACATTTCATGACGATAATAATACCCTAACAAGTTCGGCTTGGCAGATTCCGAACATCGAAGAAGCCGATGCAGGAAGTGATTGGGTAGCAACTTTGGCCTATAATAACGAAACCCAATGTGGATTAAAACAACAATCGTTTACTGTTGTGATTCCAACTCAAGGTAATGAAATCTCCCCTGCGGACCAGAATCGAGTCATTCTCGGCGAAACGGTTCTAGTAAACGTTACTTGGGCAAATGATGTTACATCCCAATTCATTGTCGATGCATCTGCTCAAATTCGTTATATCGACCGTAACCTGCAAGTTCAATATGAACCAATGACTCCAAATGGGTTGGGTGCCTATTCTGCCAACTTTGATACTGGTTCAATGAGTCCTGATCAAAATGCAGAATTTTATGTTGAGCTCTTTCGATACGGATACGTTAACGCTACCTATGCTGATGGAACCTATCTCACATTCACGATCAACTTGGTCAATAATCTTGAATATTCTATGATAAAGCCAACGCAAGAAACTGGGCCTAATGAGTACACAGCTCAAACAACACGAGATGCAGGATATACCAGTCAGGTTCGATTCTATGATTCCTATCTTGACGCCTATGTTCGAAATGATTCAGGAATCTGGATGAATAATGTCCGAGTTAATTTCACCTATTATGTAGACCCAACAGGTCTCCCTGGCTGGACGCCCATCAGTACAGGTAGTTTCGTACCAGATAGCTTTGATGCCACCATCTTCCTTCGATATGATGCATCGTATGGTGATTTTGAAGCCGTCAAATATGAAGTAAGTATGTGGGTGGATGGTTCATTTGGTTGGGAGTATGAGCAGCAGAATTTCACAATTATCATCGAGATCGTGTCATTTGCCACTAATCTTGATGCAATTCGCACACATATTACCAATCCACCCGCAGGTTCAGGTGATGGATGGACACAATACGAAAATGACACAGATGTTTACACAGCAAATCTCTATTGGAATGAATTATTCAACATCACCGTTTTCTACGAGAATGAAACCACTTCAACAGGAATCCCTGGGGCAACAGTTCAACTACTCATTGGTATGAGTCTATATCCCCTAACTGACAATACTGGAGGTTACTATTACTACATACTCAATACGACCACCCTGGGCTTGGGGCAGACGGATCTCTACGTGAATGCTTCGTTGGCTGCTCATGCTGAGCAAACAATCAGAATACGGGTAATCGTTGAATCCCGAGCCACGCAATTGACAAAGGATTATCCCCGCTCTTCAGTAGAAATTCCATATAATGATGACTTCATGGTAGTGTTTAATTTCACAGATATTGTGCCATCAAGTCCAATATACATCACCAGTGCAACGGTGTTAGTAGAAGGCTACGAATCAGGTAAATACACCATAAGCAACCATCTGAACGGGAGCTACTCTATCCTCTTCTGGGGTAACATCAGTGAAACCATCTATGATGTAACCGTGTATTTCAGCCTGGCAAATTACACAACTCAACACCAGTATTTGGAAATCACCATTCGCTACATCGAAACCTATGCTTCAGGATCCGCACTTTCTGGCTCAGTTCCTTGGGGTGACAACGTCACCATCACTTTATCATTCAACGATACTGATCATGGATACATAGGCATAGATGGCGCCTCTCTCACTTTCACCTGGTTTGATAATATCGAAAATGTCGATTTCTGGATTATCCTTCTCGGTGATGGAACATATTCAATAATTCTCAATACTACCAAAGTTTCATTAGGGACACAGGGTTTCACTCTTACTTTCGTGTTGAATAGGACACATTATGAATCCGCTCAAGTTGCCGTCTCCTTCCAGGTTCGTGACATATTAACCGCTTTGTATATCGTATCTATCTCACCAGGCTCATCTGTTCCCTGGGGCGATACTCTCACTCTCACCCTAACATTCAATGACACAGATCATGACCATATTCCAATTCCATATGCCACGATTACCTGTGATTGGGATGAATTCTATTGGAGTTTCGCATATACCCCTGCCACAGGGGCATACACCTTAACAATTCGAACCGAAAGCCGGCTAGAGGGAAGCTACACGATTCACATCTACGCAGGCAAATCCCATTATCAAACTTTCATGGCCCTTCAAAACTTTATGACACGAAATATCCAAACGAATTATCAAGCAGATCCATTGTACATACCTTCGCAACCTTGGGGCGATAACGTCACAATTCGTCTCTACTACCTAGATCTCGATCATGGTGGATATATCCCATTTGCTGAAATCGATACTGATTGGAATGATACTTTTTACACAATCTATCTATTCGGTAATGGAACCTACATCATCGAATTCAATACTACTTGTCGTGAAGTCGGGAGTTATACCATCTTAATCACTCTGAGCCGTACACACTATATAACACAAAATGTCGAAATCGACTTAACTCTAAGAAACATCCAAACAGATGTTACGGCTGACCCTAGCTACATATGGTCACATCCATGGGGCGACAACACGACTATAACCATTAACTATTTGGATCAAGATCATACGGCATATGTGCTAAGCGCAATTATCAGTTTAGATTGGAATGCTAGCTACTATACTATCTATGACTTAGGAAATGGCACCTACCTCATTGAACTCAATACAACCTGTCGTAATATTGGCAGTCATAATATTGAGATTACATTAAGTCGCCTTCATTACGTCACTCAAATCATAGAAATTGATCTTACCATCCGAGAAATTCAAACTGGCTACTCAGTTGATCCTGCATATATTCCTTCAAACCCCTGGGGAGATAATATCACAATCCAAATAGACTATATTGACCTTGACCACGGAGGCTATATCCCCGGTGCACTCATCGGTGTTGATTGGAATACAAGCTATTTCACGATATATGATTTAGGTAATGGAACATATTTGATTGAACTAAATACGTCCTGTCGTGAAGTTGGCAGCCATTCAATTACAATTGATGTCACTCTATTCCATTATGGAAGTCAGATTATACAGGTTGACCTTACACTAAGAGACATTCAAACCGATTTTGAGGTTGATGCCTCTGTGTTCCCCTCCCACCCATGGGGTGACAATGTTACCGTTCGAATCAACTTCTTAGATGTTGATCATAGTGACTATGTGACTAGTGCTTTAGTCACTACTGACTGGAATGCAAGCTTTTACAAAATTTACTCGCTTGGTAATGGAACCTATGTTATTGAATTCAATACAACTTGTCGGGCCAATGGTCTCCACATATCACTCGTGTCTCTTAGCAGAATTCATTATGCTGGTCAAATTTTCCAAGTTAGAATTACTCTGCGTGATATTCAAACCGATACGGATGCCGATCCCTTGTACATTACTTCACATCCCTGGGGTGTTAACCTCACCATTCAAGTCGATTACATTGACCTTGAACACAGTGGATTTGTACTTGGAGCTTCGGTAGGCACTGACTGGGATCTAGGGTACTATACGATTTATGATCTGTTTAATGGAACCTATCTTATTGAACTCAATACGACGAGTCGAGATGTTGGTAGTTTTGCGGTTCAGATTACATTGAACCAACTGCACTACGAATCACAGATTGTTAACGTTCAATTTACTTTGCATGGTCGAAATACTCAGGTTTCCTATTCCTCACCTGAGCCTGTACCTTTCACCGAGGATCTCACATTTACGATTTTCTACAATGATAGCGCTACAACCGACCCAATCCATAATGTAACTGGTAATGTCTACATCACAGTTGGGTGTTCTTCACATCCAACACTTACGTTGAACTATACCATTCTAATGCTAAACAACGGGTATGATGGCTATTTCGTTACAATTCGAACCCATAACTTCCTCGAAGTGAATGTGTGGTACTCCTTCGTTGTCAATATCACTTGGCCTAACATCACGCCCTATTATCAAAATCAATCACTCCCCGTCAGTGGTTATGTGCGTTCAATACACACTTCTATGGAACTAAGCTTTGATAGTATTGTATTCTGGGGTGACTTACTCTATCTGAATGCAACATACCATGACATCGATCATGATGTCGTCTTATCCAATGGAACTGTCACGCTCTGGTTGAGTTGGCCGTCATGGTCCCTTGTCCAAATCTATCCAGATGGGACCTACCTCATTCAAATCGATAGTTCCGCCGAAGATATTGGACTTGCCAACTTTACAATTCGTTTCTCAAAACCATTCTACGAAACTAGTGAACAGCAAGTACAATTTACGGTTAATCCATTACCACTCTATGTTGAGGTTCTCTCCACTTCTCCGTGGGTCGCCGAATATCAGACTCTTGTGAATATTTCCGTTAGAGTCACCGATGAATATGGTCGTCTTATGAATGACACGATGACCACCTATTATTGGGCTGGATTATCCCCGGTGAATATGACGTTTGTTGGAAACGGAATTTACAACATTATATTCTTCGCCAATCAAACTGTTGGTACATATCTTGTAACTATCGAAGCCAGCAATCTTCCCAATTACCAGACAAGCATTGGAATCGTCATGCTCAATATTATCCCCATTGATTCAGTGTTAGCCGTAAGTGGTCCCGCATCTCCAGTCATTGCAGGTGACACATTCCAAATCAACGCCAACTTTAGCACAATCTATGGTTCAGCCTTACCTAACGCAACAGTATATTTCAACTGGGCTGGAGGCAACGGAACCCTCTCCTATATCAGTGGGTGGACATTCGAAAGCATTCTCAACTCTTCAGGTTTAGATGCTGGCCAATATACAATTTACATCACAGCTAGTCACCAGAATGTCATTGAACAGCTCCGAACGGTTTCCATTTCTCTAATCGTTATGCCTGCATACCTAGAATGTGATACGCCTGTAATCAATGTTGATTGGGGTCACAACTTCACCGTACGTGCCCACTTCTACGACAATAACCTACTCAACATTACAGGTGCCAACATTCAATACATATGGGGAACCCTCAATGGAACCTTGCAACCCACCGGAACTCCGGGCTGGTATAACATCTCCCTCCCAAGCGATATCTTTGCGGTTGGTGTTTATGAGTTAACCCTCACTTGTGACCATGAGGGTTACCAATATGTCATGATTACAATCGGGTTAAATATCCAACCACGCCAAACGAACCTTGACATTATTGAAATTCAAGCTGAACTTGATGAACAAAGCATACTCATTCCATTGAATGGAACATCTTGGGAAGTCCCGCGTGGCGATATTCTATGGATTTATCTGAATTTCACTGATGGTGATGGAATTACGGTTACGAGCGCTACTGGCGTTTATACTTGGGAGTTTGGAAGTGGTGTGCTGCAATTTTCGAATGGATTGTATTTTGCCAGTATTAACCTCACTGATGTGACACCAGGAATTTATGGTGTTTCAATAACGCTAACTCGACACAATTTCGAAACAGCGAATGCCCCGCTATTCCAATTGACTGTTATTCCAGTACCCACAGAGATCATCGGGCTCGATGATACCCTCAGTATCACCACTGGAGAATCATTTAGCCTTCAAGTGACATTCTACGATACTTACCATGACATTGTCATTACTGATGCAACTCTATTCGTATCTCTCCCAGCGATTGGCATACACCAAAGACCGATGTTCAATAATGGAGATGGCACCTACACTCTCCCTGGATTATCTGTCTTAACAGAGGGAACATATTCCGTTACTATCGAATCAGTAGCGGCTCCGAAATATGCTCAAGCTCAGGATTCTATGACCTTAGTAGTAAGCCTAAGTCCCCTATTCCGGGCTGCCATTCAAGCGGGAGCAGCACTAGGCGTCATTTTGATTATTGTCCTCCTCGCTTGGCTTGCATATGCAAGAATCTACTCAATTCCTTGGATCGTTCGAAGAATGCGAAAGATGACCAAGGCAATTGACCGAGGTAAAGTTCCTTCCCTTTCTAAAAGTGATATAACTCGGATTTCAGATCGCGATAACCAAATCGTATCAATGATTACCCCCTCGTATTCGACCCTAGATGTTCCGATTCAACCGGTGGTCATCCCAACGACAACAATACCTGCTGAGCGCCGTTCAGAAGATGAGGATGTGCTGGTGGAGCTTGAACAGCTTGAAGGATTAGGCGCAAAAGAAAAAGAGGAATTGTTCAAGCAGATGAAGAAAATTCCCGCCAAGGACCGAGTTTGGTTCATGGAAGATATGAAACGTCAGATGGCTGAAGGGCGATTTGATTACCTACGAACTGGTGATGCCGAAGTCGAGGGCGAAGCTGAAGAAGTTGAAGCCCCAGCAACACCTGGACTAAGTCCATCTGAACAAGCGACTTTAGTTGCGGTCCTCCGTGAGGGTTTAGATCAGTTTACAATGATTAGCGATGATGACAAGGAAGCCTTAGTACAACAACTCATCATCATGACACCTGAGGAACGCGAATCCACGATAAAGAAACTAATGGCTCGGATGAAAGGTCTTCAACTTGAAGAACCAGACCCTGCACCAAAAATGAAGAAGCGAAAGAAAAAAGCTGATTCCTAAAAATATCAGGGTCGGCGTTTTCTTTCTTCTTCGTTGATTTTAATAAGTCTTTTAAGGGCAGACTATGGGCATTAGAAGGCATTAGGTGGCAAATTCAATGAAGCAAATTGGTGAAGGACTCATTAGCCTGAACAAGAGCGCAGAAGGAATTCTCCGAGTGATTACATCAATACAAGATGTCTTGACACTTTTGAAGGAATTTAAAGCAGAAGAGGAACAGGCGACGACTGACCCGAAAATTGTGCTGGTGGAAGATGCCGGAACTACAACCCTCGCTCCGGTTCTTTCTCGGTTACAAGGCGTTGTTTGCACCTCCGGAGCATTAGGTTCACACTTGGCGATTGTCACCCGTGAATTTGGTATCCCTGCTTTAATGGGAACTAAAATCAACTATGAAGATGAATTGGCAAATCAGCGGGTTCGAATTGAACCCAGTGAAGGTAATTCTGGGGTTCTCCTCCTTTTAGACGAATAATCACACCTAACTTTGAGGAAGTTGAATATGGCACCCAGACAACAGGGCCCACAACCACAAAATCGATTCCAAGTCACCTTCCTCCACCAACTAACTCCTGAACAAATTGAAACGTGTGGAGGTAAAGCCACCAATCTAGCCCGACTTAATCAACTGGGATTTACCATTCCGAATGGCTTTGCGATTCCAACGGAATGTTTCAAAACCTTCGTGGCAACCTGTCAACAACTTGAAGCCTTTGACAACCTCCATCAAAACACAGATGATATCGAAACGCTCATTCACTCTGCCACAGATTTCCAGACTGCTGCTTCTGAATACGAAATCCCAACAGAAATCGCTAACGAAATCATAGCGGGGTTCAAACAACTCGTAACTCAACAAGATCCTGGTCCAACAGGATATGCGGTGCGTTCCTCAGCAACAGCAGAGGATACCAAAAAATTCTCCTTTGCAGGACAAGCTGATTCATTCCTTTGCGTCCGCGACCAAACTCATGTTCTTGATGCAGTAAAAAGAACTTGGCTCTCTCTTTACTCTCCTCGAGCCCTCCTCTATCTGCAAAGCAAGGACATTAACATCAACCAAGTACAAATGGGAGTAATCGTCCAAGAAATGATCCTTGGTGAAGTATCTGGTGTCATGTTCACAACTAATGTTGTCACAAATGACCCAGAACAACTCATTATTGATTCCTCTTGGGGATTAGGTGAAAGTATTGTCGCTGGTAAAGTGAATCCTGATTCCTTCATTATTCAAAAACAACCAATTGAAATCATAGAACGGCGAATGGGAGATAAAGCAGTTTACAGTGCTCCACATCCACAAGATAGGCCAGAATGTACACTTCTTAAGGAGACGCCTCCCGAAAAGCGTGAGATGTTCTCTTTAGACGATGAGCAGCTTGTTAAGTTGACAAACCTGGGTATCGAAATTGAACAAAAAATCGGTTATCCCCAAGACATTGAATGGACCTATAAAGACGGAGAGTTTATCGTTCTTCAAACCCGTCCCATTACGACTTCATAGGCTCTTACAGGTTCGGTTTTAACAATTGAGCCGACCTAAATTTACTCTATTTAGGCATTCTTTTCATCGAAACAGATATGTGGCATCTTCGAAAGAGTAACAGATAGATCGGTGTAGCTTGGGGAACGAAGGTGTGCACAGAATCAAGTTCATAATCCCCACCGAATCCCTCACAGGTGAATATGAATGTCTAAATCTAAGAAGTTACCCCCTCTTGATCCCGACTTAGAGGAAGAAATGTTCAAATCTATCGCTGAGAAGGCTCCACAAGGGATAGTAGTCTTACAAGGTGAAAGCATTCTCTATGCAAACGATATGCTGGGAGAACTAATGGGTATCCCCCTTGAAGAGATCCATCAACTTAATGCCTTTGAGTTCATGAATTATATTGCTGACCCCGATCAAGCTGATGTCACTCGAAGATTGAAATCAGCGGTTCAAGGCGAGGTAAAAACTAAACTCTATGAGTTTCGTGTAAAGGATAGCAAGGGGGAGTTAAGGTGGCTTCAGGTTCTTCCACGCCTAATCACAATACAAGAGAAACCTGCAATACTAGCCATGATAACCGAAGTCACTGAACAAAAGCGTACAGAACAAGCCTACCGTGAACTGGTCGATCATTCCTTACAAGGAATCATCATCATTCAAGATATGCAGGTCGTATTTTCCAATGAAGCCTTCGCAGAAATGAGTGGTTATACCCTTGATGAACTTCTAGCACTCACTCCAAAACAAGTGCAGGATAGTGTCCATCCTGATTACCAAACCCGTGTATGGGGTCGGATGCGAGAACGCCTCGAAGGCAAACCCGTTCCCTCACATTATTCCTTTAAAGCTATTGGAAAAGATGGCAGTGAACGCTGGCTAGAAATGTATGTCATCGTCACCGAATATAATGGTAAACCTGCTATCCAAGCCACTTTCATTGATATCACAGAACGCCAAGAGGCAGACATCAAACTCCAAGAATCCGAGGCCCGCTACCGTGGATTATTCGACGACCTTCCTGTCGGTTTGTATCGAACCAGCAAAGATGGACAAATCATCGATGCCAATCCGGCACTCATTAAATTACTTGGAGCCAAGGATATAGAAGAGCTTCTCGCTTTGAATGCCTCTGACTTCTATGTCGATCGTGATGAAAGAGAGCATTACGAAGAAATTCTCGGTCAAGAGGGCATCGTAACCGGTCATGATGTGCAATTCAAACGATTAGATGGCGAAGTTATTTGGGTTCATGATACTTTCCGAGCCATTCGAGATGAGGCTGGGGCAGTCCATTATTATGAGGGATCGTTGGAGGATATCACCGATCAGAAACGAGCAGCGCTAGCTCTCAAAGAAAGTGAAGAGAAATACCGAACGCTGGTCGAAACATCACCCGACGCTATTACGGTTACAGACTTGGAAGGCAAAGTAATAATGTGCAACCAACAGGCATTACAATTGTATGGGATTGAGGATGAAAAGGATTTGTTAGGGGTCAGTGCATTCGAGCTTATTGATCCAGAAGATGTACCAATAGCGATGGAGAATTTACAAACAACCCTTCAAACAGGACGTTCTGGAACTTTAGAATATACATTACTTCGTCGTGACGGCACTCCTTATCCAGCTGAATTAAATGCTGCACTTCTCAAAGATGCTAAAGGAAACCCTACTGCATTCATCGGAGTTATACGTGATATCAGTAAGCGCAAGGAAGCTGAAGCAAAATACCAAAGCCTCTTCGATAGCGTTCCAATCGGACTCTACCGTACAATGCCAGATGGAACTATTCTCGATGGCAATCCTGCGCTAGTAGAAATTCTTGGGTTCAATACAAAAGCCCAACTTCTTGAACGAAATGCTTCCAGCTTCTATGCCGATCCAAATGCTCGAAAACAATGGGAAGTTATCATCGCGCGAGAAGATGTTGTTACGGGATTTCAAACTGAATTCAAGCGTGACGATGGAAAGACTATCTGGGTGGAACTTTCAGTCCGTGCTGTTCGAGATGGGGAAGGAAATATTGAATGCTATGAAGGAAACCTGGAAGATATCACTGATCGGAAGCGCAGTGAAGAAGCTGTTCGGGAATCTGAAGCCAAGTACCGTGCACTAGTCGATCAATCTCTACAAGGGATTGTCATTTTTCAAGATAGTCGTATTGTTTTTGCGAATCCTCAATTGATGGATCAACTCCAAAAAACACCAGAGGATATCGTAGGTGCACCGCCAGAAACGTTTTGGAATTTGATTCATCCGGAAGACATTGAGATCCTTCAACAACGGATGCAAGACCGTGTTGCAGGTGAACCAGTTCCGGATCGATATGAAGTTCGGCTTCTCCGACCAGATGGCGGACCTATGTGGGTCGAATCCTATGTCAAACAAATCGACTATCAGGGGAAACCAGCCCTACAAGTCACCAGCATTGATGTCACTGAACGAAAATTAGCTGAACAGGCGTTACAAGAATCAGAAGGGAAATACCGGAATCTCGTTGAACAATCCCTCTATGGCATCGTTATTTCCCAGGGTGACCCCCCACGAATCTTTTTCGCAAATGAAGCCTTTTCCAAAATGATTGGATTTAGTGTTGAAGAAATCCTCGCCATGTCACCGAAGAAAGTCCAGAATCTGATTCATCCTTCTGATCAAGAACTGGTCTTAACCCGCGTAACACGCAGGCTAGAAGGAAAATCAGCACCTCCCCAATATGAATACCGATTGGTTCGAAAAGACGGAAGTGTTCGCTGGGTGGAAATCTTTGCCAACGTCATTGAGTACGAAGGGGAACCTGCCATCCAGGCGGCATATTCCGATATCACCGAACGCAAAAAGGCTGAAGCTGCGCTTCTTGAATCAGAAGAAAAATTCCGCGCCTTAGTCGAAGATTTATCCGATTGGGTCTGGGAACTCGATCTCAAAGGGACAATCACCTACAGCAACAGCGCCGTAGAAGATATTCTAGGCTTCTCCGCCGGTCAAGTCCTAGGACAGACACCGTGTGACTTTCTCCGACCCGAAGACGTCGAAAGAGCACAACAAACCTTCGCTGAACTCATCGAGAAACAACGACCCATTCGAACACTCGTCATCCAGTTTGTCCACCGCGATCACTCCGATGTCACTCTTGAAGCACGCGGAAGCCCTATATTTGATGAAAACGGAGCACTTCTTGGCTTCCGTGGTATCTTCCGAGATATCACTGATCGACTAAAAATGCTTGAACAACTTCGCGCACTCGATGAGCGATTGTGAACTACACCCGCCTGAAGGAGGGGGTTTCTTGCTTCATGCCATCGACTCATGCCGACTAGTCTATAGGCTTTCCTCGCCGTTCCGACGATGTTGCCTTGTTAAATGAGCCTTGGTTTCCGATCATCAACCGGGACCTTAACCCCTTATCTGGATAAACTCCGTGAATTATCTTCAATTTGAGTTATTGAATTTTTCTCACGACTTTTGAAAATCAGTTATTGTCTCAAACAAGAATTTGTATGTGATATAGTTTTTAATGGATAGCTAATCATTTATGCTCCACGAGCTGAATATCTATGATTGGAGATATAAGTACTAAGAAAGCTAATACATTACTTCGTCGAGCTAGTGCCGCCAGCACCTACCTTCTCTCTCAACGAACGGCCCTCGAATCCAAACTGTTTCCTGTTACAGCCTACAACAGTGTTGCTTGCGCTCAAATCTACCGAGGCTACCAATATAACCTCTTTAAACAACTAGCAGAACACATTTCACCAGAAGAAATCGGGCAACGATCTCGAACGCTGGCTGCTTATCCCAATGTACTGGGAGTTTGGGCTTTCATCGGATTATGGGGACTAGGGCGGATGCAAGACCTTTTCGATGCAGGCGGTGCTGAAAACGAAACCCCTGAACGCCGTAAAGAAGCCAAATTCATGATTGATTTCTGGTATCGCATGGCCAACAACTACTATGATAGCGACACGCCTTTAGCTGCTGAAAATAATGATACTGCCCAAGTTCTTCCTGACAAGATATTAGATATGGTCAAGCAAGAATTACAGCCAATCAATAAAGATCAGGTCAACAAGCTCAAACGTACGATGGCCCAACTCTACCTTGCTGAATTTCTCTCCTATTGCGAATGTCGAGCAAGCATTCATGAAATGGGTCCATATCCCATCAGTGATAATGAAGTCCTCATCTTCAGAGAATTCTCACCCCTCTATGATGGTTCTCGACTAATCTGGGACTGGCATGACACCGAAGCAAAATCCCCTGTCCCCAATCTCTCCGTTGCTCTCGTCCTGAAAGATATGGAAGAGCTAGTTTTCACGGATTTTGCAACCCTCTTTCCTAAACCTGAAGATTACACCGACCATATCACACAATTCGCCCTTTTCACACGCTACGGTGATAAAATCGAAACCACGCCTTTCAATGTCCTCACCGACCTAGAGAAATTCGCTACTGATGTCCAAACTGAACTATACCTTGAATTCGCTGAATGGGACGACGTCACACGTCTGAAAGCTGGATCCTCCGTCTTCTTGAAATGGTTCTACATTTTCACTGACATGGGTAATATCACCGACAAAGTCACCATGGGATTAGACGAAAACCTCGTGGGCGATTACATCGAGTTGATGCTCAATTCAATGGGGCACCCCGCTTGGGCACGACTCTTTCGCAGCAAAGAAGAATGTGATAAAGATCCTTCCTTTTACGAGCTCCTCGATTAACAGACGTGACACATCATGTCCAGTGAAGTTCCACCATCAGATGAAGGGTTCCACAATCCAAAGACAATACCTGACTGGAAGGAATCCTACTACTTCCAGTTTTATGATCCCGAAGTCAAACTCTGTGCCTTCTTCTATATCTCCGCATATCCCAATGTTCCCAAACGGGACTATCTCGTTGCTTTTCTCACCGAAGGCGAAACCGACATCTACCTAAACTCCCTGCCCACACCAGGCAAACTCGACTCTCTTGATGATGGGAAACTGCGATTCGAACTAGTTGAACCCAATGAACTGTGGAGAATTCACTTTGATGACGGTAAACGGTTTGCTAGCCTCGATTTTGCTGGACGCTTTGATCCCTTCGCCTACGACTCTACACAATCCTATCGAAAAGGCGTACTCGAACAAGAACACTACGAACAAGGCTGTTTCGTCGATGGCACGATTCGCCTTGCCAACGGTACAGAACACAAAATCGAATGTTTTGGTCACCGTGATCATTCATGGGGACTCCGCGACTACGCTGCAATTGATGAATGGAACTGGATTGCGGCCCAATTCTCATGGTGTACCATTAACATCATCAAGCTCCACATGGGCGACAAACTCGAAACGGCTGGATTCTTGTCAAGTCTAGTTGGAAACCAACGACTCACCGACATTTCAATCAAAATCCACTTCGAATACGATGATGTAACTCCCCAAGGTTATACTATCCATTTCACCGACGAGCAAAAGAAAAAATGGCAACTCGATTCAATGAAACTCCAAACCATGATCTATCCTCCACGCCAATCCAAACCTGGACGAGAAACCAACATATACGAAATCGTCTCCCAATTCACCCTCAAAGGTGATCCCAGTTTCGGTTATGGGATTGCGGAATTCCTCATCAGCCGAAAAACGCTCACTTAAACGGAAGGCTATTCATGCTTAATTTCAGTTATTTAATTCCTGGTGTTCTTGCGGGTTCAAGCATGCCTCGAGGAAGACAAGACCTGGAACGACTCGTAGATGAAGGCATCGAAGTTCTTGTTACGGCCATGGAAGAATCCCTTAACGAAGACCTCGTCAAAGATGTTGGACTCGAATACCACTACTATCCTGTGCCTCCCTATGGAACTCCAACTCTTCAGCAAATCAACGGCTTTGTCGAACTCGTAAACACAAATCGTGTTATGAACAGACCCGTCGCCATCCATTGCTTCATGGGTTGGGGACGCACCGGTACATTACTAGCCGCATATCTCATTAGTGAAGGAATGAATGCTGATGAAGCTATTAATGAGGTGCGAGAGAAACGTTCAGGGTCTATCGAGACGCGCGGTCAGGAACAAATCCTTTACAGATATGCGCAAGATCTGGCAACACGCTGATAGATTTGCTACTCTTTTTTCCAGAGTTCATCTCCGATATACGGGCCAATTCCACTGGAATCTTTTGGACCCACTTTAACTGTCCACTTTGATGCTTCTTCGGTTTCTCCACTGAGACGCGCAGCCATGCCTGGACTAATGAGAATGCGATGATTGACCTTCTTTTCTACGCCAGATTCTTTGATGGCCTCAGCAATCACATCAGCAGTAAGTTTTCTACCTGCAACTGCAGACTGAATGCTCAGCCCTTCCGTGTCAATTACGACCAGATAGGCGTCAATCCCAGCCTGTTTGATATCACTTTCAACCGTGAAATAGGTGAGAGCAAAATTCGAAGTATACATCACCGGTGAATCATTTGTCGGATGTCCGAATTCACGAAGCCCAGGTTCAACTGCAACCGGTTTCACTGGATCCGTAAAGAGATTCGTCCTAAGAAATGTTAGTGGCAGCTGAACCCACATATCTAGGCTATGCAACACGATGATATCCGCATACCGGATAATCATCGAAGCTCCAGCCAGCACTTCTTGCCATTTCGCCAGCTCTTCTGCTTCTCCCTCCTTATGATCTCCCCACACAGAAATCGGAGATGCTAGGAGCGGAAAACCAACACCTTCATCACCCTCCCGAGTCGCTGCACGCCGCAACATAGTGAAATCATCAATCGTCGATCCTAAGGCTGCACTAAACTCATTGCCTGGATCGAGTACCACATCAAGTCCCATCTGATTAAAAGTAGAAGCTAGGGACTTTAATGCATTCAAGTCACCGGGTGCATAAACAACAACAGGAAGTTGATATTTCATAGCAATTTCTGACACTTCTTGCCAGCTGTCAGTCGTTGCGGCATAGAGAAGGGGACGCTTGGATTGTAACGCTTGTGCACCTGCCGCAAGTACCTTTGGATTCAACGAACACAACATAATTGGCCAATTGGTTAATTCACCCAATCGTTTGGCTGCTTCAGCAAATTTCTTCGGATCTCCCGATACTGAACGTAATGCAATGCCGTCTAGGCGCAAATCCATGCCAATATACACATACGTCCAGTTCTCAATTTCTCCCACACGCTTCTTCATTTCTTCAGGTGCAGCTGAATCAGCCACATCCACAAAGAACGCTGTAGGATGCAAATACCGCAAGTCGTGCCGGTAGAGAACCAGTTCACCGCCAATCGAAACCTTGTGTTCACCACTCCCAATAACCACTTCTCGGACGGGTGGCCGCATCAGCTCTTCTAATTTATCTCGCTTGTCAGCGTATTCTCTTTCACGATACAAGGGCGTACACGCTTTAATCCCAAGCGTGTATTCAGCTGCCTTTGTCGCAAATGCCATGCAATTTGCCTCCCCACACTCACCACAATTTGTCTGGGGAAGTAGCGGGTAAATGTCCATTGGACCAGCACGTTTAGCCATGAGAACGCCTCAAATGCTCTGAGTAGGCATCTGGTATGCTGAGTTTAGATAATTAGCTTTTGTGCTTATGATAATATCATTGTAGAATTTGCTGAATCAGTAACCCAGAAGTTGCCTTTGAAATAACAATACTTGCATTTTTAACATATGTTGCGAACGTCTTTGTGTTAAGAACGCAAAAGAAATCCTAGCAGTAGGTTTCGGGGTTATTCTGATGTTGCAACCTTTGATAAAACGATATGGGGAAAGTGGTGACACCAATGAATTTGCTACAGAACTTGTTATAGCAAAAACTCGAGAGAACCAACTTCTAACTTCCATCCGGACAAAAGAGGGAAGACTGAAATTGATAAGCTGGCAAGTGCAGCGAGATGGATCGATTCTGCCGCTAAGTGATAGTGGTGATGACGGACCGGCGGTCACCACTATTGACCTTGCTCGGAGGAAGAAAATTATCACCGCATATAGTACCGCTTCGAATAATCTACAATTGGCTAGTTGGACCGTACAGAAAGATGGAGAGATTGAACATGTTGCTGACAGTGGTCCACAACCGGACGTGGTCAACGAAATTAGAATAGCAATGGCTTCAAACACGATTTTTGTGACCGTATGTCGAACCAATGAAGACAATTTGAAACTCATAAGTTGGCGTTTGAAAAAAGACGGAACGTTCCAGCGATTAGATGAAGCAAGCATTCCATCCCAAAAAATCTCTGAAATCTCTGTCCAAGTAATCACTAATCGTAAGCAGCTAGTTACCTCCGTAGGAACTGACATGAACCTACTCAAGCTCTATGTTTGGAACGTTTCGTCTAAAGGAAAAATCAAGGTTCTAGGTGATAGTGGTTTCCAAGCAGGAAAAGCAACCATGATCCGTTCTGACTATCTTGACCCACATATTATTACCTCGGGGCGAGCTGGGAATGGACGTCTCAAATTAATTGCATGGCAAATCAGTGATGATGGAAAAACGATTACACGGCTTAGCGATAGTGGCGATCAGGCTGGCATCATTAATGATAATGCCTTGATAAGTCTATCAGGAAAGTTAGTCTCAGCAGTTCGAACCAGTTCAGATAACCTGAAACTCATTACCTGGCATCTGGGCTCAAAAGGAGCATTTACTCGAATTGGGGACTCTGGGTCACCAACTGATGAAGTATCCCAAGTTACGCTCTCCAAAGAAACAATTACTCGTCGAAACCTCATAGCAACAGCAGTACAATATCCAGTTCCTCCAAGAAAAGAGCCCTCACTCGAAGACACAATGCCCCAAGCAGGGAACATGGGAATTGTTTTATGGGTTTTCTAGTTCGCATTTTATAATACTAAATAGTTTAAATTATAGATACAATTATAAATAAACGCGTACTTCGAAAACAAACCCAAACACTAACAACTCTCTGTGGTTCACATGGCACTAGATCGCAAAAACCTTGAACGACTAACTGAAGGTTATACAATCATCATAGGAATTGGAGTAATCATCACCATAGCAGGCCTTATCGCCTTCTCCATTTTATTACTCTTGACTATCCCTTGGTTCTCCATTTCTCTTATCTTCGTATTCCTAGGGATGTGGATTGCAGCTAGTCAATGGAACGAATTGGGTAAAGGTCGAATTGTCGCTGGTTTTGTTGCCTCCATTACACGCCCAACCCGTATAACAACCGCTGCGAATTTACTCAATATGAAAAGATATGATTTCATTCATAGCTTATCAAAAATAATTACACGCGCGGTCGTTGAAGTCGAAATTTACCCTGAAGTAGATGCATTTGGACCAAAAGGTGTAAAACGACCCAAATCCGCTCCCAAAGACTATCAACCTTCTCCTGTCACAACACTCAATCCCTATCAACGCTTAACTACAATCCTTCAATGGATTGGTCTTGTTGGAACAATAATTGCCATCATCTACCATATTCTCGGTCTACTCAGATATCTTGGTGTTTTCTAAAAATCGCAAATTCACTGAAAACCGTTACTCCCCCAGAATGCTATTCCATGTTGATTACGCTGAGATACATATAACACAAAACCTTTGAACTCAAAGAATTACCTCATCCCCACATCATCCACGGGGTTCCTGTCATGACTGAAGAAATCTCCCAAGAACAGGTCAACCTTTTTCGAATGGATCGTCAATTTCTCACCAATCGGGCTTCACGAACTCAACTTGTATCAGTCGTGGAACAAGTCTGTGGTATACAGGCACAAATGCCTGCAGCAGCCCAGCTTCAGCTCTGGGCACGGGTCGATGGATTGAAGCCAAACGATGTCAACAAAGCCCTCTGGGACTCGAAAAGCCTTCTCCGAACATGGTGTATGCGAGGTACAGCCCATTATATCTTGACACGCAAGTTTCCCGCCTATCTCGAAGCCATCATCAAACCTCGGATTCCACGGCAAAAGGAATGGTTGGAGAAGCGGGGCATGCGGGAATTCGGTGAAATTTCCAAAATAGATCCTGCTCAACATGATTTTGAAGCCATTAATCAGACAGTAGTAAAAGCGCTTTCAAAAGGACCCGTGACTCGGGATGAAATGGCGGATATTGTAGAAAAGGAACTAGGTCCAGAAGTACGTCCATGGGTTGATACAGGTTATTATATCGTCACAAAACTTCTTGCCTATGAAGGGAAAGTCTGCTTTGGTCCGGATTTGAATGGAAAATCTACTTTGGTTCGAACCGACCAATGGCTTCCAAAACAACCTAGTGTCACTCAGGAGACGGCAGAAAACACGATTCTGACCAACTACCTCCGTTGTTATGGTCCCGCAACGCCCCAAGACTTCAGTGCCTGGTCAGGACTCAAAATGAACACCGTCAAACCTATCTGGGAACGCATCTCACAACAACTAATAGAAATCACCATCAACGAAAAACCAGCCTGGATTCTCGCAAACGATCTTGACCTTCTTCGGAAAATTAAGATTAGCTCTCAACCCGTTCGGTTACTCCCACATTTTGATATCTTTCTGCTGGGGCACAAAGACAAAACCCACATCGTCGATGAGACCCATTATAAACAGGTGTTTAAGAAAGCAGCATGGATTGCTCCGATCATACTCTTTGATGGACGGGCTATTGGGACGTGGAAGCAGAAACGCACTGCCAAGAAAGTTATTGTGATCGCAGAGCCCTTTGTTTCCCTTACAAAATCTAAAATTGATGATATTGAAGCTGAAACGCAACGCCTTGCCGACTATTTTGAACTAATGCCTGAAGTGAAGGTGATGTCTTGAAACCTTACGATGACCTCAGCTATCGGGGTCTCTTACGGAGATTGCGGACACAAGCTCAAGCAGCGCTTGAAGCCTACGGGCTTTCCAAAGCGAAAGTCAAATTCCTCAACTACTCAGGTAATACAGCCTACCAGATTGACACAAGAAACATTGCCCTACGAGAGCCTGAAGATGGACGATACTGGGAAAACCACTACCTCCTCCGTCTCCATCAATGGCGCTATCAAACCTTCGAGGCCATCCGATCCGAAATGCAATGGTTAGGCGCACTCTGTCATGATACTGAATTGATTGTTCCTGAACCAATACCCGCTCAAGACGGCACCTTCGTGACCATTACAGAAGTACCAGGAATCCCCAAACCCCAATACGCCACCCTCCTTCGCTGGGTGAAAGGACGCGAATTAACAAAAAATATCCGACCCCGACAATTCCACGCACTAGGTCGAGTGATTGCCAAGCTTCACAACCATACTAGCCAATGGCAGCCACCCAAGGGATTCTATCGGCAGCACCATGACTGGGATGGACTCTTTTGGGATGGTGGTTTGTTCAGGTTCCCAGCAAGAGAACTTTGGGCAAATATACCTAAGAAATATCGGGACCCCTTCAATAAAATCACCACCCGGGTTCGAGAGGTTATGGAGATATTGGGTAAAGGTCCTGATGTATTTGGGCTCATTCATGCTGATTTATACGTTGAAGGGAATGTTCTGTGGTATCACGGTGAAATCCGCCCCGTTGATTTCGATGACACCGCCTTTGGCTACTGGATTGACGATCTTGCTGTACCCTTATCCTCATGGCAAGACAATAAAGCGAAAGGCCAATTCAAAGTGGCTTTACTCGAAGGATATCAGGAAATGCGATCAATCTCTGATTTAGAACTAGACCATCTCGACCTCTTTATTGGTGCCCGTTACGCCGTCGAAATGTTGTATGCGGTGAATGCCATGTTGGCAGTTCCTAAATGGGCGGAGTATGGCAGACGTTGGCTGAATGAGGCTACAGGCAATCTGATAAAATTCCTAGCCAATAATCAGGTGATTCCATGATATTAGATGAAATCGAGATTACTAAATTCTATAACCAGGTTGAAAAACAGTTTGCCAAATGGGCTAAAACTCAGAATCATATCCGCCTTGCAATCGTAGTTGGGTCTCGTGCGCGGACTGATGCACCGGCTGATAAATGGTCTGACCTCGATATTGTAATCTATTCAACTGAACCTCAGAAGCTTATTGAGTCAGCTGAATGGGTCAGCAAGTTTGGAAATCCAGTTATAACCTTTGTTGAACCAACAGCTGGAGGTTCTGGTGAGACCTATGAGCGCCGGGTATTGTATAATAATGGATTAGATGTTGATTTTGCCGTAGATCCCTTCGACGGTGTTCGTGAAGTCCAAAAACATGGCGTGACACCTGAACTCGTCAACGAAACTCGTGATGTCTTAGGTCGGGGAATTCGCGTATTGATTGACAAAGAAAATATGATGGATGACTTTCTCAAAGAATATCACGCCATCAAACCACCACCCCCGCACTTCCCCTCCGAACACGAATTTCTTGAACGAGTGAATGACTTCTGGTATCACGCAGTATGGACTGCAAAGAAACTACGACGCGGCGAATTATGGGAAGGCAAAGCATGCCTTGACTCCTTTATGAAAGGTCGATGCCTACTACCACTAATTGAATGGCACGCTCGAGTAACCCAAGACAAGGATTATGACACGTGGTTCAGAGGCCGATTCATGGAACGATGGGCAGACCCCCGAATTATTGCCGAACTACGCAGTGCCTTTGCACACTACGATGAAGACGATGTCTGGCAAGCACTAGCCAATACTATGCAGCTTTTTCGATGGATAGCTAGAGAGGTTGCCGAGAAACTCGATTATACCTATCCGAAAGACGCCGATCAATTTGCGAGTCGATGGGTCGATGCCGCCTATTGGGATCGGGGTCCTAACGACTAAGTCAGAGATTCATTCAAGGTTCTATCCCCCCTCCCCCTGTGTGACCCCCACCCCCCTATGGAGTTGGGTCTGTGTTCCTGGTTTTTAGGAGGGGGTTTTTTTGGTGCGTCGGATGGTGATGGATATTGTGATGATTAGAATGATTATGGTGAATAGTATGCCTGTGATGAAGATTGTGCTGTTTAGTGGCTCGAGGAAGAGGAAGTGGTGCATTATATCTTCGCGGTTCTCTGGGCTCATGAGGGGGTAGGGATCGAAATATGTGGTAACTTCGTTGGAGAAGATGAGGTGGGGCTGGTCGCCGATTCCATCGTTATTGGCGTCATATCCGGTGTAGTTGGACCAATAGTTAAAGGAGGTCACAGTATCCAGTCCATAGAGGGCGGCATTGATTCTATTCCCGTCGAAGATATTGAGTTGGATTCGGGTACCCTGACTACTATTTTGTAATAGTAATCCCTGATAGGCATTCAGGGAAATATTGTTGTTGACAATCGTGTTATTCTGTCCGTGTACATTGATGCCAATATCTTGATTCTGGGAACAGTTGCAGGATGCTATAGTTATGTTATTACTTTGGTAAAGAGAAATTCCTGAATAGCCATTTCGCATACACTGGCTGTTCAAGATTTGTGTGTATTCTACCCCTGACAAATAAATCCCCGCCATCGCATTATCATTACATTGGCAATCCTGAATTGAATAAAAGAACGGTAAATCCCAATTTGGAGAGGTTCCTATTGGCCATCCAAAATGGATGCGTATGCCATAGACATTATTATTACACTGGTTAGCTAACACTAGAACTGCTCCATCACCGCTAAAGATCGTAATACCTCTACCACACAAGGTGCAAATGTTATCACTTATCAGAATGTTATCACTTTGGTCAACTTGAATTCCTGCTTCTGTACAATTATAACAATAATTATTCAAAATTGAGCAATTATGCAAATAGTATCCCCAGATTCCCCAGTCTTTATTAACAAAGGTGTTTCCACGAATTGTATGATTCTCTCCACGCCATACAGAGATTCCCCCGTGGGGTCCTAAACACCGTTCTCCAATAATTGTGAAGGAATGTCCCCCAGAAATTGTCATATCACGGAATCGTGATAGCCAGGTATTATTGAAGAAAGCGAGATTTGCACCATTAAAAGTGCGGATGAATCCTTCGCAATTTTCGATTCGGATATTAGTGCAATTGAGAAGAATGAATTGTCCTTTTTCGTTTGAAATTTGAATACCTTGGTCTCCAAACTTATAATGGAGGTCTTCACCATCGACTGTATTATTTTCTACTAGGACCTGTGGAGAGTCAATATAATATTCAGACTTTTGTATTACATTCCCAGTTATAGTATTCATGTTGGACTCGTCAAATTTCATACCATAAAACGCACCCAAATTGCTTCTTGCATATGTGTTATTAGCTACGAGATTGCCGGATGAATTGTATAGGTCAATTGCAGTTGCCCTAGTATTTTGACAAGTGTTATTGACAACTTGGTTATGGTGGCTCATCCGTAATTTTACTGAATAATTATTATCGCTGAAAATATTGTTAGCAATTGAGGACTGATTTACACCAGTAAGACGAATACCATCATGTATATTCGAAGAAAAAGTGTTATTTTCAACCAATCCATTGATAAGATAACTCAGAGAAATTCCGTTTCGACAATTAAGAATAGAACAATTACGTATCACAAAAAATACGCTTGTATTGTGAATATTAATACCAAAATAATACAAGGTTGAGACGGAGCCATTGATTATTAGATTTTCAATGCGATAAGGGTCATTTTGAGTGCCAGAACCTGGCCACCCTTGCTGTCCAAAATCAGTATCATTACTAATAACAATTGAATCGTGTGACGGTGGATCAAGTGAATAGGTTACCTCATCATTATCGAAAGGATAAGTTGATTCGGAAAAAGGGAGATGTTTCGACTCATAGAATATCCGGTTCGCCACAATTTGTTTAGGTCCGAAACCGTAGGGTTTTCGTGCTTCGCTGCCAATTATAAATCGTTGACTAGACGGGTGAGTCAATAACCCAACCGGGTAAGGGAGGAGAATACACACAAGAATTACTATACTACTTTTGATTACTTTCCTAAGCATTCCCTTAAACCCATATGAGC
>JAEOSK010000046.1 GCA_016840405.1 Candidatus Hermodarchaeum yapensis
ATCGAGTCTGGCTCAACCGTTTGTCGGCTCACTCGTTCATCAGCATCTTGGAGGGCAAGTTTCATGAGTGGGTGTACATCAACACCCCGAAGGACAATTTCTGCCATTTGAGCCGCTGCATCCGACAAATTTTCGGCAGCCACGCCCAATCGAATGAGACCCAACCGACGTCTTTCTTCGCCTTCTGGAAGATCTAATCCTAAAACCTTGAGTTCAAAATCAGTGTGAAACTGATCAAATTTCTCTTCAAGTTCAAAAATGTCTTCTGCGATTTCCTTGTTGTTTGTTAAGAGTGAAGTATAGGCTAAGTTAATGAGTAATTCAGAGGTGTCTTTCATTTGGATAAGCATCGCAAGAACGCGTTCTTCGGGGGTCTGCTCGCCTTTGGGTGTTTTAAGCAATCTCTTCAAGCTCACCAGCAGCTAACCTCTGTAATTTTCTAATTCCTTCCTTTGAGCCTCGGGCACTAACCCGATCACCTTTTTCGAATTGAAAGGATTCAGGTGGATTAATCGTCCACAAGCCTTTACGTTGAATAGCGATGATATCGGAGCCAATTTCTTCTTCGAGATTCACATCGGCTAGGGTCTTTCCAATCAAGATGGACTTACTAAGGATTGTAGCCCGTCCAACAATTTCCTCAGCCTGACTCACAGCAAGCCAGAGAATTCCAGGGATACCAATATCATGTAAAACAAGTCCTGCGATGTCGGCCGCCGCATCGCTAATTTTATTCGCGGCTGAAGCGGTTTTCATAATGCTTACAATTTGTTCAGCATCGTCTTTGTCGCGAACCGCTAAAGAAGCATTCATTTGCAACAAGTAACCGAGATAATCTACACGCTTCTCCATTTCCATAACTTCTTCAGCAAGATCTTTGTCATTGAACATTACAGCCGAGTAGGCTAGATCTATCATGAGTTCACTAAGGTCTTTCATTTCAACCAATAAACTGCGAACAGGAATTGGTTGATACTCAACTTCTCGGAGGTCCTCTTGCATAACGTTATCACGGGCTCCCAAAAAAACTAACAGTCCATTATTTCCTATAAGCTATTTTCCTTAATACTAGCTTTTCAGTCTTTCGAGTTGTGCAATCAAGGCAAAGACACTTATTATATGCAAATACACACAAGCTAATACCCAATTCAAACGGAGCAAAATCAGTGATAGGACGTATCAAAGAACAATTCAAACGAGCTTTTACACCAGTAGCCCGAGTTATTGCCCGATCAAAGATTCCACCGAATGCCCTTACCCTCCTTGGACCTGTTGTTGCGACTTTTGCAGCGTGGATGTACATTCAACAACAACTGGCGCTAGCTTTACTTCTCCTCCTCCTATCGGGCTTCGTTGATGCCCTCGACGGTGCGGTTGCTAGGGCAACGGGCAAGACGACGGCTTTTGGTGGTGTATTAGATAGTGTTTGTGATCGCTACAGCGATGCGATCGTTCTGATAGGAGTTATTTTGGGTGGATGGTCTTCCACCTTCTGGGGGATTCTAGCTATTGTCGGGAGCCTACTCGTGAGCTATACGCGGGCTAGAGCAGAGGCTGCAGGTGTCGAACAATTGGGAGTGGGAATTGCTGAACGTCCTGAACGACTAATCATACTTATGGTAGCAACTCTATTACAATATCTCACAGGAATTGGATTGTTATTTCCACCACCAAGTTACTTCGGAATAATCTATTGGTTGGAATATGGCGTCATTCTGATCGCAATCCTTGCTCACATAACCGTTGTTCAAAGGACAATTGCGGCATACCGGGCATTATCTAAGTTGGAAAATCATTTAGCGTCTTCGAGAGAAGGCGAAGAAAATTCCTAGCCTCAATGAGAGTTTGCAGACCTAACTCAGTTATCTTGTAATATTTTCGAGTGGGACGTTTGCCTTCACGGCGTTCTTCGCTCAACTGGACCAATCTGTCTCGCCTTAGTTTGTATAACAAAACATACGCTGTCACTGAAGCCATTTCAACGCCAAATCGTTCCTGAATCGCGCCTCGAAGTTCATAAGCAAAGTAATCCCTCTCTTTCAATAATGTCAACACATATAACCACAAATTATCTCGGGTTGTTCGGCTGATTAGCCGCTTCATGGCTTTCGTGGGATGCTGAGAATATGTTTCGATGGCTTGAATAAACTCGGAATTTTCTATCATGGCTTCCCGTTCCTATTTACGCTATCAGGGTTTGATATTAGGACGCTTCGCTTCTTTACGCCGCGCCATCTCGAGTAGAAATAAACTTACGACTTGACTTCCCAAAAGGCTTCGTGTTCCAATGCTCACTTCCTGAACAGGGTACTGACGGACGAGTTTTTCATGCTCTGTGGGTAATCCCTGGTCATCACCTAATATGAGCGTGATAGGTTGGTCAAAATCAATCTTTACTTGATCTAACGGTTTCCCTTTCTCAACTAAGTAAAGGAGTTGACTTGATGAGGAAGCGCCTTCCTTGAGGATATCATCAAAGCTTTTTGCCATTATAGAAAACTGTGCCCACTGTCTGCTACTCTCTGTTTTAGTAGTTCGATAATTATGGAGAAGACCTTTGATAATTAAGGCGCAACTAAGTTCACTCTCAGGAAATTCACCTGAATTCACATCATCAATTCGAAGAAGTAGGGGAGGATGAGGTGGTCCTCCAAGGATTGCATTAACTTGAATACAAGATGTGAAAATTGGGACGGTTCGATAAGCGGCAATTAGAATCCTACAAACAACATCAAGCCGACCACTTGTCCCTGGAACATCTCGGATTAGAAACTCATCATCAGTTCGTGTCCGCGGGGCGTCAAGCAAAATTGAAATTTGCATAATGAACCCCTCTGTCAGCTAACCATCCTAATTGAAAAGAAATCTTCCATTGGAGTGGGATCTACTATCTCCCTTTCCTATCTTTTCGACTTCGGATAGTCACAACTCCACGATGAACAGCACAACTGATGCAAAACCATTTGGTAACACTTCTGCTCGGCAAGAATGTACCTGAACGCCGAAGCTCCCGTGCCATCTGCGGGTCTACAAAAGATGCGCGTGACGTGCGTTTTTTAGCCTTATCACGTGGGACTACTTTTCCACACTGAGAACACTGGATTGTAGCTCCACGACCGGTCGAACCTTTACTTCGACCACCACTTTTTCGTTTCGATGGCAAACTTCAATCATCTCGATGGCTCACGGCAGTCGTTGTCAGCTATTAAACCAGCTGAGTCCACAACAGCCTGTTTGGAGCATACCTCATGGCTACAAAAGTCTTATGCTCTCACTCTGTGCTAGCCAAATCGTTAGACCTAATCAACGAAAAAAGTGCGTGAAGGAATACCCTTACTTAGTTCCGGTTAATTCTAAACGATACTTTTATTTTTACCTTATTTAATCTCGAATAGCTGCCCAAATATCCTTTGACTTGCTCCTTTAAAGAAATCGGTTACAACTTGTTTGACCTCAGAATACTTCAACTCTTTCTGATGTGAATGAGTCATCCTTCCATTCTCGAGTATGGGGATGTCAATTAACCAGTTATCAGGCGCATACCTAAGAAATTGTATTGTTTCTTCTTTTTCATTGATGAAGCCAATGAAATAATCAGTACCAGTTCCTGGTGGAATTCTTTCAAGCTCTTTGAGAGCATCATTTTGATTTATTGATTTAGGTTTCTGCCCAGGAATTGATTTTCCTGGTCGATTTACACACCAATGCATTTGCTCACCCTCCACAATAAAATTGATTTTAGTTGGAGATGACTTCTCTAAAAATTATCTAGGTAATGAAATGGCTAGTCGATTGTCCGACCGGATTCAGCTAAAGGATGTCCAAAGCAGTAGAGCCTAAATGACTTATACCAGCCAAAAGGTGTGCGAGAGGCGGTAAAACCACGTTGCTCTAGTTCCTTGGACAGTTCTTGTAGTATTCGAACTGCAAATTTGGGTTTGGCAAGTTTTCGGGGAAAAATGTGTGCATGAGGATACAAGACGATATTTTTGGTTTTTACTCGGTCCGCGACTAGTTGAATCTCGTCAGCTGCTTTTTGAGTAATTTCTGATAATCGGCCTTCATCTGTTGCTTCAACGGCACAAAAGACAGTGAGCCCCTCTTCATATTCTACCCAATCGCCCTCGTCGGCGTCCTCTCGAACACTGATCTTCACCGGTTCTGTGGCTTTGTACGAGAGTTTTCCATGAAAAATTAACAATCGCATCATCAATCAACTCAATTATTCCTTGGAAGGTTCTTTTATTTCTTCAAGCGCATCTTCAACAAGACTTAACCCATTCTCAATGAGTACTCTTGCGCGAGATTCTGTTTTTGCTTCCGCAAAGACTCGGAAAATGGGTTCGGTTCCTGATGGACGTAATAATACCCAGCCATCCGTGTAACGTAATTTGACACCATCTATGGTTTCACAATCAGCATCTGTGGGAGCAAGCGATACAACCCGGGCTAGAAGGTCTTGTTTCAACGCGTTCGCACAGGCCACTTTTTCTTTGATTTGAAAATAGAAAGGGAATTGACGATCAAATTCTTCAAGTGATTGATCTTCAGCAGCCAACAAGTCGAGAATCAGTAAAGCTGTCAGCATCCCTTCTCGAGTCCAGGACCACCCACGGTATATTACCCCACCATTTTCTTCGCCACCAATTTGAGCATTTTCCTGCTTCATGGTTGTGACGATGTTGGGTTCACCAACGCAGGTCTGGATAAGCTCGGCACCTACTGTCTGAGCAACATCTCGGATAACATCACTTGTAGCAACCTGCGTGACAATGCGTTTTGGTTTTTCTTTCAGGTTTCGCAGTTTATGAAAAGCTGCTAAGGCAAATGTTCGATCACCCATCAGATACCGTCCTGTTTCAGATACAAGCACTATTCGATCGGCATCTCCATCCCACGCCATCCCCACGTCAACATCTTTCTCTTTGACAAGGCGAATTAATTTCGTGAGATTAACTTGAGTGGGTTCAGGTAGGCGGTGTTTGAATGAGCCATCCGGTTCGCAAAATAGAAGTTCGGTCTGGGCTTCAATTGATTTCAGGAGCATCGGTACAACTCTAGATGCAGCGCCTCCACCACAGTCTGCCACAACGTGAAATTGGCGTTTTTCAAGGCGTTTTCGGTTGACTTGTTTTACTAGGCTCTTGACATACTTGGGTCGGTAATCATCAAATGGAATGCGGTGACCACATTTCTGCCAAGGTGCTCGCAATTTTTTTGAAGCGAAGTAGAAGGCTTCGATTTTCCTTTCCATTTCTGTTGTATAGGATGCACCATCAGCTCCCCACAATTTGATTCCATTAAATTCTGGTGGATTATGACTTGCGGTCACCATTACTCCACCATCGAATTCTAATTGCGGAATAGCATAGGAGAGCAGTGGAGTTGGAACGAGGCCCAATAAGTGAACATTGCACCCCCCGCTCATCACACCAGCACTGAAGGCTAGTCCCAGCATCTCACTCGAAATTCTCGAATCCCAGCCTATACCCACAGTTTTTTCCTGTCCTAAATAATTCGCCATAGCAAGCCCGATATCGTGTGCCACGGTTGCTGTTAGCTCCTCATTAACTAGCCCACGAAACCCTTGAGTTCCAAAAAGCCGTGGCATTGCAAACTCCTCTCTAAAAAAATCAAAATGACCTGAACGGATATTAATATGTATGATACTCAACGCATCAAAGCATTGCAGTTAGAACATATTTGTTGGCACGTTCTGTCGAGAAACTAAGGAACGCGTTTCTTCAATGTGAGTGCCAATTTCTTTGCGAATCGTTTCGATACGCTCCGATTCGAGATAGGGTTCCATGGTCCAAAGCAGGAGACTGGTATACAGCTCCTTCGGGTCCAGAAGCTCCTCAATATTCCTGATTGTCTTCATGCGGAACAAGTATTCATCCTCGTACATGCAGACAATTTGTTTTAATTTTCGGCTCAAGGCGTCAACGTTTTCCACAAGTTGTTGCACACGTGGCTCGTTGGAGCCTTCGGGTGTTAGTAATCCTGCTCCTCGGCGCTGTAATTCCGAAACGCGCTTTTCTATGAGTCGCATCTTGCGAATGGAACTTTCAAAATCTGATGCAAGGGCTAAAACTTTCGGTAGCACTTTATCTAACAAGCCCATGTTCTTAGTGAGGGCTCGTTCGACAATGCCATCAAAGGAATTGAGTTTCCCAAGATCTTCAACGTTACGGAGATAGTTGATTTTTGATAATGAACCTAAAATAACACGGATGGGGCGAAGGGAACTTCGATGGGCAGATTCCCACCGGTTCATAGCATCGTCAAGACCTCCGGTTACTTCTCGCATTGATCGTCCGAATTCACGAATGACTGCTGCAAGATGGTCTTCGTCCATTGTCTCTGAACTTCCGAGGGAATTTGCCGATTTAATGACCCGCATCTATCCCCCTTTACACAGTCTGCAGATTTAACTTCTTTGCTTTGTGCATTGGAAGAAAATACCGGCTATTTAAATGAGCTTTTAAAGCCCAACCCAATGGTTTATAGAAAGCAGGAGGTTGAACCATCAATATGGCGTGGGTACCCGAGTTTGGGACCAGTGGCATTCGAGGCTGTGTACCCGAAGAATTGAGCCCCAAAATCGCATGGCAACTCGGGTTAAGTGTCGCCATCAATTTCAACCACCAGCCGTTCCTCCTTTGTCATGATAACCGTACTAGTAGTCCTCTACTTTCAAACGCAATTGCTAGTGGCTTGATGGCAGGAGGATCAAATGTCCTCTATGGTGGAGAAGTCATTACACCCGCTGTCAGCTTCTATACACGCCAACAGAAACTATCTGGTGCAATACTAATTACCGGCAGCCATATTCCCGCCCATATGTCCGGCATTGAAGTACTTGGAAATGACGGAGCACCCGTTGATAGAAAATTCGAACAAAAAATTGAACGCCTCTCTCAATCCAATCCGGCTCCAGTCAATTGGATGAACACCGGAAAAATATCAACCATCAGCGATGTCGGACAGTATTGGGTTGACCAAGTCCTCACTCAGGGAGACGTCGATCTTATTCGGCAGCGCAAATTCAAAGTTGTACTTGATGCAGCCAATGGAACTGCCATCCCTTGGCTTGTCGAAGTTATCAAACAACTAAATTGCACAATCATTGGTGTCAACATGGAGCCCAGCCCTTTCTATCCCGGGCGTTCACCCAATCTACGAGTCAAACTCCTTTCACAAGCAGCAAAGATGGTCAAAGAAACCAAAGCCGATATTGGAATAGCTGTCGATGGTGATGCTGATCGAGCATTCTTCATTGATGATAAAGGACGTGCACTTATGGGTGATATTTCTGGAACGCTCCTCGCTCAGATAGAATTACAGCGTCACAAAGGTGGAACCATCGTCACACCCATAAATTCTAGCAACCTAGTTGATGATATTATAACTGAACATAATGGACGCGTGGTTCGCAGTCGCGTTGGGCCCCCCGCGATTGTAGCTGCAGTAAAAAAACATCAAGCACTCTTCGCGTTCGAAGAGTCAGGAAAAGCCATCTACCCCCACCTTAATTATTTATCCGATAGTGGTCTAGCCACAATACACCTACTGGAACATCTTGCTAAACATGAAACCTCACTTAGCACTATCATTGATGGGTTTCCCCAATATCACCAACTCAAACGTGCCATCGATTGCCCCAATGAGCTGAAAGAAGTGGTAACCAATCATGCAATACGTGAAGTCAAAGAACATTTCACTGATGCAAAGGTAATTACACTTGATGGAGTCAAAATCATATTTGATGATGGATGGCTCCTGCTTCGACCCTCCGGCACAGAACCTGTATTTCGGTGCTTTGCTGAAGCTCAAAAGAAAATCCGTGCTCAACAACTTCTAAAGCTAGGATTAGATTGGATTGATCATGTCCTCAAAGCATCTTAAACAATGTGAGTAAAAAATGGTGATGAATTAATGCCCTCCAAATCCCCTCCTCAGTCACTCTTTGGGAGCTCAGGTATTCGAGGACGCGTTCATGAGCTAATAACCGGGCCTTTTGCTATCCGTGTTGGTTTAGCTGCAGCACAATTTCTTCGCAAGAACACTAAGAATCCCGCCATCATGGTCGGTCATGACCATCGAACGACTGGTCCCATGATCACCTCTGCCCTTATGTCAGGTCTTCTACAAGGTGGAATCCCTGTGCGAATGACCGGTATGGCTCCCACGCCAACCATTGCTTATGCAGCTGGTAAGGAAGGGATGAGTGCTTCCATTATTGTGACAGCTAGCCACAATCCCCCGGAGTACAACGGCTTTAAATTCCATAATCCTGATGGTGCAGGATTTTCGATTCCACAACAACACGAACTCGAACAGCTTCTTGACACAGCGGAGGCAGTTTCTTGGGAAGAATTTACCGAGTCTAGCTCCTATGATGCAATTCCGCTTCATATTGATGCGCTACTCGACAATTGTGAAGTGAATACCTCACATCAAGTTGTAATTGATGCTGCTCTGGGTGTTGGAGGACTAGTTACTCCACAAGTACTTCAACAACTCAACGCCGTGACCAAAATACTCAACACACCTCCCAATGGCAAAAATTATGCTCGAAACTGTGGGCCTTCCAAAATCCAAAGTGCTGCGGCCGCAGAATGGCAACACTTCGTTCGTTTAGATGATCTCAGCAAAATCGTTCAAACCACCAAAGCTGAAGTAGGGCTTGCCCATGACGGGGATGCTGATCGCCTCCTTGCAGTTGATAATAAAGGTCGCGTACTAGCAGGGGATACCCTGCTCGCATTAATGGCAGATTTCTATCTTTCAGTACGTGGTGGCAAAGTAATTGCTACAACTGTCTCTAGTTCCAGTGTCGTTGACCATGTGGCTAAGAAACATGGAGCAACAGTTGAACGCACTCAGGTAGGGGATGTGTTTGTCTCGAACCTTGTAAAGGAACACAATGCCGTTATGGGGGCAGAACCTTCTGGTCCTTTCATCTTTCCTGAAGTTCACTTATGCCCCGATGGACCACTAGCTGCCTGTAAAGTGCTCGAGTTTCTAGATTGGGCGAAGCGTCCGCTAAGTTCACTTGTCGATGACCTGCCAGCCACCCATCTTCTTCGCGCCTCGGTAAAATGCTCTGATGATAAGAAACGCCCAGTAATGAACACAATTGTTACGGTCTTAGACACGTGGACTGACATCGAAGACGTGAACCGTTTGGACGGTGTCCGAGTCAGTTTTGCTGATTCAAGTTGGGTACTCATCCGTCCTTCCGGAACAGAACCACTCATTCGGATTACCGTAGAAGCGCTCTCTGTTCAGCGTGCGAAAAAATTACTCAAAGATGCAAAAACTGCTCTCGGACCGGTTATCAAGTAGGACCCCGACGTTTTTTCTCAAGATACTCTTGCTTTAATTGCAAATGGATATTGTCGGCTACATCAGTTTTTACGACCACAGCGGGATCAATCCATGAATTATAACCAATTGTCCTCCCAGGCAAAACAACCGCTCCACACCCAATTTTTGCAGTGTCACCAACGACCGCACCAAATTTATCGGTATGTGTTGAGGCTAGTTGTCCTCGTAGCATAACCTGAACTTCTGCTCCATCAAAACGATAATTCGAAAGCACCACACTGGCACCAATATCCACCTCATAGCCAAGAATGCTGTCCCCGACAAAGGCTAGGTGTCCGATACGGCTTCCTGGCATCAAGACGCTATTTCGTACTTCACAGGAGAAGCCAATGCTGGCTCCTAAATCAATCACGGTGTAATCACGGATTAGACAGTTGTTTCCCACAATGGCGTCAGGACCAACATAGACTGGTCCAACTAGGGCTGCACCAGGAAATATTCGTGCTCTTGGTCCAATCCAAACGTCACCAATAATGTGAGCGGCATCACTAATAGAAGCAGAAGCGTCAATTCGGTCTCGCTTATTTTGACGTATACGTTCAAACAAGACAGGTGACGCTTCTAGGATGTTCCAAGTTCGACCCACATCAACCCATGGATCCTTTGAATGACTTCCATAAACTGTATGTCCTTCGTTAATGAGCTGTTGAATTCCCACTTCTAATTCCTTGGTTTTTCGGATTGCATCAAAAACCGCGTTCGTAAAAACGTAAACACCTGCAACCGCTAGATTGCTAGGTTCAGTTCCTGGCGCAGGCTTTTCAACAATAGTGGTGATTTCTTCTTCCGCCAAGGCAACGACTCCAAATTGTGAGGGGTTTGGCACTTCAACTAATGACAAGGCCATATCATGAGCTTTTGCAGCTTGCACCGTTTCCTTGAATCGTTCAGTAGTGGTGATAATGTCACAATCAGTCATGAGAAATCGGTCCCCATCGGCCAACTGCGTTTCAGCTGCCAACACTGCATCATATTCACCTTTCGGTTCAGCTTGAAGTGCATAGCTGATGTTCACATCCATGTGTTTGCCGTCACCAAAGTAGCTCTCAATCTGCTCGCGCTGATGACCAACCACTACCACAATTTCCGTTAAACCGGCTTCTCGAACCGTGTCAATCACATGATGGAGCATTGGTTTGCCAAGTAGTGGCAACATAGCCTTTGGGCGATATTGCGTCAGTGGATGTAATCGGGTCCCGTATCCTGCAGAAAGAATCAATGCTTTCATTTTTACGCCCTCTTCCAAACTGTTCCAGATTTTTCATCCTCAAGAATGATGCCCAAATCTTTCAACTGTGCTCGAATCTGATCCGCGGTCTTGAAATCCTTGTTCTTGCGAGCCTGCGCACGCAAATCAATTAACAATTTCACCAATCCATCCACTGTAGCTTCATCAGTTATCTGCGCAGGTCCTCCCATTCGGTCTCGATACAAACCCAACACTTCACCTAAAGCATCCAAAACCTCACGAGTCTTCAGTAATGTTCCTGCTGTTATTGTTTGGGTTCCAGTTAGAATTGTATTCATTAAAGACAAAAATTTACTCAAGCTTGCAAGGGCGATTGGCGTGTTGAAATCATCATCCATCGCTGTTTCATATTCAGTGTGTAGTGTTTTCAGCCCTTCCCAAAGTTCAGCATCTGCATTCGAAGGCTTTGCTGGATTATCTGCTTCAGCCAAAACGGCTTCTTGGGTGTGTCGTTGAAGCAAATCGATGGCATTATGGATGCGAGCTAACCGCGATTTTGCCTCATCCAAGTGAGCATCACTAAAGTCAATGGGGCTTCGATATTGAGAGGAAATTAAGAATAAACGAACAACTTCGGGATCGTATTTGGCGGTGATTTCTTGAATTGTGAAAAAGTTTCCCAAAGATTTCGACATCTTCTCTTTATTCACGGTGAGAAAGCCATTATGCATCCAATATCGGACGAAGGGGCGGCCACTCAGCGCTTCTGACTGGGCAATCTCATTTTCATGGTGTGGAAACACCAAATCGAGACCTCCGCCATGGATGTCAATAGGTTCGCCAAGATATTTCGCCGACATCACCGAGCATTCAATATGCCACCCCGGACGACCCTTTCCCCATGGTGCCTCCCAGAATGGCTCACCCGGTTTCATTGCCTTCCATAGAGCAAAATCATCCGGATGCTTCTTTTCCCCGCTTTCACTCGGTTCAGGTTCATCAGGTTCTTTGGCATCCTGCTCCTGTCGTGATAAGGACCCATACTTCTTGAATTTGGAAACGCGGAAATACACCGAACCATTCGCTTCATATGCATAGCCCTTTTTGATGAGCTTCTGAATGTGTGCAATCATTTCCTCAATGTGTTCTGTGGCCTTCGGAAATGCCGTCGCTCGCTTAACGCCCAATTTATCAAAATCCTCAAAGTACTCCTGAATGTACTTTGTCGCCAGTTCAGTGGTAGTAACGCCCTGCTCATTTGCTCGACTAATCATCTTATCATCAATGTCTGTGAAGTTCTGAATGAATCGAACATCAAAGCTCTTGTATTCAAGGTACCGTCGAATAACATCAAACGCTACAATGGATCGTGCATGACCCAGATGGCTCGAATCATACACCGTGGGTCCGCACAAATACATGCGAACTTCGCCTTCATGTAATGGTTTGAAGGGTTCCTTCTTCCGTGTGAGCGTATTATAAACTTCCAACATAGCTTCTCCCGCCTGAATCAGCCATTCGTTCTTATAAAAGTGCAATTATTCCTCCGCAATCCCTCTAAGACTTCGATTTTTTATTCCTGGCAGCTGCTAAAACCGTGCGGGCAAGCTGTTTTTTCCGTTCCATGGAAGTCAACAGCGTCTGCTCCACAACGGCATTCACACCTAACTCTTCTATCTTTGGTGTTAAGCTCTTGTCTTTCTGGTCAATGACTAGGATATCAAGAAACTCGCGATAGAACTCCGCCACACCCTTTGCTGACACCTCGACCCCCTTTCCTTCCATCAGCTTATCCGCTGGTCCCTTCACCGGTTTTCCGCCAATAATCGGAGAAACACCCACACAAGGCGCCGACGCTTCTACGATCGCCTCTTTAATTCCTGGTACTGCAAGAATGGGGCCTATACTGACAATAGGATTGCTTGGACAAATAATCAAAGTCTCAGCATGTTGGATAGCATCCAAAATACCTGGGCTAGGTTCCGCACTCTCAATACCATCAAAGATCACGTCCTCAACGTTGTCTCTTGCTTGTCGTTTGACTAAATACTCTTCAAAATGAAGCAACCCTACATCTGTGACAATCCGGGTGGGAACCCATTTTTCGGTCATCGGAAAAAGTTGACAGCGAACACCCAAAGAGTGACTAATCACTTGTGTAGCTTTTGATAAGGACCACCCCTGTTGCAACATCGCTGTACGGGCAATATGTGTACCCAAATCCCGGTCGCCCAGAGTAAACCATGTCTCAAATCCAAGTTCCTGCAACATCGAAAGTGCCCTTGTTGTATCACCCTTAATCCCCCAACCTTTCTCAGGATCCACAATCCCCGCCAACGTATAGGTCACAATATCTAGATCTGGAGAAATATACAGGCCCATAAAATTCGCCATATCATCGCCCGTATTCACAATAACCGTAACCTCTTCTGGAGGAACAACTCGAACAAGCCCCTCCAGAAACCGAGCCGCACCAACACCTCCTGCCAAGGCAACAACCGACATAATGACTCCTCCAATTCAAAGGAATGTCCAACAATTGTATTGTATCCTATTTTTCGCTATCGAAAACCACAATTTCTTCCAATCGACGCCGAGGAGGTGTTAACGGCGATTCCGCTGGCTCACCAAGCGCAATTAATGCCTGTGGATACACATCACTAGGAATCTTCAAGGTTTCTTGAACAATCCCTTGACAAAATAGCGGCGCACAGAACCAACACGCCCCCAACTCTTCAGCATGAGCCGCCAAGAGAATATTCTGAATTGCCGCTGCAACACTCTGCACTCCCATCACAAATTCTGCCTGTTGCCGTCTTTCATCAGAATATTCATCCATCGTGTCCATTGAAAGACATACTAGAACCAAAAGAGGGGCAGTGGAAAACCGCTCAATAGATTCATTCACGACCAATTCTATTGTTTCGGCCGTCTCCCCGTCTTTTTCAAGATCCCGTCGAAATAAAGCTCCCATAGCTTCAGCTAGTTGTCGTTTTTTTTCAATGGACTCCAGTACAAAGAAACGCCACGGTTGAGCATTATGCGCAGAAGGCGCCCACATTCCTGCTGCTAATATCCTGGTAATTTGATCACGAGAAATTAATTTCTCACGATAATTACGAACACTTCTCCGACTCTGGACGAAATCATAGAAGTCTTGCATAATAACCCCATTCTTAATTGGCAAGATGCCCTTATAGGCTATGCTCGCATACCTTGTATATTGCTTAATTATTTTTCATCTACTCAATATCTAGGCAAATACTTATCAACGCGTTTTCCGCGGCTCTAGGTAGACTCCCAAGAGGAAGGTCCTCTTCGAGGAGTAAGTACATAGATATTGCGGCTGCAACTGGCATTTCGCCAAAATAAGGTGGCTACTATGAAGCGAACCAAAATCATTTCACTCCTTTTTCTATTCATGATAACATTACCTGTACTTCCCATACTTCCTTTCACGGGGATAAATTCAGATTATGAGATCGCTCCGAATGATGAGTCGCTAGCTCCATATAGCTCAACTAATGCTTTTTCATCACCCCAACAAGAATTTAGCCTGTCGACATCGAGCTCAAGTGATGTCCTACCACCAGAAGAAGAACCCATAACTCAACCACCTCCTGACTATGAACAGTGGATTGGCGGTCCACGCGTTGTTCAATCCACATGGAATATCTCCCAAACATTCACAGATTGTGATAATGATACCGATTATTCTGTGTACATTGACAAAGGCATGATGTACCACGACACCAGTAACTTCACCCGAGTAGGAAAAATCGACACAACGAAATCCAACATTACTGTAGAAGATTACAACCCTCTAGATGGGTGGTACTGGTATTGGCAGATGGATGAAAAAGAAGATCTGGGCGAAGTCGTCTTTATGGCATTTAATGTAACCGGGCAGGCTCCACTTCTTCTTTCAGGTTTCGCCATTTACCTCTATTCACCAACACATCCTTCCAATCCTCCAACTGGGGGCAATGTTGAATTCACAGTATTCGGTGCGGAATATAGTTCCATCTCAGGTTTAGGTACGCAACCAGATTTGAGTAATCAAGTTGCCCCTTGGATACCCGACTATATTGATACTATTCCTCGAGGTGAAGAACGTTGGGTTTCTCTTTCTCCTGGCATGATGGTGGTTGTTTTAGATCCTTCAATGACTTATGCGAATACTTTCTACTTTGCTATCACTATGATGCCTGGAGCTGCAATTGGTTGGGCACTCATGGAAGATACAGGAACTCCCCCTGATGGTGACGGAGAAGATGAAGGAGACGCCTGGTACTCGTTAACAATGCCTAACTTGAATTTCTTAGATGATGATTTCTTCCTCGCTGCAGTGTTTAATCGACATCCCTATCCCAGTGAAGTCGGAATGACAGTGAACAGCACCGCAGTGGTTGATCTCTGGCCCTATCCAGGCACTGGTTTCTGGGATGGAGGTTGGCATTCACCAGCAATCAATATGACCGGTGTCACACGATACTATGACGTCGAATTCCTATTCCCGGCAATCACCTATGACGTGACGTGGTTAGGCTGGTTCTATGAAAATATCTATGCCAACACGTCGTTCACGGCATGGGTTAATAATGATTATGTTGATTGGAATGTCAGCTTCTTCATCAACTACCCATCAGGAGCATTTGATCAAAGGTTGTTTGTTTCTATTGAAGATGATTGGACAGCTCTCGATGTCTTACTCGATGGCATACCGCATCCAGACTGGTCCGTTGTTTATTCACCGAGTACTGGGTGGTGGGTGCAAATTAATAATGCACAAAATGGTCAATGGAACGTGTTATGTGAATCCTCCGCCTATGAAATACATGCTGAAGTACGAGATTCCGCCAATCAAATCGTAACAGACCTTTACGCCCTCGAAACGGCTTACGTTCGTGGATATGTACAAGATCCTGGAGGCGAGAATGCCACAGACGGAAACGGGATCCTCTTTGTCTATGGTCCGAAGGGTAATCTTCAGATCGGCTTAATAAATCCTCTTCCAATGCCTCCTGGAGGTCTAGTTGAAATCCCCTGGGATATTTGGACCCCACCAGGGATTGGTGGAATTTATACTCTTAATGTCCTTTGGACAAACGGCACAGAAGCGGGATTAAACGTTACCACTCTTGGCGTATGGCACACAACGCAGTCACTCATAATTGGGGAGCAATACCCTGAGCCTGGTGGAGAGCTCCTTCGCGGTGAGCGTGCAGAAGTCACCTTCTTCTATCATGATTTATTCGGATTTGGTATCGATCGGGCGACAATAACAGTCATCAACGAAACCAGTGGTTTCGAATGGGAAGGATATGACTTTGCAAACCACGCAGGTATTGGTTTACCAGGTTTGTACACAGTATACATCTTCACAGATGGCATAAACTTCGGATTGCACAATGTAACAATTCACATCATCCAGAACTATTATGATGAACAAACCTACAACAAAGTGTTCACAATCAAAAGCCGAACAACGCATATTGAATTTTTGAACGGATTAGTATTCGATAACAGTTCTGGGCTATGGGACTGGGAGCCAAACCCCCAACCTCTTATCAATACCTCCACTTCAGAATTTACCATTCTCTATAAGGATGATAATGGATTTCCGCTTGCTGGTGCTCAGTTGACACCCTGGCTATTAAAAGATGAAAATGCAACACGTCTGGACTGGATCGACCTACACTTCGAAGATTTAGGAGAAGCTGGGCTTTACAACATCACAATAGATACTAATCCCGTCGAAGGAAACATTTTCCATGAAGGAAATGTTGGGATTATCATTATTTATGCCTACAAGATTGGATATGAAGGAGTCTGGTCGTTTGATCCCGGTGAACCTGGACTAATAGGCGTGCTTCCTCAACCCCGTCCCACATGGATTGATGTACCCCTTGAGTATCAACACATTGAACTGTATGAAGATTGGCTCTATCCAACGCCCCAACACCCCAACATACTCCGGGTTGTTTTACGAGATACATTATCTGGTGAAGATCTTAGTCACGGAACCGTAGTTCTTGACGTTCCAGGTTCAGGTTATGTTCCTTTGAATTTAGCTACTCCTGGACTAGGTCTTTATGAAATCACCGCGCTCAATACAACAGGTGCTACGCCCGGAACCTATGATTTTACTATTCGAGCTACAGCCACTGATTTTGCGAACTCAACGACAACCGTGAGAATTACTATCTATCCCAAACAAGTAATTGTGTACGATGCGGTTCCTGATTTCCGTCCTGCTCCCAACCACGGAAGTTCATGGTCGTTGCGTATCCAATTCCGTCTTGGAATTGTCTCACCACAGTTTATTTCAACCTCCGAAGGTGAATTCATTTCTTCATTTAGTAAACAACAAGGACTTGTTTACCTTCCTTTGGGCACGAAGGTCACTTTGGAGATATTGCAAGGTGCTGTGTCAACCCAAATAGAAAAGTTCGTTGAAGCTGAAGGATGGGTTTACTTTGAAGGCATACTAGACCAAGAAGGGGAAGCCAATTTCTATCTTTACATTGATGGTGACGAAAATTATGCTGGTTTTACTCAAGAAGCGATTATTTGGGAAGGAACACCATTGAGAGTGATGGTTCAGTCATTTGGCTCGTATTTCCTGAGTAATCCCCTCTTTATCATAGCAGCTGTGTGTGTCATAGTCATTCCACTTGGTTCTGGGCTATCTTATCGACGTTACGTCATGCTTCCGAAACGACGACGCAAACTCGCAAAGTACCAAGCCATCGCCGACACCTTCAGTGATGTCGCCAACCTCAACCGATTACTCGTCCTCCACAAAGAAAGTGGAATATGTGTCTTCGATCCCTTCGCCGCAGAAAGCCAGGATGC
>JAEOSK010000071.1 GCA_016840405.1 Candidatus Hermodarchaeum yapensis
TGCTCTCGTTGATTATGACCTCCAAGCTCCCGAGCTTTCCGAATCCCTTCAGAAACGCTTGCACACAAAACTCCCCCACTATTACTCAGTGAAGAATCCCGTGGATCTCACAGGTTCGTCAACTGCTGAGCAATTTGCGTTTGCGATGAATACCCTGCTTGAAAGTGATGAAATCGATGGACTCATCGTTATTCCCTTGTTTATGACACCACTTCTGGATGCGGAACAAGTGAGTCAAGCCATTGTTGAAGCCAGTGAACAGCGGAAAAAACCCATTGTCGTCGTTTCGGTCCCTTCTACGAAGGCGATTCGTGAACGTATGTTCAAACTGCGACTCGCTGGCGTCCCGGCGTACCACCTTCCTCTTAGAGGGGCCCGGGGAATGGCTGCGCTCGTCGAATATGGTGAAATCCTTCAACGTCCCACTGAATAGAAAAGTTTCTTACCTTTTAGATAAATTTGAGAAGCTCGTGCAAGTCAGTGATGATTAAATCGGGTGGTGGTTGCATATTCTTCGGGTAGGGCTGGTCAGGACGTTGAATATACACAGTTGTCATGCCGACACGATTTCCACCAATGATATCACTACTACTGTCCCCCACCATAACCGCTTGTTCTGGGGGAACGTCTAAATTCTTGAGACATCGTAAGAAGCCATCCGGTTCTGGTTTAGCAATATTTTGTTCCACAGAACCTAACATCACCAGGTCGTCAAAGTGCTGCTTTAACTGAAACGCTTCTAGTTCAAGCAAGGCGATATCAGGTGGCGTATTGGTTAGAAGACCCATTTTGAACCGTTTATGCAATGTTTCCAAGACATCGACATCATCAAAAAGATGAACCTCTCCTCTCTGAATCATTTTCTTTCTCTTTTCGTAATCAAGCACATCAAAGCGATGAATAAATGCGTCATAGTCCTTAACTCCCCAGCTTCGAATCAACTGTTCAAAATCGCCCCCCGAATGCCAAACATCAAGTCGAGTCTGTTGGGAAGGGACAGGAATCTTAAATTCCGTCAGCGTTTCCACGAGTAGCTCATCAAAAAAATTCCAGATTTCCGGGAGCTTGACTAATGTGCCATCCAAGTCAAAGAGCATCGCTTCAATTTTTCTTTCGTAAAGCATTCACCGTACACCTAGTGTGCTTTTTCTTTGCTGGGAATATTCCTAATAAGTCATCCCCAAACCCTTTTTTTTCCTAGTTATAATCAATACCACATTTGGAGGGCTGTATATGCGTGTGAAGATTGATGGACAAGAATTGGATTTACTAGCTGTGCAAATGGAAAATCATATTGTGAAGATGATTGATCAACGATGGCTTCCCTTTAAGTTCGAAGTGAAAAATCTCCTAACTTGGCGAGACACTGCAAGGGCGATTACGAATTTAGTCACTCGTGGGGCCGGTTCGGTGGGTGTAGCTGGTGCATTTGCCATGGCTCAAGCAGCTCATGAAATTTCAGTAAACTCGGTGAAAGAATTCCTCTCACGCCTAAAGGAAGCCGGTCAAATCATCGCCCAAGCTCGTCCAACAGCTGTGACATTAGGTGCAGCAGTAGAGTTTTGCCTCCAGGCCGCCTCACGCGGAAATTCGGTTCACGCGAAACGCTCCAATGTTGACCAAGCCGCGCATCATATTCTCATTACAGATATTTGGGCGACCGAATCCATAGGCGAGAAAGGTGCACAATTGCTCAAACCTGAAAGTCGGATTCTCACGCATTGTAATACGGGAGCATTGGCGATTCAAGATTCAGGCTCTGCTTTGGGAGTTATTCGCTTTGGGTTTAAAGCAGGAAAAGTCGCTATGGTATATGTGTCTGAAACGCGACCATGGCTCCAAGGGAGCCGGTTAAGTACATGGGAATTACGCCAAGAAGATATCCCTCATCAGCTTATCGTCGATAGTGCCTGTGGTTATCTCTTCAGTCACAACCTAGTCGACGTTGTAATAGTCGGAGCAGATCGCATTGCTGCCAATGGTGATGTTGCTAATAAAATCGGAACATACGAGAAAGCAGTACTCGCCCACATCCATGATGTTCCATTCTATGTTGCTGCACCAACCTTCACCTTTGATATCGATTGCAAAAATGGGAAATCAATAGAAATCGAAAAACGCCCAGCCAACGAGATACGAACCATTATCGGCCAATTACCCTCTGGTGAGATTGGACCTGTACAAATTGCCCCCGAACACACAGATGCCCTCAATCCCATATTCGACATAACACCTGCTAAATACATCACTGGGTTTATTACTGAACAAGGTGTTCTGACGAGAATTAACGCTGAATCGATAGCGAAACTCGTCAATCAATCAGAATACTGGGCCTAAGAGAAAGGCATTTTGAATATTTTCCCGGTCAACCCACTGGGAAAGAATATATATGTCGGTTTTTTACCATTATTCAGTGGGTGTTTAGTAAGGGAATCCAATGCCACCTTATTATGGGACAACCTTCCCTGGAATGCAACTTCTTGTTCTTATGTTCGTCATATTCATCATCTTAGCTTGTTGTCTAGTTATTTGTGTGGGTGGAAATGTGACTGATTCCCCGTTTGATCTCCATACTCGGCTAAGTCCTCGTGATTCTGGGAAACCTGTTATTGAAAAGCGGTCAACATCACGTATCTGGGAACCATCACATCATCTAGTTGATGTGCTGATCTGTTCGTGTGGGAAATGGAATGCCCCAGAGCAAACGACGTGTTGGAATTGTAACGCTCATTTATCTGCGATATCTCGTGATACGTTCACCGTTGAAACTGTTGAGAAGTGCGCTGTCTGTAGTTCTGGGCTGTATGAAGGTGAGGAAATTCTCTTGTGCCCATCTTGTCATGCACAGGGACATCGTGCACATCTATTGGAGTTTCTGAAAACGAAGGGCCTTTGCCCGGTTTGTAATCAGAAAATGTTTGCTCATCAGTTGCTCAAAACGGTTCCAAAAGTATGAAAACGCAAGGCAAAGCAAGGGTGAGTAATGCTTCTTAGTTTCATGTGTGTTTTCATTTCAGTTCATAATTACTGATTTTAGATAAAGCCGTAAGAAAGAGAAAGGCATTTAGGGTAAATCCAACGAAGGAGCACGAAATTGGAGGATTTCATCATGTCTGATCCTATGACACGACTAACCAAAGCAACCATGGATTTGAAAAAATTCACCAATCTCATGAATTATTGGACTATCCTTATCATTGTGATTCTGTTAATCGTCGTTTTCACTAATCTTCTGTTTCCCATTGTACTAGTGGAAACTATCTGGCTAACAATCGGAGGTTCTGTGTTTCTTTTGTTGTTGATTCTTCTATGGGTCGCTGTTATTCTTATCAAAGACACTCAATTACGAATACTCTTCAACCTCATCCGGGCAATCGTGGTAGCACTTGCTCCATTGATACTGTTAGCAACCTTTGGTCCCTACAGTCTCTGGTTGAAAATCGCAGGCATCATTCTGTTCTTAGTTGGATTAATCATCCTGTATCTCAATCTCAAACCAGTTCTTACAATGAACGCCATCACCAAAGAACTAGTCAAAGGCTCAAAGTCTTAACCATCTGATTTGGAAACTCCTAAATGGGAGGACACTTCACTATTCATTGAGCTTGCGGATGTCGACGATGACGAACATGCACCTAACCAGAGCCACTCATCATGGCGGATGACGGATTTGATCTGCACTGAGGAGCGTCCGCGGCTCGCTATTTTCTTCGGGGTCTCGAGCGTACAGCTTGGAACGCGAGTTGGGATAAGCCCCGAATAGACAAAAAATCAGCATTAGCCTGGTATACAGCCGAAAGTTCTTTGATAACTTCCTCTGAGAGGTCTTGTTCTTGAAGGGTTTTTTCAAAAATCTTTACACTCTTGTTTGCTTGACGTTTTCCCCACCGCATCGCCCTCCAGGAATGAATCAGAATTCTTAATCCTCCAGGGATTACGGATAAGATTAATCTGGCTGCCATCTTCTCGTCAATCCTTTGGTTCAAAGTTCTTCAGCAGTTGCCAAGGTGATGAGGTGTTCCAATTGGCAAATATTGATATTCTCTTAAAATCCAATTGGAATCACCTAGGGCAAACCTTGTTGGAGTTTAGTCTTTTTCCTTTTCAGCAACTTTCACATCTCTACCCTTGGTTCCTTTACTAATCCCTTCACTAATGAGCTCTTTAATGTCTAAGATGCTCATGTAACTGCGAGTCATTTCCAAAGCTAATTCATCAGGAATTCCCTGCTTCTTCAAGTCAGAGTAGAGGATTCCTACTGATTCAGCGATGCTTTTTGCCATATCAGGTGAATAAATGGATTTCACAAGAGAACCGATGAGTTGTGGAATAGTTTCTTGAACGGCTCCGAGGATTTCGCGTAATTCCTCTGCATCTGTCGATTTTGATTTCTGGTCTTTGTCGCTCATAGAATGTCTCACCAAGTTATACTGGTGTGGTCAGAGAACTTATAGTATGTGCGAAAAAGTGACCATAAAATCGGTCATTTACTACTACAACAAATCTTCAGCGAGCTTGTAGTAGGTGGCTTTCTTGTCGCTGTGTGATTCTTTGAGAATTCCAAGTTCTTGTAATCGTTGAATTCTCTCCCGAACAATCCGACGTGAAGCTGTTCCTCGTTGTCGTCTCACTGCTGCTGTGAGTTGGCTCACATTCATTGGTTTCCCGGGTTCAAGGGCTTCGACAACGAGTCGTCCGATTTCATCCTTTCCGATTTCAGGGAATCGTTTCGCCAGTCGTTGGCGTCCTGAAAAACGACCCATCATATTAAAGAGTGAACCATAG
>JAEOSK010000020.1 GCA_016840405.1 Candidatus Hermodarchaeum yapensis
TAATCCCTAAAATTTCACGCTCGCGAGCATAGAAACTAATGTCATATAAAATCTGTGTACGACCAATCTTCACAGAGGTTTGATCGAATTCAATGATTATTGGTGACTTGTCTTCACTCATCCTAATCAAACCCCTGTTTCCTTCGCAAGTTCGCGAAGCCGTTTGAGCATATCTTCTAATCGATTCGCAGGCTCGCCCGAGGTAATTCGAAGTTTTTCGATACGGTCTAGTCGACGATCAGTCAAAGTCCATTCCATTTCACGAATAAGTGCATGAGTGGTATTCAGAGTGTTGTCAATATTTTCAATCATTAACTCATCCAGTGGTGGTGTTCGCATTCGTCGTCGACGCCGATATTGGTTTAACAAATATACTCCAACAATCAGTATTGCCAATATCGTGAAAAGGGCGATCTGTAGAGCCATGATGAATAGGTAATTGGGTTCTGGAGGTGGGGTAGGTGTTTCAGGGGCGGGTTCGTAATAGAAGTACATGAACGTTGTAGTGCTTGCATAGGTTCCCGGTAATGAGAAGACGATGATTGAGAAAGTTTCTGTTGTATTTACTGATTCATCTAACCCGGTCCAATTCGCGAATAGAAATGTGCCATATCGGCCACTTAAGACTTCGAAGGCAATGAAAAACTGCTGGGTTCCATTCGGAAAAGTATAGACGCAATACATAGTAAGATTCTCCACGCCCTGTCCTGTGTGATCTAATGCATCGATCACAAATCCAGCATCGTTACCAATAGTGAACGTTGACCCATTCCCGCCAGTCGAGCGAATATTGAGATGCATCTTATTGCGAAACAGATAATGAATTGTTTGGTTCGCAAACTGCAGATTTTCTAAATTCAGTAAAAGGCGATTCGAAAAAATGGAAGAACAACCGAGGACAAAGAGTTCTTTCTGACTTTCATTTTGATAAACGCCAAAGGCTGAGCCATTAACCCAGGCAAAGATATTGGAAGACCCCGTCTCAGTGAGTAAGGTGCCTTCTTCTGTAGAGATGATATTCACCTCAGTGGTGAAGGGGCTTGAAGGGTGTAACTCGGTTGTGTTCAGAGAGGTTACGCTGCCACCGATTTGGATATTATAATTTGTTAAAATCTGGTTCAATGTTGTATGATTGGATGAATCTGGATGGTCGGCAAGAATTAGAACCTTGTACCCGTCATCAATAAATTCTGATACAGCTAGGGTTTCATTTTGTGTAAATCCTTTTTCAGGGTCGCAGATGATTAACCCGTCAAAGAGGGAAAGAGTGGTAGAATTGAGCTCTGAGATAAGGGGAATTTCAGCTAAGTTCAGCTGGGCTTCGGCATACAATTCTCGAAGCCTAGAATAGCCAGTTAGTAGACTGTCACCAATTTCATCCAGAAGTGAAAATAGTTCATCGAGGTCCAAATCTGAGAAATCAAGGTCTTCAAGGTTCGAGAAATCCAATCCTTGATTATGGATTGAATCAAAAAGAATTACACCTTGTGGATAAGTCACATTAATTACGAAGGGCAGGGTGTGCTCCCACCCGTCGGAAGCGCTTATTACGAGATTCCCGTAGTAGGGTCCAGATTCGATAAAGGTCGGGATGAAGAATAGGATTTGTAATTGCGTTCCGATGGTAACATCATAAATGTCTGTGGGTGTTATTGTTGGAGGATTTATCCAATTCGTTACGTTTCGATCCATTGGTGTGTGTAAACCTGGATCATGATATTCAGTTATGCTCACTGAGAGGTGGAAAATGGGGGTTGAAGTGAGTAGTGTGAAATTGTAAATCGCATAATCATTGGGAAATCGGAGCATCATTGGTCTATACGGCAAATAGGAGGGAATGAGAAGCCGCATCGTCGGAGGAGAACTAATGAAGACATCCCGGAAGACAAAGTTATCAAGCGCATACAAATCCGTTGGAATGGTGGGGAGTATAAGGTCAAAGTCTAGGGTTGGAGAGACGATCCACCCAGCAAAATAGATGTCTTTGACTTCAGGAACCCAATTGACTACAAGTCGTTGGAATCGGAAAGGTTCAAAGATGCCCAATTGGAAGTAACGAGCAAAAATCGCCCCACCCATGGGCTGTGACTGATTGGTAAAGAAAGCAGCAATGGAATCCACTCCCTCATCACCGATATTCAACACAATGACAGACGTTTGATAGGTCGCATCAGTCATTCCAGTTCGGGGCGAAGAAGCTCGAATCATACAAAGGTCCGTCAGCGTAGTGGGCATCGTGGAGTATTCGGTTTCGTTTATACCATGAAGAAGGGCGGAGAAATTCCGACCAAATCCTAAAGTCATTGAAGTCTGTAAGAAACTCGTTCCCGTTGGCAAATCCCCCAATTGCCACTGTGTACCAAACCCCACTCCATCATCACTATCATAAATGCTATTCCCGTTTAGTGTCTCGTTTTGTAACCGATCACTAACGTCCGAATATGGTCCAACCTCAAAACTGGAAAATGGTGTTGAGGTGTTAACCCCAATGTACTGATCTACTCGAGATGTTTCATTCGGAGGAAGGATATCGGCATGTATGTAAAACAGCTGTGATGAACTATTGAAGAAACCTTGTTGAGTTGATGTATCGCTAGCACCTGAGAATAGGTCAAAATTCCACAAACTGTACAATCGTATATTCGTCACATTCTCTGTGCCAATGTTCACGAGGAAAAAGGAAATACGAAACGCATTAGCCGCTGGAGGCGTTGTTATCTGCCAAGACTCAATACGAGGGATTATCAAGAGATCATTATAAGACAATATTCCTGTGGCCCGAACATAATTTCCATAAGGTAGCCCTGTCCAATGAAATTCTTGTTCAACATTAAGGAATGCAAACGGGAGCACACTACTGTTTCCGACTGCAAGATAGAACATTCCCATCAGCATATGGAACATCGACATGTTCGTCACTGAACTTGAGGCAATAGCGGCCATTGCCGTCGTATACCCGCTCATAAGTAACGTGACATTTTCTGACAAGGACTCACTTACCAGTATGCCATAATAAGGTAAGCCCAGACCCACACTTCGCGCACGGAATGATGAGGGGAAGGGATCAAAAAGGGAATCCAGCTCGTTGTATGTTGTAGCGGCGTCCAATAAGCCTGCGCCTTCTAGATTCGGCTCATTAGATTGTGGATTTGCGCCCTTGCGCATGGCTATTGACATGCACTCTGGTGTAGCGTATCGACTTCCTTGGAGTAGTAGACAAGCTGTTCCTGCAGTAAGGGCTGCGGAAGCAGCGGTAGTGCTAGCTATTGTGTAATTTTCGTTAATGGCTGTGCCAAACTGGCCAAATCCAAACAAGTCAAAATCAATGTCTTCAGGGGAAATCGAAATGTTTCCAATATCTGTAGGTAGGATATTGTAAAGAGAAGAAGATATAATGTCGACACCTGGTGCGATCAGATCAGGTTTGGTGCGCATATCAAAGGTTGGACCACGACTGCTGAAATCAGGGACAGAGTTCGTTTCATGATCAAATGCACCAACGGTAAGGGCTACCAACGATTCACCAGGGGACATAATTGTCATGTGATTGGGTCCCCGATCTCCTGCTGCCGCGACGACTAGGACACCCTGTTCTGAAGCTATACGCACAGCTTCGGAAAGTGGGTCACCGGGCATTCCCAAGGTTGAGAACGGAAGAAGAATGATATCTGCTCCCGTTGTAATGCTCCATTCTATTCCTCGGATAACCCATGAGGAATAGCTTGTGCCATCTCCTAGCACAACTTTGGCGCTGATAAGTTGAGCTCCGGGCGCAATTCCTGTGTAGTTACCTTGTGAAGCGGCTCCCGTTCCAGCGACTAATCCAGCACAATAGGTTCCATGGCCATTTAAGTCAAAGGGGAAGGGATCCCCTTCAGCAAAGGAGACTTGAGCTAGGACCTTGGGATCATTAGTAGTTTCATTGTCATCCATATCATCAAGGTCAGGATGTGTCACATCAACACCAGTATCTATGATGGAAACGATCGTGTGAGACCCGTTGAACCCCTGATCATAAAGCGGATTAACTCCAATTATCTCACGGGGGTGAAGATAACCATTAGGCACAACCATCTGACTATGGTGAATAGAATGGTCACTGGTATCGAGATGGAATCCGATATCAGTCCATAATTTTCGAATTTCTGGAAGACCAGCTAATTGGTGTAAGGCGCCTACCGTGGTTCTGAGAGAAATGGCGTGCACAATATTATGGTAAATCTTGATATTCGTCAACGTAGCTTTTTGTAGAATCGCTCGTTGAGCAGCTCTCCAATCAGTGGTCTCAGATAGGCTTGCGATAATGTCAATGGGGAGATCCGGTTCGCTTCCCGATTCAATGAGCTCGAGTAACGGTTTCGAGAGTTTCGACTCCGCCTCATCAGTTTCCAAGAAAGTGTTTGCAAGGTTTATGGAGGCAAGGTCAGCTTGAATTAGGGGAATCAGAAGTATGACGGTTGCGAGTAAAAGGACCTGATATCTTGGTTTCTGAATCATCCCTTTCATCGTCTGTTGCCGCAAACTTGTGTTACACCTCTAATTGTCGTCCCGTAATGAGGATGAAGTAATCGGTCATGTCAACACCAATTTTAGGCTTGATACTCTTAACACCGATATCCTGTCCTTGGAATGCTCGTGAAACCCTTTCAGCCATTTCCATTAATGGTACTTCACTAAACACTTTGATTAGCTCACCACGCTCAAGAACATGGATGATTCCAGGAACATCTTTCAGAAGGGTGGCAATTCCTGGTCGAGGTTGATTCAAGATGATCCCCACTGCGTACCCTCCTCCAGGAAGAGAAGCTTTCAGTTCTGACGGACTGCCAAAAGCCACCATACTTCGCTCTCGCATGAAAACTCCTACTTTGTCACAATATTCGCCCTCTCCAGGGTAATGAGTGACTACGACCATGCTCGTATTGTATTCACGGTTCAAATAATCCAAATAATCCCACAGTTCACTTCGAGCATCAGGGTCCAGTCCTGAAGTTGGTTCATCCAGAATGAGAAGTTGTGGGCGATGCACCATGGCTATTGAAATCGAGGAACGTCGTTTTTCTCCACCCGAAAGGGTTTGAACGCTTTGATTGCCTTTTTCAAAAATTCCTAATTCACGAAGAAGAATTTTCCCCCGACGAACCAATTCCGCCTCTGGGATTCCATATTGTTTTCCAAATTCAATGATATTCTCTAGCGGTGTAAAGTTTTGATACATGTAACCGAGATCTTGAGGAACAAATCCAAAGATAGGTTTCACTTGGCTCCGTTGTGTTGAATTAATACCTCCAAGTCTCACTCGCCCGGCAGTTGGAATAATGTCACCGATGATGGCTCGAATAGTGGTGGATTTTCCTGAACCCGATTCACCAATTATTCCCATAATCTGACCTGAAGGAAGGGAGAAGGTTACATCACGAATAATGTCAAAATTATCATCAACGGTTACCGTTAAATTCTCTGCCTCGATGACTTTTTCGACTCGATCTCGTGTTCGGGCATAAGCAGGTGTAAACAGCATCTTTAAGGCTAGAACATCAGGAACAATGCTCATTAGTTCTCGCATGATTTCTGGAGCCGTTTCTCTTCCACCAATTGTAAAGACCTCTGGTGCAGCTCTAATCGCCGCTGATGATTGCGCCACCCGTATTTCAAGAAGTCCCACTCGTAAACGTTCCATTCTAGCGTTCGTAATAGTCCCTTGAATATCAACAGGTTGTCCCTCTTTGTCAATCCCCCAAATTCGTGCATCCACCTCAGTGTAAAGGATTAATTCTTCAACACGTTTCACTGCGTGGTCAATATGCTCGCCATCATAATAAAAATCATCATGAATGTTGCGACGTAACCAATTCATCAATACCAATTGTCGTGCAGATACTTCTTCGCGTTCAGTTTTATCAGAGCCAATGGTCAGAACCATCCCTGCTAAGTCTTCAGGTCCTTTTAAGATCGTATTGACGAGTAAAGCGATACGTCTGCGACCTTTTCGGCGAATATCCAGAATCCGACCTTCAACTGAAATATCCTGTTGAGTGGCACAAAGAACACCCGCAATCTGAGCATGGATTTCCCGATCACTACGTTGTTCTATCCAATCCAAAGTATCATCGAAGCGTGATCCCGCAAAGTAGTTCTTTTCAACAAATACCGGAATATCTGATAATTGCTCCATTCTCCGTCACCCTCCGCAACTAAGCTAGTGTCCGTTTCCTCCACATCACTATCATGGAAATAAGAGTCCCACCCATAATATACATCAGAATCCGAAGAATCTCCGGACCTTTCGTAATCAGAGGGAGACCCTTAAATGCCGTTTCTCGAATTAGTGCCATCCCCAAGTTCATGGGAAGAAAATCAGAGATAATACCTACATCAAGAAACATCCCGCTCAAAACCATCATTCCCAGTAGTAGGAATAAAAATCCCTGATTGGCCTGCAACCGGGAAGTAGACAATGACGAAATCACAACACCCGACACAGATCCGGCCAACGCCATCAATGAATTAATCACCAGGAGCGTCAACAAGTCTGTACTCAGTTCCAATTGAAATCCAATAATCCATAAGACAAGAAGAAGCAGACCCTGAATCATACCGATAATTGTATACGCAGCAATTTTCCCAACGACCACCTCAACTTTAGTTGTAGGCGTTAATAACATCCGTCGGAGCGGAATATCCCCAACAATTGACTGACACGAAATCAACGCAATTGCCATGAAAATACAAAACACCACTAAGAATGCTCCCACCTGTAATGCCCAAGTATCACCCTCGGGCACAAATTCAACAGATGGAATAATCAAAATCTCACTACGAATCCACCCCAAATTGGCTCGGAAAATCAATGATGCCTCGGTAATCGCAAGTATTGCCTCACTTTGACCAGAAAGTTGTGTGCTACTCGTCGAAATGTTCACGGTCGTAGGTAAATTCAAAGACAAAGCATGTTCAAACCCGTCGGGAATTACCACATAAGCGTCAATCTCAGTATAAAATAGCGCCTCATAAGCCTCTGATACGTTAACGTACATCGTAACCGTAACTCCATCCAAACTCTCCAACGTTGCAGTGAAATTCTCAGAAAGATCCAGCCCTGGATAGGTGTCCGTCGTATCCAAGTCTACCAATCCCAAAAATAACGGAACCGTTTCTGCTTGTACATCATTCTGCTGAATCGCTAAAGCCAAGGTTCCGATAGTAATTAGTGGTAGCATGAAAACGAGGAGCATGGCGGTGCGATCTTTGATGATGGTCTGGATTTCCTTTCGGGTGAGGGCGAGGGTTCGTCTGATGGATTCGACTACCGTCATTGCACATTCAGTCCCTCGCTTGACTACTGAAAGAACCCCAAAAGACTTTTGGTAGGGCAATTCTCCCCCAAAGCTTTTTTTCGGTTCACACCAAAGGAACATTGAAGAAATAGTTAGTCATTCATGGAAACTGGTAGGTAACAACTGATGAGGGATGAGCAGCCTCCTTCGGAACCACAGGACGTCCTTGCCTGGGCGAAGCGTTGGCAGCCTAAATGGGAAACCCACATCACCTTTCCCGAAAATTCAGTGTTTGTTGGGCTTTACGACTTCATCAATCGGAGCACTGATCTGGATGCCACAATTTTCAGTAGGAATCATCAACTGCTCCTCCGTTTTGAACATGCCTATGACCCGGAAGAATTCAGCTATTCAATCGACCTCCCCGACTTAGAGGCCCAAATTGAAATCGTCCCTTTCAAACCAGTATACGGCGTTTTGAAGAAACGCCATTTCACTAATCGAGCAAAAGAATTTGACCGTCTGGCTCAAGACTTGATTCAACAGCTGCCACTGGAGCAGCAAGGACCTCAAATTCGCACCCTCGATGAAGTCATGACCTTCCTAAATTTTTCCCAAGAAGTCATTGACATTACTCGTGAAACGCTCTTTGGAAACCCTGATCCTTCCAAATATCGCTACCTGAACAATCCGGTTTCCTTTCTCAACTTACAGAATGGTTGGATAGTGGTTCCTGATGCTGATACAAAAATTAAATTGAATCTGGGGGTCGAATACGAACATGTGTTTCGACTCTCTTATCGCTTTGACTCAAGAGAGGGTCCCGTCGTTGAGAATTATCAAAAATATGAATCTGCATTGGATCGTCTGTCCCGACAGACTATTCGACGAGTCTTTTCCAACCTCGGAACCTACACGTCCATAATACACAATCCATTCTTCAGTGACATTAGCCAACGTTTTCCCGTTCGCTATGTCGCCTTGAATAACGGGCTACTCGTATCGTCGCTAGGCAAAGGATCAACTTGGGAAAATGGAACCTTTGAATTTTACAAACCCACTGAAAGACGAGAAACCCTTTTTGGCTTGCTCGAATCCACATAACTCCTGCTACTCTCTTCTCGCTCGATCGTAGTCATCAGCTACTCTAATCACATCGCCAAACATTCGTGTTCCTAATTCGAGAATAAGCGTATCTTGGATGGGCTCAATACGATGTTCTTGACCAGGAGAAATATGTAATGTGTCTCCGGCAGCAAGTACCAGTTCTTTATCAGCCAAGAGAACCCGAACCTGACCTTTAACAATGTAGAAGAATTCGTCCTTTTTTTCATGGTAATGTTGGGAACTCGATTTACCTTTGCGAAAGAAAAGTTCCTTCAGGAATAATCCCTTAAATTCTGCTAGCGGACGTTCGTATCCCCACGGTTTTTCTTTCTGCTCCCCGAAGGGAACCTCCTCATCTCTGCTTTGTTTCCCCATCCCATTCTTTCTCCCATAATACTCGGAAAAGATTCTGCTAGATTCCCTCATCGATGATGCGATCAATAATGCGTTTAAGCTTCTCACTTTCACGAATTCGTTCCGGTCGCCATCTTCGTCCTTCATAGATGCGTTCTTCTTCGCCTAAAATCTCCGCCATGGCATACTCCAAGGATTTCGCCGCCCTGGCATCCAGGCGAGCACATTCTGCGAAATAGTCACAATTTTTAATCGTGCACTTGCTTCCTACATCCAACCGATAAACACCCTTCTGTAAAGGAGTCACTGTCACCTGGAGGGGGCAGGTAGTAGTGTCATCTGAAAAAATCCGTACTCCATCTTGTCCCTCAATAACTTTCATTCGAGAGCCAATAATCCGTTGCGCCCCCTCTTTGATATTAGCGAGAGTCGCAACGACAACTAAATCACCAAAGTCGCCTTTTTCTGGTTTCTTCGTCATTGACGTCGCATCCACGAAGTCTTAATCCTGACTTGGCTAGTGGTATCTCCCTAAGCTTCATCGCCTTATTAGCCTTTATCTAAAACCACCAGAAAACCCCATTCCTTAAGGACGGATATGAATTGTGGAGTTTAAATTTCCCATTGAGAACTTCACTACGAGGTCCTAGTTTTAGTGACCGAGAACTAAGGTCAATGACCGGGCAACATCGTCGGAACGGCGAGCAGAGCCTGTTGACTAGTCGGCATTGGTCGATGGCATGAAGCAGGAAACTCCGCCTTTTAGGCTGGAGTAGTTCACGTCAAATTAGGAACGATTTTATTTGTTCCCAAGATAGAAAATCAAACCCAAAACAAAGAACACACCGACAAACATGACGACAAGCACTGTAAGTTCAATATCTAAAAACAAAACAGCTACTGGTGTGCCAATCAAAAGGTAGGGAAAGACAAGAATCGTAATAATCAGTGCCAAAAAGACTAGTCCAATCATCCATCCACGTTGCCGGCGACTAAACATCGAATACTCCACCAATTATCGGTTCAAGGGGATTCTCACGACATAGTTCCTTTAAGGTTTTCGTCATTGGTTAATCTTTACGTTTCAAAAATCAACCAATCCAGAACAGATTTCATGAGGAAGGCTTTTGTAACCTCCATCAAAAGAAACCCCACTCTAAACTTAGGTGAACTCTGAGTGCTCGTCATACCTGCCCTATTAACCTTAATCAGTGGCATCCTATCGGGTATCGGACACTCCATTCAACGATACGGGCTAGACGCCCTACCCGAACTAACACCCCAGACATTCTATCGACGGCATATCCATCTTCTCATTACCATATTTACTACACCCATCTGGTTACTCGGAGGTATCCTCGCCGTATCCGGAGCCGTATTCAGATGGCAAGCCTTCTCAATGGGAGATGTAAGTCAACTCAAACCCCTAACCAACATCAACATCCTCGTCGTCGTAATAGTTGGCCTATTGTTCCTCCATGAACGTGTTGGACGCTTTGAATGGATCGGAATCTCAGGATTACTTGCGGGTGTCTTTATCCTCAGTATTTCCGCAGAAGAACGGATTATCGACGTGTACAACCTTCCTTGGTACCTCACTTCAACCATTCTGTGTTTAATCCTAGTTGCGATCTTTGGCTTCATAGGCTCCCAGCTTGGTCGAAGTTCACGGGAAAAAGAGTTGTTCTTTGCTATGAGCGCAGGAACCCTCTATGGGATCGCCACGATTTTTCTCAAGGCTATGACCATCGAAGTCATCCAGGTCTTGGGGTATTTTTACATCTTAGATCCTGTATCACTCTTTGTGCTAGTCACTCGAGGGTCATTCTGGTTGTATCTCTCAAGTTCCGTAGTAGCCTATTTCCTCCTCCAATGTGCCTACTCTCATCGTCGAGTCTCAGTCGCCTTTCCAGTGAACAACTCACTGTCAACGGTGGTCCCCATCGTAATCTCCGTCGTAGTCTTTGGTGACTTGATTCTCATTCCGGTTGGTGCGCTGTTGCTCTTCCCATTTTCTTACATCCGCATCATCGGAATCGCAACCATCATCGCCGGGGTTCTGCTGCTTCGTCGATTCCAGGGGAAAACCTATGATTCATCTGCTGACGACGAAACCACAATGACTGCTAGCAAGCAATAAGAAGTTGCTAACAAGCAGTAAGAAATTGTTTAGTTGCCCACCGAATCAAATGACAAACTATTTCAGGAAGGGATGTGGGTGCTGTCGGTACAACTGTTGAGCCAGTTGCATGGGACGCCACAGAAGGGTGTATTGGGTGGAGAAACCCGCCTAAGCGCCGTCCTCGATGTCTCTCTCGTTTTTCTTCTTCCACCAACAGGTTCGGTAAGCAGAGTACCAAGCTCTCAAGACAGTGGAACCATATAGAATGAGTACTGAAGACGGATGGATGTACAAGCCCCATAACAAGGCACTCACACACCAACCAGTAACGACCAGAGCGATCACAACGTAATCTGCCTTTTTCACCTTCAACACTATCGCGGACGTTCTCTCTTTTTTGGCTGTGGTTTTTGTCTTTTTCTAACGCCGGTGTTACGTTGCGCTTCGGTGCCTTTTACTACTTTCGCGAAGCAACAAGGTTTTATTTTACATACACTTCGTGAGTAAAAGTTAGCCTTATTGCCTTACGATACTTTCGGTTTAGTCCTCTTCTTCCGCCTTGCGGTTGCTAGGCATGATTCTCGGTTTGGCACGATTCACCACTAAGGCCGCTCCGAAGAGAACAATGCTGTTGAAGGGAACCAAGAAACCACCGTACACCACCATAAAGATAGCCATGACAAAATAAATAACGCCAACCACAAGGGTGGGGAGTAACCCGTACCATACGTACCGGATGTTCTTGCTGCGCAAAAACCAGCCCCAGCCCACCAACACCGACGCCACCATAATCAACCACGCCACCCGAGCACCTCCAGCCCCAGTCCAGCTAAGTATTATTAGGCTCACCACGGAATTCCCCCAGTAGAGTTGAAAAGTAGGCCAAAGCGTCACACCAAGAGGGGGAATCATGTACCCGATCCAGACCATGGCAAAGGACAGGGAAACCCAAATTCGTTCGTGATACTGAACCAACCCTTCCATCTCGACAAGTATCTAGTCAACCTCGCCTGAAAAATTTTGTCGAAGGTGTGGGGCAGAACATAGAGTGAGCAAACGCAAAAGAAAGCTGGTTTGCCAGAGTTGTGGTTTAATTATGGATGGAAAAAAATATGTTTCTGAAATCCCCAAAACGCCGAGGACTGAGACTGGGGACCTATTTGAAACACTTCGACGTGGTGGAAGACGACCTGCTCTCGTGAAAAGAAAAGGATAGGCTATATCGCTTGTATTTGTTTATCTGATGACTTTTAAGGAAAAAAGGAGTTTAACAGGTAGCGAGATACCGCCATACCCACTCATCAGGAAAGGCAAGGTGAAGGGCATGCATCGATTCTTAGCACAATTGAATGAAGCATGGAAGGCTGGATACGAATTAGTCAAAAAGAGTCCAGTCATTCTAAAACGCACCGACATCAATTCCGTAATGTCACATTCTGGAAAAATCATGAATGAAAGACGAATTCGTGAAGCACTCGAAACAACCATTGAACTACGAGAAACCGGGGCTGCTGCTATCTCAGATGCATCCCACCAGTCTCGAAAAGGGCGAACGGATTTCTATCCCACACTCGAACACGCCCACACAATAAATCGAATTTTAGAAATCGAATACCCCGATCACTATGATGAATGGGAATACATCTTCAACGAAACCTCCTGGGGATTACCCCAGTTTGGCTATCTGATCAAAGGACGCAACGTCTTGAGTAATAACATCCGATTTGCACCTTGGGAACTCAAAGTGCCAGAAGACCTGAACGATACCCCTCCTGTTCAACTTGTTGAAAAACTCCGGGATGCTGGACATCAAGTGTGCTACATTCAGGACGCCTTCCCTTCTGCTCATCGAGGTGGTAACAAGAAAGATACATCCATGTATGAACTTCCGGCGTTTCTTAAACAACGAGGGATTCCCGTCTTCCCATCTCGCCACTTTGCAAAAGAGATGGAAAAGTTTGCAAAAATAAACGAACTCATCAATCACAGCAAAAAAGTCGTCGTCGCCCTTTTTGGGGGAAAAGTAACTGATTACCTGGAAATCATAGCCCTTTACCAACGTCATGATAATGTAGAATTCCTAGCTGGGTCATTACTTAGCCTCGTCTACCTTAAAACCCAATATCCATCTCTAACCTTCGGAGTTAATGACGAACGATTCTTCCAAGATATTGGCAAAAAGGAATTAGCCCAGTTCAACAGACTCTATGATCCCGACCGAGTGCATCTCGCGAAAGATATCATCATCACCACACCTGATGAGATACTCACCAAGACATTAGGTCCAAAAATGAAACTCCGATATGAGGTCCAAGGAATCGGACCCAAAACCGTCGATTACTATACAGAGGTGGTGAAGGGTGCTCAATTGCTCATGGTTAATGGCTGCCCGTTCAACATTCGACGCTTCGAAACCTTTGGAGGTTACTTCAAGGACTTCATGACCCGAGTACGAAAACGAAATGGTGGTCTAAAAATCTATGAATGCGGAGGCGATGCAATCACTGCCATCAAATTCGCCGAAGTAAAAACAGATATCAGCTCCACAGCCGGCAAACTGGGTCTCCTAGCCCCAATGATAGAAACCCTAGATGATTTGAAACAACACGCTCCAGCCGTTGTCCCCCTTATCGAATTGAATCAAGCATTTCCTCTAAATGCTTCAAAATAGAATCAACGAAATTGAAGCAGACTTCAGATTCTTGTATATTACGAAACGGTTTTTCCGCAATGACCACAGAAAATCGCATTCGGAGTAAGAGGAGCACCACAATGATAGCAAAAGCCTGACCGTGTTGAACCAGTTGGTACTAGTGACTCTTCAGTGGGTGGAGGGGAATAATCCGCTGGTGGAGGCCTATATGCTGGATTATGTTGTGCAGGAACATATTCCGGCGCTTCTTGTCTCCTTCGTCGTTGTAATCGCCAACACACAAAGAGAACCACGATTAATATGATCGCCGCGCCTAGAATCACCCAGACAATTGTCCCCATTCCTGATAATGGAATGGAATAATATGACCCCGAATTATCATTGGTTGTCGTCCTGTTAGCGGCATCAGTCACCGTCACATAATATTGCACTGACATCTGTCCTAGATAGTCAAGAGGATGAAATGTACCCAAAAGACCTCGCCATTGCGTTCCTGAAACGAAGGTCATTCCAACTCGATACCAGGTAGTATCGCCTTGTCGCTGGAAGAAAATTGTAGCATTGACAATCCAAGTGTCATCTGAGGCTTCCAAAGTGATAATAATCGAGTCACCAAACCCCGCTACCTCTGGCAAATGTGAAACAGAGTGGATAACCGGAGCAGCAAGATCGACAAAGAAACGAGATTGGATGCTTAGTCGTCGACCCGTTCCCGCTAGTTCCATAATTAGAGTAGCATTATGGGCTCCAGCTGAAAGACCAATCGCATCATAAGTTGTACCTATGCCTGTATAACTCAGAGTGCCGTCAACAAGTAATTCAAAGTGGTCAATTCCAGGTCCGGCCGCGGAGCCTGTCCATTCAATCGTGACATTGGGAGATAGAAAGACGGCTCCATCCAGGGGGTTGAGGAACTCCATGAATGCCCGAATAACTGAGACATTATAGGCTTGACCGACTTCTCCCTCGACAATCATGGAAAATTGTCCTATTGATGACACATAAGAATCGACTTCACCTGCTCCAATATCAAAAGCACCATCATCTTTCGAAGGCGTCAGCGGATGCGAATCTATGACTTGTACAATCCCATGACCAGACTCAAGGGTTTCGTTGATAAATGTGACAATTACTCCTTCATCGGGCAAAGAGGCATCATAACCGATTTGACGTCGGACTTCAATCAAGAAATACTGATCCGCTGTAACTGGGATTTTCAATAAGTGAACTCCTGTTGTTGAAAGCTCCAGTGGATCAATTAGAGTGGTAGCATCTGTAGCTACTTCGAACAATCGGCTGCCATTAACCCAACCCATTTCAGTCTTACACCATCCCATCATGTGGGCTGGCTGTTCTCCTAGACCAGCTGGTCCATTCCAAGATCCTGCAGCCATCAATCCCCAATGGTCCACAAAATGTCTTTCTGCGGGTGTTACATCATACAAGTCCGGAAGACCAAGATCATGTCCAAATTCGTGGGCAAGTGTACCAACATTTGAAAGATCACCCGGATAACTCTCTTCAGGGCTGACAGAGGCTCGGGTAATTGTTGTCCCATCGACATTTATTGTAAAGCCTGACCATTCACTTGACCAATAATCTTGCCAATCATGGCTCAGCTCTTGTCCCTGTCCAGCATGAATAATGGTAACGCCATCATAGGCGTTAAAATTGACGTAGGGATCTGCTTCATTGATGGCATCTTCGACGAGTTCAAATTTAGGGTCACTAGGGTGGGAGGTACCTTCAACGTAATATGATCGTTCATGTCCTAGTGGAAGCCATGCAGTCGTATCGCCATCGATGCTAACCGCACCATAGGAAATCTCATCATAATAAGCATCTAGTTCAGGAATCGAATTGACTTCAACATCATTTGAAGAGAAAGTATGCGTTTTGTCATCAAATTCCACTAAAATCACAATTAGGTTATATGTTCCTACTGCATCCATTGGTGCATACATCACTTCAGGAGGTAGTGGGTCGTCCAACCCAATTCGTGAAACAACATACTGAGGTGAAACAGAATCACTTCTCGCCTCCTGGTTCGAACTGGTAGAACCAATTCCTAAAGGTGTCACAAAAAGTGGTGCAAAAATAAGTATCAACAAAAGGAGGGGGAAGAGTTGTTTTTTCCGTATAGACATCATGGACATAGCTTTTACCTCTGTAGCCCTTCTTCTCCATGTTCTGTGAATCATATATCATGTTATGTCGAAGATATACAACGCACTAACAAACCTCTAAAAATCCCAGTGATAAACTTTCGGTTCTACCTACCAGAGAAATCGGATTTCTGGTTCCCTCGCAATTAACAAGCTTCCAGAGAAGAACTATGGGGGACCACGCCGTTGGGTATGGTGATTATACATCATTTTCGCCAAAGTATTGAAAGCTGTCGTAACATGGTGTCCCGTCTTCGCCGATGTTTCATCATACTGAAACAGCCCAAGCTCCTTTGCAACCTTTGATCCCTGTTCAGGAGTCACCTTCCGATTCTTCTCTAAATCCGCTTTGTTTCCTAATAATATGAGAAGCGGCTCTGGTCCTACGGCCTCACGAAATGCATCAACCCATCGAGGAATTGTTTCAAGGGTCTGTGGACGAGTTAAATCAAATACCAGAATACCACCTGAGGCGCCCTGACAATAACGGGTTCGAAGATCTCGAAAAATATCTTGCCCCGCTAAATCCCAGATTAATAACTTGAAAAGCTGATTTTCGATTTTTGCATCATAGGTGCTTATATCAATACCAAGTGTACGGCGATAATCGCGATCAAATTTCCCAGTTACATATTTGTTAACTAGACTAGTTTTTCCAACTGCGGCTTCTCCTAAGGTGACAAGCTTGTACACAGCGTCAAAACGTTTTTCTTCATCAGGAATACTCACTGCTCAACCTCCATATCCTGAAAGGAAATCTATCATAATTTAGGAATGGTGTCCCTATAAGGCTTCCCAACACTCCTCCAGTATCTCATTTTTGAGTTAATAAGTCTTTCAATTTCTCTTCGTATTTTTCATACAGTTTCAACAGCTGCTGACCGAGTTCAGTTAAAGCCGTACCACCACTCCCCTCTCTGTAACCTCGGCGCTTTTCAACAATTGGCGCGCCAAGTCGTTCTTCCACCTTCCGAAGATATCCCCACGCAAATCGATACGAGGGCGATTCCATTTCACCTAACTCATCTTCGGGGAGCGATTTCACCGCCTGACTTATCGACCCATATTCATCAATGCCACGCAACAGAAGTGCCCCTCCCCGTCCTAATATCAGTTCACCATCCAGCTCAAACCAAAACTTCGCCTTCGGCACCAACGTCTCAAGTAACGGGGGAGTATTTTTTTTCATTTTCTTCATACCTCACCTATCTTGTCATCGAACCACAACTAGACTCGCTATAGACAATTGTTCACACTTTATGAAGCTCTCATTACCTCAAATACCTACTGGCATTTGATCAAGCCTGACGCTCCGAAAACTCTTAACCCATCGCATCCCAACACACATACATTACGCTGAGGACAATGCCATGCCAACCACTACTTTACCCTGGACAATCATCAGCTCACTAAAAGCGCTCCTTGGCGAGGACTATTCCATCACTGCCTTCGAAAGGCTCCCCAGCCGAAGAAATGAAGTCTTCAAAATCACCGGAACTCAACCTACAAAACCAACACCCAAAATCCTAATCGCAAAGTTATACCATCAACCCGGAATCGCCCACGAAACGTCCGTACTGAAAACAGCACAAGAGCACCAGATACCCGTCCCACAGGTTATTGGAACCACCTCCGATGTATTGGTTCTCGAATACATTCCTGGCCCAAATCTCTGTGACCTCATCAACGAAGGCCCAGACCCCAACTACGGACAACTCCTTGCCTCTTGGCTAGCCAAGTATCATACTGCCTTCCAACGTAATGATACACAAACCCTCATCAAAGGAGATTCACGCATTCGAAACTTTCTCTATCACCACGACCACCTAGTTGGAGTTGATTTTGAAGAAAGCCACATTGGTCCTTACTTCGAAGATCTGGCGGTTGCATGTGCCTCCATATTGGACACAGACCCACTGTTTACAAAAGAAAAACTCCAACTTTGCAGTATTTTTGTCGAAACATATGCTCCCCTTCACCAAATCGCGGACATACCTCGACTGAAAACAGCTGTGACCACATTCATGATCAAGGCTCTGTGGAAAACCGCTGAACGAAGAGGTAATCCACCCGATCTTATTGAGAACATTTCACTTCTGGAAAAAGATGAAATCGTTTTTTAACAAAGAATTTTGACATCGATTCGAGGATTCATCTTGAGTTAGGCAAACAGCGAGATTATTCAGAAAATATGAAATGTGCCGATTTCCACGCTAATTATTAGCCAAAAGCCTTTAAGTCGCCTCCATGCCATCAGAAACAACTCTTAAACAGAGTTGAAACAATAAAAACTATGAAGTGAAAAAAATGTCTGACACTGCAAAGACTCTGGTGTTAATTGGCGGAATCCTCAACCTGCTCCTCGCCATCGGCATGATTGCTCTCTTTGCCATCATGTTCGGGTGGATGCTCTTAGATCCAATGCTGATGATGTTTGCATTACTGGCTGGTGGAGTTTTTATCGCTCTAGCTGTACTCGGTCTGCTCTTTGGTATCTTACCTCTCATGTGGCGAGATAATCCAGGAGCGCATCGTGTTGGTCTCATCATTTTAGGAATTCTGTCCTTAGGCACCATTGGCGGACTCCTACTACTCATCGGTGGCATCATCGCTGAGGAAGAGAAGGCTTAGAACCCATCGCTACCTCGATCAAATTCTTTTTCCCTTTTTTTATTCGTTTAACTAGAGAGAAGGTTCACCGGAGTTTCGAGTCATTGACACAACCTTTATGGAGGCATCATGCTAGGAGTGAAGCAGATTATTAATCGATCCGATTGATGAAGAAGGTGTACGTTTTGGGTGTTAAACTAGCGCCCCTTGTTACTCCACAGGTGTTAACCCTAGAGGCATTGAGGGGGCGTTCTTTCGCCGTGGATGCAGCTAATCAGCTTCATCAGTTTCTAGCGTTGATTCGGACACCTGACGGAGTGCCATTGAAAGATCGTGAGGGGCGCGTGACATCGCATTTGGTGGGACTCCTATATCGAACAACACGGCTTATCACGGAGTATGATTTGAAACTTATTTTCGTCTTTGATGGGAAACCTCCTGATTTGAAATCAGACGAAATTGAAAAACGTCGGGAGCAACGGACTCGGGCAGAACACGAATATCAGGAAGCGGTAGCGAAGGGGGATATGAAAACTGCCTGGTCGAAGGCAGTGGCTACAGGGCGTCTAACTCGTTCAATGGCTGAAGAAGCCCAACAGGTATTAGCTTACCTGGGCATTCCCTACGTTCAAGCACCTGGCGAAGGAGAAGCCCAAGCGGCCTATATGGTTCAACGGGGAGATGCCTGGGCCACAGCAAGCCGTGATTTTGATACACTCCTTTTTGGGACCCCCAGACTTTTGCGCTACCTCACTCTTACTGGAAGAAAACGACTTCCTAGTAAAGGCACTTCTGTTCCCCTCCAACCCGAACTCATCGACTTGAATAAATTCCTCTCAGAGTATAATATCAGTCGTGAACAATTGGTTGATATGGCGCTTCTCATTGGAACTGATTTTAATTCTGGCGTACCGCAAATTGGTCCGAAAACTGCGTTGAAACTAATCGTGGAAAACAATACCTTGGATAATCTGCCTGGTAAAATCTTAGAACAGCTTCCACCCAATTATCATAAAATACGAAGAATTTTCTTAGACCATCCTATCTCAGATGAGTATGATATTGCACCAAAGCCCATCGACAAGGACGGGTTGATTCAATTTCTTTGCCATGAGCGAGGATTCTCAGAAACTCGCGTAACGAATGTTGTAGATCGTTTGTTGAAAGCCAAAGAGGGTCAACAGCAACAAAGCCTCGATGCCTGGTCTGGCTAATCTTTTGGGTTATAGTGAGAGAAGGCTTGTCCAATAGTCAGCTACTTGTTCTCTCGTTTCATAGGTTAAGAGTCCATAATTGGCTAGTTGTCGAGTACCACGTTGAACGTGTTCAGTACTGAAAGGTCGAGTGATCCAATCCGCTCCGCGAGCTTTGTCATCCAGCGTCTGTCGGAACAGGGGGCTAGCTCTGATTTCAGTTCGAAGCAACTGAATCAATTGTTCTCCAAAAACGTCATCATAAAATTTCACGCTGTATTGGGTTTGGGACCCTTCATTGAGCCGGAGTGGAGGAATCACACCATATCGTCCCTCACCTTGACCAATTTTTACAGCAAAAATCGGGATAACTAACCGCATAAGTGGCAGATATCCTTGCAATGTGTCAGCTGGGGCACTGATGGTCTCAAATTGTTGCTGCTCGCCTTCAAGTTGGTCTCTTAGCTTCTTGGTGGCACCCTTCAATTCAGTGTGTAACTTTACTGTTGCTTCCCGAACCATGCTTAGTTCAGCTAGTTGAGCATCAGTGGCTTCCTCTTCTCTGGGTTGCCGCGTGTACGTTATTGTCCCACTGGGGAACGGCGAAGGGCTAGGTGCTGCTGGCTGTAACAATGGCTCCTCCTGACCCCACTGAGACTGAAGCTTAGCTTCATGAAGTTGCTCGCTTTTTTGTTCAAGATTTTTAATGGCTTGTTGGATAATCTCTTGAAATGCACTTGTCGTGTTCTGCAATTCAAGTAAACGTGTTTTTACATTTGCCAGATGCCATTCGGCTTCTATGGGTTTAGTTTGAATTTGACTAACTAATCGGCGACACTGCTCGGACGAAACCCCGAGTGATTTTTCTAACTGGCTAATTAAACCAACAAGCTCGCCGGAAATCCGTTCCTTTGTTTGGTCCAACTCCAGAGAAGGCTCCTCCGCGAAAAATGATGGGTCCGGTTCACTTTCAATATGTGGTGCCTCCCATCGAAGAGTCGCCCCTGGAGACATCCGATCCTGTCGGGCATCAAGGAGACGAATCTGTTCATCTACAAATTCATCAATCAAAATCTCTGCTTGACCTAACTGGGCAAGTTCGTCGTCAAGCCGTGCTCGTTCGTTCCGAAATAGAATTCCTACATCATGAATCTCTTTGGTCGAAAGACGTGAGCTTAAACAAACATCTTCTCGGGGTGGTGCTATAGCTGAATCAACGAGTAGTCGCAATGTTTCAATCATGGTTGGTAACATGGCATTACGAATGACAATCAATTCACTAGTCGGCTTCTCAAAGGTTTGAATAAATTCCCCTAGGAGCTTTGGAACCAGCTCCATTTTCTCGATACTACGAAGTTTTTCTCGCATCTGAACAAGCGAAGGAATTGAGGAGTGACGAACCGAAATGGTAGGTTCCCCGACTCCACTGATTATTAAACTCCGACCTGGTAAGGCATGAACCAAGAAGAAAGGCACGTATACTCGGGATAAATACACATAGGGAATGGGTTCTTGCACTTGTGTTCGTAAATACATTAGAGCAGAAACCAAATCAGCTTCTGGTGTGGACGAAAAGCCATTCTTCATGGCTTCAGGAGGACCCTGAATAAATGAAGCAACCTTTGTAATGGCCACTTTGCCACCCCAGGATAATAAGCCTACCCGCAAATTGAACAACACAGGGCGAAGTATAATCTTTTTGGCTAAGGTCTTCAACAAGGTTAGAAAAATAATTCTTCGGAATTGAATTCAAATGACACAAAAGATACTGATAATTGGTTGTGGCACAGCCGGCGCGGCTGCAACGTTAATGGCGAGAAAAACTAATCGCAAAGCTGAAATCACAATACTCCAAAACGAATCACTACCCGAATACAGTCGATGCGGCTTACCCTATACCATCAATCGCAAAATACCCCAACTTGAAGATGTTATCATTCACCCCAACTCGTTTTATACTGGAAAACTCATCCGAGCCGACCTCCAGTTGAACACAGAAGCAACGAAAGTCGATATAAAGGCTAAGAATGTCACCACAAAAGATAACCAAGGGCAAACCAACACCCTTCCTTTCGACTCTCTGGTTTTTGCTACTGGTACACAACCTAGTATTCCACCAATTGATGGACTTGATGCATCACATGTTCATCGACTTCATACATTCGAAGACGCTCGACAATTGCAAACCCTCGCAAAGAAAGGAACTGAAGTTGCAATAATCGGCGCGGGGCTAGTCGGACTCGAAACTGCTGAAGCCTTTCACACTCTAGGCTTGAACGTCACAGTCATCGAGTTCCTCAACCAAGTTCTCCCCGCCATGATCGACGAAGAGCTAGGGTTCATCGTCAAAGAACAAATGGAAGCCAAAGGGGTCACAGTCAAACTAGGAACTGCTGCAAAAGCAGTCGCAAAATCCCATGTCTTGGTTGCGGATCGAGAAACCCAGAATGAAGAGAAAATTCCTGCTAGCTTAGTGGTTGTTGCTACAGGTGTGCGAGCGAATACAACATTAGCCAAAGAGAGTGGCATCAAAATTGGTGAACGTGGGGGCATTTTGGTGGACAATCGAATGGAAACCAACGTCAAAGACATCTATGCTGCAGGAGATTGTGCCGAACACCTTGATTTGGTAACACAACAGTCAATCGTTTCCGGTCTTGGTTCCATAGCATTAAGGCAAGGGGAAGTAGCAGGAGTTAATGCAGCCGGAGGTAGTGCAGAACTACCTGGCGTTGTCTTGGCTAGAACAACTCATCTCTTCGGGTTAGAAATCGCCGGAGTTGGTCCCACACGTGTCGCCGCTGATCGTGCTAACCTCCCAATATTAGCTGGCAAATTCAAAGGGATGCCCACCGCCGAATACTATCCCAGTGACGAAGAAGTTACAGTCAAACTCTTAGCAAATAAAGAAACAGGACGATTCCTTGGCGGACAAGTCGTTGGACCATGTGCCCATCAACGCGTGAACGTCCTCAGCGCTGCGCTCTCAACAAATATGACAATTCGACAAGTAGCAGATCTCGAAACCTGTTATGCTCCCCCGGTTGCCCCAATTCGTGAACCAGTAACGCTCGCTGCCCAAATCCTAGCTCTACGTTTCGAAAAGATGAAACAACGAAAATAAGAACCAAAAACCAACCATTCACTCACTTTGCTTTAACTTCTCTATGGCTAAAGCCACTCCTTGAATTATCGCTTCGGGCTTAGGTGGACAACCCGGAACATACACATCTACTGGGATTGCTGTATCCACACCACCTACAATTGTATGAGTCTCTTCGATGTTTGCCCCTTCTCCTTCAACAAAAATCCCTCCAGTACACGCACAAGTTCCTAATGCAATAACCTTCTTTGGAGCAAGCATCTGATCAAAAATCCGTTTCACAAAGACCTTCGAGTGTTTGGACACACAACCATTCGTTATGAGAATATCTGCATGACGAGGATTTTGTTTCCACAGCACCCCTAGACGCTCAACATCGAATCGAGGTGTCAATACATCCAGAACCTCAATATCACAGTTATTACAGCCACCCGCATGGAGGACAGCTATCCAAGGCGATTTTCCACGAGCCCAGCTCATAATACCCATCCATCTTCCACCTCAATATCGCAAGTCCTTCAGGTCCTTGGTGCTCATCGTTCCCTTCAACACGAAGACTCGTTGAGCAAATACTAGCAACACCAGAATGAGAATGCTCGAAAAGAACATCAACATTGCTTCAATCATAATATCGAACCCAGGAATTAGCAAATGAATCGAACAAATCAAAATCGATAAGCTAGCCACGCTCTTTCTCAAATCGGTCTTGGTCAACAGTCCAAAGACCCCAATCATGATTAATACCCATTCTATCCCACCAACACCCAGAACGTTAAACGAGATGACATATGTGATAATTCCAAACACAAAGAGTAAACCAATAGAAAAAACAGGGTGCATGAGGGGCGGCTCTTCCGATTGTTTTGTATGAACCGTTGTAATGAAAATAGCGATTGGAACGAGAACGATTGCATAAATGGCAAGGGGAATTATTTCCATGAAGGTCCCTTCAAGAAATGCTCCAATGATGAAAAAGGCACCGAGAATCCCGAGCAAAACAGTGACAATCCGAAAATCGCGGATTTCAATGATGGCAACTGCTATGATAAGAATGATCAGTCCAATAATCAGATTCAGGTCTCCCACCTCTGCGAATAATACTTCTGAGTATGCGTATTCAACTGGTAACTTAACTTTCTCCGACAATCAACACAAAGATTCTCATACTTGGCAAGATCAGCTGCTACTTCATCCACAATTCGAGGATCGATGTTTTCCAAAATGCGTTCCTTCACTTTTGCTAAGTGTTCTTTTGTAGATACAACTGCATTGCATTCCTTACATCGAACTAGTTTGAACTCGATTGAGACATCTGCCTCCTTCTTATCATAAGCAGCCAGTTCAAACCTATCAGAAAGAGCAATACCATCTTCTGGGCAAATGTCCTCACAGCGACCACAGAATATACATCTGGGGTAATGAATACTTAGTCGGCGAGTTTTTCCTTTATCTTCAATGGAAATCGCTTTAGCGGAACAGCACACCGCACAGGCACCACAACCAATGCAGTTATCGTCTTTGAACTGGGGAAGTCCACGAATGCCAGGTGGAACATGACTGGGCGGACCATGAGGATATTTCGTAGTAGCTGGCTTGAAGAGAGCCTTCAATGCTTCCTTAATTGCTGTAATTTTAACCATTTCAGAATCCCACCACAATTCGGATCAAGGAAATGAGAGCGAAAGCCAAGCACACTGTCAGGAACCACTTGAACACATGGCTAATCCGATATCGAGCACTAGCTACGTGAATTATTGTCATTATGATGGTAATGCTGAGACACTTGAGGAGAAAGACTAGAATACTAATTGGAAAAATCAGACCCGAGCCTCCCCCCAGGTAGAGGTCAACAAAGAGGGCGGTGAAGACATAAAATCGAAAGAGTCGAGCTAGCTCAAAGATTCCTAATAATGGTCCTCCATATTCGGTAAGTGGTCCAGCAAAGATTTCTTGCTCAGCCTCAGGAATATCGCCAAAGGGTCGCATCCACGATTTCGTCAGTAATGCCAGGAAAAGGGCTAAGGCTGCGAATGGATAGTGGAAAATAAACCAATTCGGAAGAACGGTCCACAAGAAATTACCCTCCTGAGCTAAGATGACATCGGTAATTGAGAGTGTGAAACCGTAACCACCGCGAGCCAGAGCAAGGGGCGGAATGAGAATCGCAATAGCAAGAGGAAGTTCCACACTGAGAATAATCGCAACTTCTCGACTCGCCCCGATCTTTCCCCAAGGTGAACCAGATGCCCATCCTGCAATGACAAAGGCGAGAGAGAACATCACGGAAAAGTAGAGAACCACAATAAGGTCCCACGACAGGGGACCAGGCCAGTAAGGGATTCCCGGGGGAATCATAAAGCTGAGAATGAGGATCGCGCTTAACGCTACTAAGGGTGAAAGAATATACAGAAATTTATTGGCTAAACACGGAATGAAACGTTCCTTACCAAATAATTTGATAATGTCTGCGACTGGTTGAACCAAAGGAGGTCCACGTCTAGCCTGTAATCGTGCGGATAATTTTCGAAATACCCAAGCGCCTACCCAACTGAAAAAGAAGGCTAGTCCAATTGCTGCAAAATAAAGCCCTAAGATGAATAGAAAGTCCACAAGTGTTACCATTATATCCACCCCAGGAATAGCCACAAGAGGAGCAGTAGTGCAAATAAGACAAACCAAAGTACATACATGTTGGCTAGGCCCGTGTGAGTCTTTCTCACACTATTCAACAACGATCGGAAAGGATATGCAAACACTGTCGATGAAGGTCTCACCTCATCCACTTTCAAATACGGATCATGTAATGCACCCCCAGTCATAGGCATGGTCTTATCGTCGGCTTCAACGGGTTGAACTCCCCATCGGAATCGATAGAGTACATACCCAACTACTAGACCCATGAACAATAACGTGGCAAGTAGAAAGACATCCAAGGAGACCCAGATCAAAGGATTTACCGGTGGAGGTATTGCCGCTGGTAATAGTGGATATGTTGCAGGATAGATTAAGAATCCAAGTGCCAGTTGGGGAAAAATACCGAAGAGAATACAGCCTGCTGCAAGTATCAGTGATGGGGCTACCATGCTTTTTGGTGCTGAGTGCACATCAGCATACGTCTCAGGAGCATGACCTAAGAATACGGAACATAACATGCGGAGGAAAACTCCGAAAGTTAATGCAGAAGTGAAAATCGCTATGAGCGCAAAAGTAGGCTGTCCCGCTGCTATACACGCATTATAAACCATCCATTTGCTAACAAAACCGTTTAGTAAGGGAACACCAGCGATCGCTAAAGATCCAATTAGCATAACATATCCTGTACGGGGCATGGCGTGGAGCAATCCACCTAACTTGTTGATATCACGAGTACCAGTTTCATGTTCAATTGCTCCTGCACTAAAGAACAGGACTGATTTGAAAAGGCTATGATTTAGCAAGTGGAAAAGACCCGCTGCGATTCCGCCTGCAGCAACAACGAGCCAAACGGGATCGGCAAAAAGAGTGTTGGAAGTTATTGCTAGTCCGCCGATACCCAAACCAAGAATTACATAACCCATTTGACTGACACTATCAAAGGCGAGAAGACGTTTCAGATCGTTTTGAGCGAAGGCGATGATTACGCAAATAAGCATGGTGAGTACGCCAAGGATGCAAATTATGAGCCAGAAATTTATGCTGATGAAAAGCGAATAGAACATAAGAAGGACAAGGAACGCCGGCATTCCAGCGACTTTGATCATCATTGCATGCAGTAAAGTGCTAATGGGTGCTGGTGCAGCTGTGGATGCATCAGGAAGCCAGGTATGAATGGGAAAGGAAGGAACCTTTACAAGAAAACCGAGGAATATCAAAAAAATCGCAAGCTTACCTATGAACCCAAGAAGCAATCCAGAAGCGATCAGGAAATCAATACTAAACACTCCAATTCCTGCAAACCCACTGATCTGAGCTTCTTGGTAAATTAAACCAAGTCCGACCACCCCAAAAAAGGAAGCAAAGATTTGAATAACGAAATACTTCAAGGCGCCTTCGTATGATGTAGCTTTCAAATAATGAGCAATTAGTGGAGCTGAACTGATAGTGGCAAGCTCAGCAAACAAGAAGACCCAAAGAAGGTTCCAACTATAAGCCATGCCCACTAAGCTACCTAAAGTCAGAAGCACGAAAAAGCTGTAGTAACCTCTTCGTTTCTCAATATATTTGATCGAATAAACCACAACGAGGAAGCCAATGAAAGTGGCAATGAGGGCGATTAAGTTCGTATACCCGTTGACAGTAAAGCTGAAACCTAACAAACTTGGAAGGCTAATCAGTAGAGGCAAATAAAAGAAATTGAATATCACGACAAAGAGTGCAACTCCCGTGGCTAGAACTGCTACGATATCGTTAGCTCTCGTAATTTTCATCCCAAGGAGAGAAAGGGCTGCGGCTATGTAGAATATTACAACGATGATGGTTGGGTCTATCATTGTTATTTCATCCGAAAGCGCTTGGATACTTCCCGCAACGTGTTAGTTGATTGTGTCCTTGTTGTCTGGTCGGTAATTGTGGTTAATCGATCTGTACAAGCCATGCACGGATCGACTGATGCTACAGTTATTGGGACATCCGCCAAATCCTGTCCACGCAACATGAAGAGCAGTGCATAATCGTTCAAATAGGAAGGTGTGCGAACTCTCGCCCTTTCAGGGGTGTTGGTTCCGTTTGAAACCAGATAATACAGGAGTTCACCTCGTGGTGCTTCAACGCGACCGACTGCCTCTCCCGGAGGGAATTCTGTTACTTCTGCTCTAATGGGTCCACTTGTAGTTTTGAGTTTATCTAAGCAATATTGACTAATCTTCACAGATTCTACCAATTCACCCAAGCGAACCAGCGCCATGGAAAAGATGTCTCCATCCTCGGCGGTAATTACATCGAATGGGACTTCATCGTATGCGTCGTAAGGATCGTCCTTTCGAACATCGATTTTCATTCCAACGGATCGAGCAACCGGACCGACCACACAGATCTTTTTCGCAATCTCTTTATCCAATGTTCCGATACCCACGGTTCGCGCATGAATGCCTCCATCCTCTAACACTGCCTTAGTCGCAGTCACGGTGGCTTTGTAGAGAACTTTAAGTTTCTCTTCAATTTTTGGAATCATGTCTTTGTCAATGTCTCTGCGTACTCCACCAATGGTATTCATGGCATAATGTTGTCGATTCCCTGAAATGGATTCCAGTACGTCCAGGACGTGTTCACGGTCCCGCCATATCAACATGAACAAAGTCTTGAATCCAATAAGTTCCATTCCAACACCTGCCCAGAGTAAGTGACTGTGGATTCGTTCCAGTTCCGCCATGAGGGTTCGGATATAACGTGCGCGATCAGGAAGCTCAATTTCACCAAGCATTTCAACCGTACGTGTATACGCCGTAGTATGCGCAGCACTGCAAATGCCACACACCCGTTCGAAGAGGTAGAGATTTTGCCAATAGCTCCGATCTTCGGCGAGCTTCATGATTCCCCGATAGTTGTATCCCAATTTCAGATCCACATCTAATACCTTTTCACCTTCCACTTTCAGTTTGAAGTATTCACCTTCAAGTAAGGCGGGATGGAAGGGTCCCAGAGGTACAACATATTCAGGGGCTACAACGTCGTCAATTTGCATTGGGATGGTTTTCTTCTTGGTTTCTTTCTTTTTTGTCATCTAACCCACTTCCTCCAAAGGCCATGCATAGGGAAGAAACAGTTTCCGGGGATCGGGATGACCTTCAAACTTGATTCCCATAAGATCCATCAATTCGCGTTCAGCCCAATTGGCAGACCAAGCAATATTGGTAATTGAATCAATGACTGGATTTTTTCTAGGCAGTCGGACTTTCATAGAGATATGAAGGCGTTGTTCTTGGTGTGAAAAATCAAAATGATATACAATGTCAAATCCTTGGATGCCCTCATCATTGGCTGAGATGGCAACTAATTTTCCTTCTAATTTCTTTACTAAAAGTTGAGTGATTTCTTTGATTCGGGTTGGCTGGGACCGAATAAAAAAGCGGTTATAGTGGTCGCAGTGCTCTTCCATGTAATCCTTTTTCAACAGCTTCTTCAATTGCCCACGAATTTCATCCATTCGTCCCATTTAGTTACCTCCCAGACCAAGTTTCGCAATGAGCGAGTCGGTTTTAAGACGGTGCTTGTCTAAACCGATTTCTTGGGGTTTGAAGCCCAACCCCAATGCCATCAATTCCATCAAATTGAGCATTGGGAGATCGTAGCGAATACCTTCCCTTCTCAAAAGGAGTTGGGCTTTCTCTAATACATCAAAGCACCCCGGGCATGTTGTCACCATGCAATCTGCTTTCGCTTCTTGCATCTTATCTAATTTGAACTTAGATCGCTCTTCCATTGCCTCATCTAGGGAATATAATGAGAGAGGAAATCCGCAACAAATCTTCTCAGCACCATAATCTACGACTTTGACTCCCAACGTATCGAGGATGTCATCGAAATATGAGACGAATTTCTCATTTGGGCTCTTGTAAAGCTTACAACCATATTGTACAGCAACTTTCACTTTTGATAGAGACTGCTTAAAGGCGTCTTTCAGTGATTTCAAGCCAATATCTTCGACAATGACCTCCAGGAAATGTTTGACTTTAATCTTGCCTTCGAATTCTTTGTTAAGAGGCGCTAGCCTGGAATTCACTTCGGTTAGAAGCTGTGTGTCATTTACCAGGTTTTCTCTGGCCTCGTAGAGGGTTTCCCAGCATCCATTGCATACGGTTAATACGTCCTTACCGATTGCTTCTGCGAGTGCAAGGTTGCGGGCTGAAACGTATAGCCATGCATCGTGGTTAGCCAATCGGACAATTTCGGGGACCGGACAGCAGGTTGCTCCTTCCATGTCAATAAGTTTCATTTTCAAACGGGGGGCAATCCGGCGAAGTGAGGCTTCAGCAAAAGGTTGCATCGAAGGAATATAACAGCCCAAAAACAATGCATAGCTCTTCGTCATTGATTACTAGCCCTCATCTTCTGTCTTATCATCTCTATCGCTCCAGGTGGCCTTATCATAAAGATCAGTGTCTTTCACAAGCTTTTCAAGTTCCTCTCTTGCATCTTCATGTTTATAGGCCGTAGGAGGCTTCCGATTAATCCCAAGTGTTTCTCGAACTTTTTCACGGGTGACTACAAGCTTTGGAACATGACCCACACGGATGATATTCTCGATTGGATCTTTGAAGGACTCAGGGAGTGTTTTCACCTTTTTCCTCCAAGGATACAAGGTGAGTTCGTCATCACTCATCAGATTTCGCCTCCATTGTCTCTTTAGCCTCTTTTCTAGAGACAACCTGTAGAGCACCGGTGCTGCAGTATTTTGCACAACGCGGGTCCCCATCGCAAAAGTCACATTTGTAACTGATACCCAAGGCTTTCTCAAAAATTGGGACAGAGATGGGGCAGGCGAAATTGCAGGATTTACAACCAATACATCGAAGTCGATCAATTGTCACGATTCCAGTGTCAGGGTCTCTTTTGATGGCTTTGGGTTCGGTGGGACATGCCGCTTCACAGATTGGATGTTCACAATGAGTGCAGTGGGCGTTGATGAAACTAGTGGGGTCGTTAGCGTCAGGATAAATTCGAATGTAAGCTTTGTCGAGGTCTGCTTCTTCAAAATGATAAAAGGAACACGAAATCATGCAATAGTAGCAGCCAGAACACTTCTCTGGATTGTAAACCAGCACCTTCTGTTTCAAGAAGTCATCTGACATTCAATTCCTTCCACAGGAGAAGATAATATGTCGGAGTACTACGCACAGTTAGCGCCTATAAATGTAATAATCCGACTAATTGCTAAGCAGTTCTTACAAAATGCACCGAACAAGAGATGCAGGGATCATAAGCACGAATGAGCATGTTCAAACGAAGCTCGGCCTCATCTTTGGATAATTCCTGGAGGACGGGAGAAAGGGATCGTACATCAGCTTCTATGTTGGAATAATTCATGGCTGTGGGTGTAATAACATCAGCTGCGAGAACCCTTCCGCGGGCATTAAATCTGTATTCGTGGACTAGGACACCTCGTGGAGCTTCAACTGCGACTGCACCAGAGCCTGAACGAGTTTTATAATCAACGATATCGGCATGTAGGTTCTGAGTCAGGAGGTCATCAATAATTTCGATGCTCTGGTCAAGATAATGGAGATACTCGATTGCTTGGCCCAGATTCATCTGAAAGATGTCGTAACTGGGAAGTTTCAAACCCACCTTTTTTGTCATCCGTTTCGCGTTATCCGATAGCTGATCCTTCGCAACATTTAGTCGACCAAGTGAGCCGACGACAAAGGGTTTTCCTTCAACTTCACTAAATTTCGCGTGGGCATACGGTACATTACGCTCTTTGATGAGACTAGTATATTCAGATTCAGGGACTCGTAAACCTTTATCCGTGACTAAATCTCCTTCATAAAGAGGATAGTCTTTGGCATGTTTTACGGCTAAGTATTGGCTTCGTCGAACTAGTTTCGGCTCTGCAAACATTCCCATTAATTCGATTTGGGCTTCAGCATCAGGAATCGCCTCTTGAAGTCGCTTCCGCATCGATTGTAATTGTGAGGAGGTTGGGACGTGTGTGTACCCGCCGACAACGGCACATAACGCGTGGGTATGTCGTCCGCCAATGAGTTCCATAAGGTCGTTAGCCAGTTTCTTGAGCCGAAGTGCTCGTTGGACTTCTTCTTGGTATTTAGGTAGCATTTCAATAACGTTGCGTGCTCCGACATAGTCAGGAAGAGCAAGGAAGTTGATGTGCAGAGCGTGACTCGCTAGATTATCGCCAATAAGTTGGAGTTTGCGTAACTGGTGAGTCTGTAGGTGAGGCTCGATTTGCATAGCGGCTTCAACTGCACGTAATGCTGCAATGGCATGTGAATGACTGCAAATTCCACAAATTCGGGACATGATATGAGAGACTTCATTATGTCCATGATCTCGGAGGAAAGCTTCGAATAAACGGGTTCCTTCGGTAATTCGCATTTCGACTCGCGGTTCTTTTCCTTCTTTGAGTTCTACAAATAGGTCGCCATGTCCTTCGACACGAGCTATATGGTGGATGTCGAACTTCGCTAGAGCCATTCTATGTTTAACCTCCGTTTCAGTTGCTTCATGAACTCTTCTGCTGAGGCGTTAAACATTCGGAATTTCCGAACCACCAAGTCAAAACTCGCGCCTTTCTGAGAGAACATGTCAATCTCAGATTCCACATTCGCCTGAGGCACCGGACCCCAACATCCTTCACATGGGAAACCTAAACTAGGACATAGGGCTCCACACCCAGCTCGCGTTATGGGCCCCAAGCACAGTTCTCCCTCTTTCATCAAGCAGACATTCTCTTTCATGCGACACTCAACACAAACCGCATAGTTCTTTTCCCGTGGCTCAGCACCTGTCAAAAGTGCTGTCAAAAATTCCACAAATTCCTGACCACTAATGGGACATCCCTGTAACTCATAATCAATTTTCACATGGGATTTTAATGGCAAAATTTGGGGAAAGGTGTTAACATGAGAAGCGTCACCATACACGCTCTGTTTGAACTCCTCGATATTTCGTCCATTTCGAATAGCATTTACTCCTCCTGTAGTGGCACAAGCTCCCATGGCGACTAGGATCTTAGAATTCTCTCGCAGCTCTTTAAGCCGAGTGAGCTCTGCTTCATTCGTAACGGAACCTTCAACGAAGCAAACATCATATGGACCTGGATGAGTCGCGGAACTTCCCATCCGAAATTGGACCAAATTGATATGTCCCAATATATCAAGTAGGTCATCTTCGAGGTTAAGGATTTCCAATTGACACCCAGCACAACAAGTCAACCCATAGAGGGCCACTACTGGTTTTGGTTTCCCTGTAGACATAACAGACTCTCCTTAGGTCTTCGTTTATACCGCACCTCGCTGAGTCTTGGCTTCTTTATAGCTGAACACAGGACCATCTTGACAGACAAATTTGGATCCAACCAGACAATGACTACAATGCCCGACACCGCATTTCATCCGACGCTCTAAGGATAAATAAACACGGTCATCAGGCAAGCCAATTTTTTCCAACTCCCGCATGACAAATTTATACATAATTGGAGGTCCGCAGACCAGTGCGTAGGTGTCTTTAGGTGAAATCGTGATTCGGTCAAAAAGGATCGTCACTACTCCGATATTTCCTGCCCAACAGTGTTCATCATCTCGGTCAACGGTTGCAACGTATTCGACATCACGACGATTATCCCAGATGTATAACTCGTCTTTGAAGAGGAGTTCTTCTGGACATCGGGCACCGTACATGATTTGAAGTGTACCGTAATCGTCACGGTTTTCAAGAATGTCTAGAATTGCCGGTCGGAGAGGAACCAATCCAATTCCTCCTCCAATGATAACGACATTTTTTCCTTTCAGTTTCTCCATGGGCCATCCGTGCCCAAAGGGTCCACGCAATCCAACGATGCTATCCTGTGCGAGATTCTGAAGTGCATTGGTGAGGCTTCCGACCGAACGGATGCAGAAATCAAATGAACCCGTCTGATTCGGGGATGAGCAGATCCCAAATGGTGCTTCTCCATGGCCAAATAATGATAAGAGCATGAATTGGCCGGGAATGAAGTTGAACTGCTTTTGTTGGTCTTTATTGACATATTCAACGGTGTAAAGGTTTGTATCTGGAGTCTGAGGAGTAACCCTTACAATGCGAGCCATGTTGTATTGGTAAGCGTTTTTTTCTGTACGAGTTGCAGTAGACTGAGTCACCTAACTAGTTCCCTCCTTTTTGGATATCTGAAAGCAATTCAATCATATCGATGTCTGCAGGACAAGCCCGTGTGCACCGTCCGCAGCCTACACAGCCAATCTGATTGATTTGTTCTGGTTCTATCCAGAATTTATGGTAAATGCGGAATCTCACTCGCGATGGGATAGTTGGTCGGAAATTGTGACCACCAGCAACGAGAGCAAAGTCAACGAGTTGACATGAATCCCATTTTCGCACTCGTGCCCCTTCTTTGAGATTCAATTCTACCCGGTCACTAACATCAAAGCAGAAACATGTTGGACACACCATGGTACAGGCGCCGCATCCAAAGCATCGTCTCCCGAGGCGATTCCACATTTCAGCTTCGTAGCTTGCGTCAAATTGACTGGGAATTTCTTCAAAGCTATCAAGAGGATCTGGGAAGGTTTGATTCCGTTGGGTTAGGGTCTTTTTGACTAGTTTTGTCTGTTCTGTTGATGCAGGTGAAAACAGGATTTTACAAAATTCGACGACTTTCCTTCCAGTTTCAGTTAATACGTCCACATAGTAGGTGTTATCCAATTCAGTTAGCATGAGGTCTGCACTGTCAGTAGTGTGGAGGGTGCCTGCTGATTTACAGAAACTGTCCTCACATGGCAATAAGCAATTCAACCCAATGATAATACCTTCTTCTCGGCGACGAGTACGATACGGATCTGGATATATCTGTGTCAAAATGAGATCATGAAATTTAATTGCAGCAAGATCGCAGGAATGCACTCCAAAAACGAGGAATCGCTTTCCATTCCATAATGATTCAATATCGCTTTGGGCAAGGGTGTCATGTATTGTGAGTGTGGGGCTTTGAGAAAAAGTCACCATATCCTCTGTGGGTGGAATGAAGAACTTCTTAGGCGGAAGAATAGTTGTGTCATAATCCAAGCGAAGCTGTGAACCATCTGTGATAGTATCAAACTTGAATTGGGATTGATTCGCAACCGGACCATACACCGTGAGAACTTGGGTGAGCTGCCGGACAAGTTTCGGAATATCTTTCTTCTTCAGTATGAGTGCAGCAACTTTCTTTTTCGGAGGCACATAATCCACCCAGTCCACACATGTTAGTGTCTTCAGAGCTGTTCGCTAACAACCTTGTGTGCTTAAAATGTCTTAGGGTAATTCAACATAGGGGTTTTTTGCCTTTCCGAAATCACCAAAGGGCATTTATAAGCAAGGTCGTGAGCGTAAAAGACATAAAATGCCAGTTAGATTTTTTATTTTTAGTTAACCGAGTAATAACTGCTCTCCACATTGGAGGGCTTGGAAAGGGAACTAGGAATTGAATGTTTTCAAACGCAAAGCATTAGTAAGTACGATAAGTCTCGTGTTTGTGCTCTCGGTATTCATTTTACCAATACAACTTGGCGCAAACATTTCCTACGTGCAAACACGCAACACAATTGCTGTTGTCCAGACTAGCTCAGACAGCGCAATTGCCAAATCAATCGAAGAGATGAACCTTACTCGGTTCAATCACCCTATGGTCTTCATCCAAGTAAAATCTCCAGCTATCCTTCAGTCAATTGCTCAAAATAGCAAATACCTAATAACAATTTATGTCGGACATGGGAATCCAGAAGGTTTGAAAGTTGGTGCTAGCACCGTGTCATGGTCCAGCTTGAATGACTGGATAGAAAATACTGAACTGACTTTTAGTATTATCGTTTCTTGTTATAGCCGTGAAGCTGTGCCATTTGAATCGCGAAAGAGTTTCGGATTTCCAGGAGTTGTGGATAGCCGTATTGCTGGGCTGTTTACACAAATTCTGATTGCAGGCCTTTTGAATATCCTTGATGTGGTCCAGATACTGCTCGCGAAGTTCTTCACCAGCGAATTCCTTGCATTGATTCTCAATCCTCAACTGCCTCTTGCTTGGGGACCATGGAGTGATTGGATGACGAATGAAGCTCTTAACACCATAATGACTGGTGCATTGTGGATGATTCTTGCTGCTGGTATCGTAGCGTTCCTGATTTTCATTGGACCATATATACTCATATACCTACCAGAATTGGCGTGGCTTGTATACCTGTTAGGAACTAGTTTTGGTGCTTGGCTTTTTGGAGGAATAGTTGGCATACTTGGAGCCGTTTGCGCTAAACTAGAACTGTGGTATAGAACAAGATACGACTCTGAAACTCACCTGTTCTGGGACCAAGCGTTCTTTGCACTTAAAAGTTTAATCTTCCACTTTTACTATTGGTATTCACCAGTTGTAGAGAATATACATTATTAGACTTGGTAAGCCAAAGGTTTGGGTGAAAAAAATGACAGAAACTCAACCAAAGGTCTTTCTCAGTAATCGGATTTTCCGAAGTCTAATTCTAGTAGCAATGATTCTTCTTTTTGGAGGAATTATTCTAGCTATCCTCTTAGGAACGCTTTGGGTAATTGCTGTGGGATTACTATTTGCTCCTTTAATACTATTAGCTGTTTACATTGACCGTTCAAAATATCAGGCTCTCTGGTGGATTTATACTTTTATTTGCCTTTTTGCGTTCATCATAGTTGCGACATATTTTGGACAAGCGTGGACATACCCTGGTCTTTATCCAATAGTAGTGCTTCCATTTTCTCTAATTGTGCTATCGAGTTGGTTCGTAATTGGTCTAACAGGAGAAAAATATATCAAACCAAGACGGGGTCACTAGTACCCCGTTTCTTTTTTTAATAACACATACACCAACTCATTTCATGAATACATCAGATATAAAAAATATAACAGTGAAATATGCCTCAGTGGTTATTGGAATATTTCTTATTCAAAACAAGTTTTAATTTGACTTTCTCGTTTCGGGATAAAAATCGTGAGTTCTTCTATGGTGCGTTCACACTTTTTCTTTTTTCGACCCCAGCAATACCACCAACCCAACATTTCACATGTTCTCCATTCCCATAACTCTCTTCAATTAGATATACCACAGTTGTTGTGATTTTTTCGATTTTCAAGAAGGAAAAAATTTAACGCAGTATCCACCATAAAAGACATAATTAGGCATCACCTTAAAGAGCAGGGATTGTGAAGCCATCAACCCAACCTAGCGAGGGATATTCAATGGATGTCAACGAAGAACCACTTCCTGAACCGAAGAAAGGTGCATCTTTAGCTGAACTCTTACATGTATCTCTTCCGGCCGTAAGTCTCTATTTTGAACTGGCTACAGAACCTACAGCTTTTCCGAAGGATGAGATTAAGGAAAATCATGGTTTAACCATAAAGAAAGTGAATCAATATTTAGAGGAACTTCAAACTTGTGGACTGGTTCGCCGGAATCCGGATGACACCTTCGAAGCCGTCGCACCAATCGAAGCTGTCATGATTGCACTCACGCGAGTTCGAAACCTACTCCGTCAAATGCGGCAAGAATTCCCTGAAAAAATGGCTCACGGAATCCCCGGTATGCGCGATGACGCTCAAAAGAAAGTTGATGAACTTCCACTTCAAATGGATCGGTTACAGACCGACATTGATGGGTCCATGAGCAAAGTCTTTTTTGAGTTTCAAGAAAAAACCAAAACCCTTCGCCGAGCACCAAGCTTTGAGGCTTTTGCCGATAATCTGTATGCCGAACTCGTCGAAGAAGTGGACATGCTCATGATGGAAACTCGCAACCAGCTTAATGAATTCGAATCAATTGAAGCTTTCACCGCTGTCTTGAACAAGCTGAAAAACGATGTATTTGATATCGTCAACATCTCCCTTTCAGATATGCGCGAAAAATCCTTTCGCCTTCATGAACTCGACACGTTTCGTGAAACGCTCGCAGAACTATGGAGCATCACACCCTCTGTCGTAGAAAGTCATCTGGCAGAATTCGAACAAGAAACAAGCACACTCGAAGCATCCCTAGGAGATCTCATGGAAACAAAGTATCGACTTGGAGCTTTCAAGGGTGTTATCGAGAATTTCACCAGGGACCACATCATGACCTCAGTGAAAAAGCTCAAAGAAAACTTCCAGACAGAGCTCACCGAGGCAATCCAAAACCACCTCAAGAATGCCCAAGACCGCTTTGAGGAAGTCTCTGTGGCTGCTCATAAGCAGTTTGAAAGTCTCAGAGAACAACTAGCTGATTGGGTGCGAAATGCTCTCGACTTAGCTTTCAATGAGGTAATTCAACGAAATCAGAAAGCAACCACAGACTTGGCGACACGATTAGAAACACTAACTCGTAGCATCCAAGAACGATTTGCCGCTGGCCTTGAAGTCTCTCTAGACAAAGTCAAATCCTCTGCACGAGAACTCGATTCAGAACTAATCAAGATACCTGAATTACTTGAACAAGTACGGGGCAATGAAATCACTCCAAAACTCGAAGAAACCTTCACTCAAAGTGAACAACAGTTAACCCAACTCACCCGTGGGATACCGACAGCCTTCAATGAATGGCGAACCAACTACCTTGACACCACAGAAAAACAGGTTAGCGCCATGCTCGAGGAAGCAGAAGGTCATCTTACAGTTGCCACACAAGGCATAGGGCTATTCTGGCAACGATCCAAAGAATCAGAACCCACCACCTTTGACCTCTACCAATTCGTTATTGGTGAAAAAGACTTCCAATCCTATGAAGCTAGCCTCATTGCTCGTGCCCGCAGTCATCTCTACCTCATCCTCCCACGTGCCACTCGCATCAAAGCGAAACTCCTCAAAATGATCCCAAGTGAAGTCCGAGTACGCATTGTTGTTACAGACTCACCGGAATCGAAATCCGTGAAAAGTATTCATAACGTTGCAGCCAAGAATCCAAACATCCAACTCCGTCATGATTCACGAGGTGATATTTGGGGCGTGATTCGAGACTTTGAAGAGATTCTTCTGGGGAATTCGTCTAGGGGCAAAGCCAACATTGTGGGGATTGCCTCCAGCCACGAGGACCATGTGGAACTACTCCGCTCAATTATGGAGACACGCTGGCTCCAAGCCCATAGCATTTCGAAGCCCTAAGCTCGCGTAACCGACGCGCTTTTATCGAAAAGAAAACAGAATTGCACCCAGAGACACCAAACCAAAGCTGAGTGCGATTTCAAGTGATAGTACGCAATATTATCGAAGAAATTGATAGAAAGTTTGACAAAACGCTTCAGCAAGTTCAAACGTTTCTTCGTCAACCAAGTATCAGTGGGACAGGAGCTGGCATTAACCAAACAATCCATCAAGTCTTAACCAAACTCGAATCACTTGGATTTGACGCAACAATCACTCCAACTCCCAGCAATCCCATACTATTCGGACAAAACCTCACCGCAGGAAAAAAAGCTTCTACAATGCTAATTCAAACATCCATTGATGTCATGACCACGGACGGTGAAGCCCAATGGTCCGTGCCCCCCTTTTCAGCACAAATACAGGAACGGTCACAATTCGGACCCATTCTCATAGCACGGGGCGCTTATACACAGAAACCGGTACTCATGGCACTCCTCCAAACCCTCACAATTATCCAAGATGTCGGAGAAACCCTTCCCGTTAACCTCATTATAGTTGTCGATAGCGAAGAGGAAAGCGGAAGTCCTAGCCTAACAGAATTTGTTCAAGCTCATAAAAAAGCAATAAAAAAAGCTCAAGCAGTTTATTATCCACTTTTTGCCACGGATCGCCGAGGATTTGCCCGACTCTTTCTCGGCTCCAAAGGAATCGTCTTTTTACGGCTACATTGCCAAAGCCCCTCACTTCGTGACCTTCACTCCGCCGAAGCAGGATGGATACGTAATCCCGCTCATATCCTCACAAAAACCCTCTCCTCTCTGGTTGATATTCATGGACAACCATTAATTCCTGGGCTCCTCGACGATGTACAATCACCAACTAAGGATGATATACGCCTGCTGAATTTACTCGCAGAATCTTTTGATCCAGGAATTGCAGCCCTACAATTAGAAGCTAGCAATTTGACGATTGAAGCTGAGTCGAAACTTGATCTTCTTCGACGGTTCCTCTTTCAGCCCACTGTAAACATTTCAGGGATTCATACTGGATATGTGGGTGATTCTGCCAAGACGATTCTTCCAAACAAGGCTTCAGCACATGTCGATATCCGTCTCACACCCAATGAAAAGCCATCTCAAGTTCTACACGTTGTGAACGAACATATCAAAAATATCGGCATGGCAGAGTTCGTCAAGGTGGAACTAGGATATACAATGAACTGGGCAAAATCCAGTGACAACACTCCTATTGCCAAAGCTCTCATGAAGTCCTACTACGAGACTGGAGTTGACAATGTGGAAGTCTGGCCGATGTTCCCTTCCAGTGTTCCAATCTATGTTTATGCTGATCCACCTCTGAGTAAACCATTTGTCATTGGTGGCCTCGGACACGGCGGCCATTCTCATGGTCGAGATGAATATGTCGTCGTCGAAGGCATTCGTCAATTCCAAAAAGGTTTCACTCACTTTCTCCACGAGTACAGCCGAATGCAAAGCAAAGGCACTGGCGGTTGAGCATGACACTCCGAGTCGAACTCCTAATTATCGGAAATGAAATTCTCTCAGGACATACATTGGATACAAATTCCCAATGGTTAGCTCAACGCCTTTTCGAACTAGCTCTACCGGTCAACCAGATACAAGTCATCGAAGATAAAGTGGATCTCATTGCAATAGCAATACAAGAAAGTCAATTACGAGACACAACTGTACTAGTAACAAGTGGCGGGCTTGGCCCCACCTTCGACGACATCACTGCTGAAGGTCTTGCTCAAGCCATAGGGAGTACACTTGAACTCCACCCTCTTGCACTAGAAATGGTAGCAAACCGCTATAAGACATTAAAATCGCAAAACATCGTCGAAACAGAGGAAATCACACCTGCCCGGAAAAAGATGGCTCTACTACCTAAAGGCGCAACCCCACTCCCAAATTCTGTCGGTTCAGCACCTGGAATCGAGTTTCACTTTGGTCAAACTCAAATCTATTGCCTTCCAGGGGTCCCAGAAGAGCTATATGCCATGTTCATGGCGGCTGTTGCTCCAAAGATAGCATCCCTAACAAACACGGTAGTCTTACAGGAAATAATTCAAGTACCTATCTTAGATGAATCAAAACTCGCACCCATTATCGATTCAGTGATGAACAATAAAACAGGCATATACATCAAATCGCTTCCGCGCCCCTATCAATCTCGAAAGCCGTTGCGAGTAGCAATTACCGTTACTGCCAAGACTAAACGAAGGGCGAAATCACAGTTAGAACAAGTAAGCAAGAATCTCCTAAAGATCACACAATCACACAGACAAACCTAGCTTCGACTAGGCCTGCATAAGTTATAACAAGCAATGAATGAATCAGCCGAAGGTTCTTTGATTATTCATCAAGTTCTAAACCAAGTATTTCATCCAGCTTGCTCTCAGTTTTCTCTTCCAACTTGGAAAGGGCTTGATTGAGAAAATCCTTGATTGTGCGATTACTTTCGGGATGTTCGGCTTTCCAGGCGAGGAAAGAATTGATGAGTTCAAGTGCGTCAATTACACCCCGCATGTAACGGGGGTCCATATTTTCAAATGGTGTTTCCATGAGTTCCACCCTATTAGTTGAACAACTCGATACCTGCTCTCTCGATTCCAGAGATTTAAAACTTCTCCCAGTCCCAAACCTAATTCTTACCATGCGAATAATCCGCAGTCATCACAAAAATTCTCACGAATAGAATATAGCACACAGACATTTTCGATTTCCTTGAATTCCGATTTTACTAGGGGCTGGTCAACACACTACTTAAAAGAGTCCGAACAAGAGCCCTAGTAGAGGCAAATTCTCCTCGTGGAGCATGTAAGAAAGGGGAATCGAGACCATGCTCGATGAAAAAGACCGAAAGATACTACGTGAACTTGAGCGTGACTGCCGTCAACGAACCAACCAAATAGCCAAAGCTACAAACATCCCCGTGACAACCGTACACAATCGCATCAAAAAATTGTCAACCACCGGGCACATTGCGTCTTTTCGAGCTGTTCTAAGCCCCGAGAAATTAGACAAGCCTCTTGTTTCTTTTGTGTTCGTGTCCTTAAACCGAAATTCCGCTGAACAGAATGAATCCAAGACCGATAAAGAAATTATCTCAAAAATCGCATCCCACGCCGCTGTCCAAGAAGTACACACAGTCACTGGAGACTGGGACCTGCTCCTTAAAATCCGGGCAAAAGACATCGGAGAACTAGAAGGAATCATCACATCAGAACTCCGAGAACCCAAACTCATCGATCGAGCCCAAACCATCTGCGCCATGGCCACCTACAAAGAAACCACGAACTTAATTTATAATGGCGTTGGTTAAAGAACACGCCAAAATGAAACTCCTTTTTCTTGCCTCCAACTCTGAACGCCGTTCTACTCTCCTAACCCAACTAGGGCTCCAATTCCAAGTACTCTCCCCCATTGTCGAAGAAATCGAAATCTCAGCTGGAACCGATGCACAGATCATTAAAACAGTTGAAGACAACGCCCTCCGAAAAGTTCAATCAGTTCAATCAACCCAAGCTGGTCTCATCATTAGTGGCGATACACTCGTTGTCACTCGTGATAATCAGGTTCTAGGAAAACCCCAAACAGATGAAGAAGCATTTGATATGCTTCAACAACTCAATGGAACTTGGCATCGTGTCATATCCGCAGTTGCCATAATTGATACAACCACCGAGAAATCATCAGTAAGCCATATCTGGAGTCGTGTACGTTTTCACAACATGTCTATTGATGTTATACGACAGTACGTTTCCACAAACGAACCCATTGGCAAAGCGGGTGGATATGCAATTCAGGGAATAGGTGGGTTCCTCGTTGAAAAAGTCGAAGGCAGTTTCACAGCCGTTGTTGGAATGCCCTTCGAAATCCTAGTACCTCTCCTATCCGAGTTTGATGTACAAATCTGGCACTATTGGAAATCTTAAGGGTTCGGTACAAAACTCGAAGCAATGAGATCTGCTACTCGAATGGGTTCTGGAATCCGACTCCGTGTTGCTGTTTTCTGTACGAGCTCAACAGTTTGCTCAAAGGATAATCCCGCCCATTGCACATACACCATTGCACGTCCCGGTCGAGATTCAACCGCTTTAATTGGTCCAGACTTCTCAAGCAAATCGTACTTCTTTTTCCAAGAATCAGGATGAATCCGTTTGAATGCCTTTTTAACTCGTGCCATATCCGGTTTTGAATCCGAAACGGCAATCACGGGCAACCCGGTCGCCTGAAACAGGGTTGGGAGGTTCAAAACATTCGCTCCTGCTACAATCGTATCTCGGGTCATGATTACTCGTAATTGACCATAATGTGACGACGATTTCACCATCTCTACAAGTCTATCCGTGGCATCATCACCATCCACTCGAATAGGAGTTTGTAAACAGCCCTCCATCCACTCACCTCCTCGAAAAACCACTCCAACTAGCCGTGTCCACTCATCGCGCCCACGATGAAACCGGGCATCATCTACACCCAAGATTCGAATTTCCCGCTTTACTGTCCGAATTTCCATCAAAATCACGCACCTAGTCCATCAAACGAGCTCACAACCATACTTATGAAACTCAAAATATTAACCTTTCATCTAAACAAACCATATTATACTAAATCTAACCGTTTCACATCAAAAAAAGGAACATCTATATACATCCATTCTCCCAAAACAGCGGAAAGCGGGGTTATTTGCTAATGGCTTCTAGGAAGCGACCCAAAATTATTGAGGATACAACTCTCGTACCAGTGAAACGAACGCGTGATCTCTCCAATAAACTCGCACTCCTGCCCAAGGACGAACTTGTTCTTCTCCGTCGCATCTACGACACTCCCGACGACCCTAAAGCTCAAACTATCATTTCACAAGTCCTTCTCGATGAATATTCACTTCAGGAACTCCGCCTTGCTCTTGCTGCACTCGACGGCGTCCATGAACTCCCTCTTAGCGAAAAGCCACTCGGGTATGAAAATGTTAAACCCTGGCGTCCACCCGTAGAGCAACCCCCACTCCCACCCCAACGGATTTTCACGCCCACAGATGAAACTCCTGCTCTCCCCTCTGCGAAGGCTACACAAGAAATTAGCGGGATACTCACCAGTATGCCCGCTTCAGATTTCCAATGGTTACTCGCACACGCCGGAGACCCTCAAGATTTTCGCTCGCGCTTGCTCATGGTGAAATATCGTCTTTTTAAATTCAATTGGGAGGATGTGACCGCAACGTTGGCTGCACTTCAGCGCACAATTCCTCCCAGCGAACCCGAAGAACCTCTCTAATCCATTCCTACGCGGGTTTCATTCAAAACGGGAAGAAATTTAGCTAACCATTTTAATAATTAATCAATGAGTGAGGAGGGTTTCACATGGTTCTGAATAGGAACCGTCCCCCATACGTTTTATCGAAACGCGTTAAGGTGCACCGGGCAAAAGCACTCTCAGACCAATTAGCAAACCTCAGGAGCGATGATTTACGCCTCCTCAGACGATTTATTCGCGACCCCAAAGAGCCCGGGATCCAACAAATTCTCGCTAAACCCGTCCTTGCCGAATTCACCATTCAGGAATTACAGGTCGCGTTAGCCATGCTAAGTGGCGTCGGAGAACTCCCTCCCACCCAACAATTGCCACCGGCTGGAACTGTCCAATTAGGCTCACCTGTGCGTCCAACTAAACGCATAATCTCTCCTGAATTCAGCTTCATCAGCGATCACAACTGGCAAATGCCATCCCGACTCTCCCCCGAAATAGCCCAACGTCTTGAAAAAATACCTGAAGATGAATTTCTTTGGCTTGCTCAACATCTCAGACACCCCAGTGATGCCCGAACCCGGTTCATCATGATTCGCTATCACCTGTATCGCTACCCGCCAGAAGATTTGGCATCCACCATGGCCACGCTCATCCGACTCAAACGCCAAGGCCGCCGAGTTACCAAGAAAACGCGCTCAAGACGGATGTCACTGTCCTCTCCCAAATTCCATTAAGATAAGCACTTGGATTTTGCAAGCACTTTTAACTCACCCTATGTGAATTCATTACCAGACCAAGACTAGGTGAAACACCTTGGAACAAATCCCCTGTGACGAACCCAACCCATACCAGGTGGCCTGTCAACAACTCGATATTGTCGCAGCCCACATGAAACTCGACCCCGATATCCTTGAACTCCTCAAACACCCCAAGCGTACTCTCATCGTCTCCATCCCCGTGAGGATGGACAATGGACATATCAAAGTCTTCACCGGAATGCGCATCCAACACTTAGATGCCTTCGGACCCTTCAAAGGTGGAATCCGATACCACCCCGAAGTATGCCTCGACGAGGTAAAAGCCCTCGCAATCTGGATGTCCATAAAATGTGCCGTCGTGGGGCTTCCATACGGAGGAGCAAAAGGCGGTATTATCTGTAATCCAAAAGAAATGAGTGAATCCGAACTTGAACATATGACCCGACGATTCACGCATGAAATCATCGATATCATCGGTCCATACCGGGATGTCCCCGCTCCCGATGTCTACACCTCAGCTCGAGAGATGGCCTGGATCTACGACACTTACTCAGAAGCCAAAGGATTTGCGATACCCGAAATAGTAACCGGAAAACCCATTTCAGTTGGTGGAAGCCTGGGGCGCCGTGAAGCCACCAGCCGTGGAACCGTGATTTCAGTTCGAGAAGCCGCAAAACGCATGAAACTGGATTTGAAGAATGCGACCGTTGCCATCCAAGGCTTTGGCAAAGTTGGCTACCACGCCGCAACCCTTATTTCTGAATACGGATGCAAAATCGTCGCTGTCAGTGATTCACGAGGAGGTATTTACAATCCCAAGGGATTTGACCCCAAAGAAGTGAAGAAGCACAAGCAAAAAACCGGATCTGTTGTCGGATTCCAAGGCACCAAGAAGGTCACCAATGAAGAACTCCTTGAACTTCCTGTTGACATTCTAATCCCTGCTGCTCTGGAAAATCAAATCCTCGCGGGCAATGCGCCCCGCATAAAAGCGAAAATCATTGGCGAAGGGGCGAATGGTCCCACCACACCAGAAGCTGATGAGATCCTCTACAAGAACGGTGTCTTTGTTGTCCCAGACATTCTAGCCAATGCCGGCGGTGTAACTGTCAGCTACATGGAATGGGTTCAAAACCTCACCCGGGAATCTTGGACCGAAGACGAAGTCAACAACAAACTCGAAGACCGAATGGTCGCTGCCTTCGACGAAGTCTACAAAGTCCACCAACAAGAAAAAGTCCATATGCGAACCGCCGCTTACATCGTCGCTCTCAAACGCATCGCAGAAGCTATCACAGACCGCGGAATCTTTCCCTAGTAACCCTTCTTTTAGAAACCATAGGAAAAACTTCGAAGAAGGGAAACGCCTCTAAGTTGATAAACCTGAATTACTAACAATACTCAGATTGGGGTGAAGATTTCCTTGTTGGCACAGTGGTATCAGGGGTATGAGCTAATATCTTGGATAGCCGGGTTAATCATTGTAGGAGCAGCAGCTGTAATTTGTGCCTATGCCATTAGAGATGTCATGAAGCGAACCAAGGAACCGGATGACTTTTCCCACAAACAACGACCCTTCTACACCCGACCAGCTCGCACAAGGACCAGAACAACTTCTATAGATCAGACCATTCAACTAGCCATGTGCCCTGAATGTGAAGCCACCATCCTGGCTGAAGCCACCATATGTCCCCATTGCGGTTCACCCCGCCCTATCTGCATGGTTTGCCATCATCCCATAGAGTTTGCTGACGCCGTTCTCATCTGCCCACATTGCCAAGGACAAGCCCACCGTATTCATATCCTCGAGTACCTGAAAGTAAAAGGGTCTTGCCCCAACTGTCAAGCAGATCTCGACGAATTCGAACTAATCCCAAAGATGAATCTCGACGAGCCAGATGAGAAATGAGGCGTGCGGTTTTGGGTCACTCAAAGGTCCATGGATAGAGTTGTTGCAGCTCCTGCGCAGCTTCATCTATCTTTTCTTTCGGATATTTGAATGGCTCTAATTTATTGTTGATATAGTCGTCATAGGCTTGCATGTCAAAGTGTCCATGACCACATAACAGAAAGAGAAGAATTTTCTCCTCCCCTGACTTCCGACATTTCACGGCTTCGTCAATCACAGCCATAATCGCATGCGCTGGTTCAGGCGCTGAGATAATTCCCTCCGTGCGGGCAAAGAGCATCGCTGCCTCAAAAGTTTCAATCTGATTATACGCCTTCGTTTTCACAACACCATTATCATTCAGAACACTAATCGTTGGTGCAATCCCGTGATATCGTAAACCACCTGCATGGATTGGTGGCGGGATGAACATGTGGCCTAACGTATGCATCTTGAGCAACGGTGTCATGCGAGCGGTATCACCGTGATCATAACAGTAGTTCCCTTTAGTGACGCTAGGACAAGCCGTTGATTCCACCGCCAGAAATTCTACATCCTTCGATGTTTTCCCTGAAACCGTGTCATGATAGAACGGCCACATCAGCCCGGAGAAGCTACTGCCTCCCCCGATACAACCAATGATTGTATCCGGGTATTCTTCAATTGCAGCAAATTGTTGCTGGGCTTCTTGACCGATCACTGTTTGATGGAGTAGCACATGATTGACCACACTCCCAATGGAATACTTCGCTTCATCATGGGTCATGGCATCTTCCACTGCCTCACTGATTGCTATACCTAGACTCCCAGGACTCTGAGGATCCGCCTTGAGAATGGCTTTCCCACTCTTGGTCTGCCTAGAAGGGCTGGGGTACACTTCTGCGCCCCATGTCTCCATCATCACCCGTCGATAGGGTTTTTGAAAGAAACTAGCTTTGACCATGTAAACCGTTGAGTCCATCTCGAACAACGAACATCCTAATGCAACTGACGAGCCCCACTGTCCAGCGCCTGTTTCTGTGGTAATCCGTTTTACACCATCTTGTTGGGCGTAATATGCTTGCGCGACAGCTGTATTGGGTTTATGGCTCCCTGGAGGGCTAGTCCCCTCATACTTGAAGTAAATCTTCGCGGGAGTCTTCAACGCCTCCTCTAGACGTTTCGCTCGTAACAAAGGTGTTGGGCGCCACAACCGGTAGACATCGCGCACCGGCTCAGGGATGTCAATCCATCGAGTCTTACTTGTTTCCTGCCGCAAGCACTCAGTAGGAAATAGCACAGGAGGTAGTTCAACGGGTTCCCGAGTTCCGGGGTGCAACATCGGCGGCAACGGTGCAGGGAGATCGGGTACGACATTATACCATTGTTTCGGAATTTCTTCTTCCGGTAATGAGACTTTGATTTGTGTCATTGTATGTTCCACCGGATTTCTGTAAGCAGAGAGCAGTTATCGTGCAGAGTACATATTTATACTTTACCGTACAGACATGTACAATTACGTAAGGCATAAACCGACAAAAATCCGCAACACTACTCAACCGAAAATAAGGACTCGATTCCATGTGGAACCAAATCCGGAACTATTTCAAGGACCTCCCCGCCCAACAAAAAGTCGCCAAACTCCTCTTCGAACGCGGCTTCCAAGTAAATGATGGCGGCAACATTGTTAGTGGCCATATTGAAATTCCTCATACTCAAATCGCCAAAGAGGTTGGAG
>JAEOSK010000004.1 GCA_016840405.1 Candidatus Hermodarchaeum yapensis
AAGGAAACAGGGGTTTGATTAGGATGAGTGAAGACAAGTCACCAATAATCATTGAATTCGATCAAACCTCTGTGAAGATTGGTCGTACACAGATTTTATATGACATTAGTTTCTATGCTCGCGAGCGTGAAATTTTAGGGATTATTGGAGCGTCAGGATCTGGGAAGACGACATGTTTGCGTGTAATGACAGCCCAGTTAAAACCGTTCCGTGGGGGAGCAAGTATTGCGGGGCATGATGTGAAGCGCGAAGCCTCAACTATCCATTATGCAACAGGGTATGTCCCCCAACATGAAGATCAGAGTTTGTATTTTCCATTTTCTGGGCTTGAAAATGCTCACTTTTTTGGTCGAATGTATGGAATTACTGGTAAGGAAATTAAACGCCGGGCAATCGAACTCCTTACAATTTTGGGCTTTGATGAGGAGTTGATGCATAAACCTGTAAGGTTTCTGAGTGGAGGTGAGCGAAAACGGGTATCTATCTGTGTTGGCCTGATTCATCAACCTCCCATTCTGCTCCTTGATGAACCCACGACAGGACTTGATGCCCATCTCCGACATGAACTCCTCAATTATCTCAAACAGCTTAACTTCCACTATGGAACTTCAATGGTGTTAATTTCACATGATCTTGAAGTTGTTGAATATTGTAGCCGTGTAGTCCTTCTAGAGAAAGGGGAAATTTCCTTACAGGGTCATCCTGATGAGCTCGTTCGATCTTTAACTGGAGGTGGCGAAGCTATCGAAGTTACTTTTGATCGGCTGAGTGAAGATATGATTCGCCAAATGAATGCAATCCCATTTGTAGAAAATACAATTCGATCAGGGCGGGGGAGTCTCAAGGTTTTTGTGGAGGAACCTCACAAACAACTTCCTGATCTTCTTCAAGCGCTCCGGGAACAAGATTGGGAGCCCATTGAACTGAGCGTTGTTGAAGCAAGTTTCTATGACTTCTTCCGAACTAAGGGTTGGAAGGAATTTTCAACTGAAGAGGACGGCGTGAATTAAGATGGTGAAGGAAAATTCACCCTACTCCGAGGTGTTCTTAAAATCTTGGGGAAAGGATGGTGGGTTACGACTAGTTTAATAAGAAAAAAAGCAAGGTAAATTAGCCGGGTGCGGAACAATGGCAAAGCAACCTTACTATGAATTCAAGATTCTCCTTGTCGGCGACCCTGCCGTCGGGAAGACTAGTATTATCCTTAAGTATGTCGAAAACAGGTTTGAAAGAGAATACAAAGCCTCTATAGGTGTCGATTTTGCTTACAAAATCGTTGAAGTGGGAGAGAAGGTAAGCCGGCTCATTATTTGGGATATTGCCAGTCAGGAGCGATTTGCACCGTATCGATCTAGTTTCTATAAACAAACTGATGGCGCTATGATCGTTTTCGATCTAACACGAACTGATACACTCGAAGCCGTTGAGGCTTGGATGCGTGAAGTCAAAGAAAACGCCGGTGATGTTGTAGTGCTTATAGTTGGTAACAAGGTAGATGCCAAGAAGAAACGTGTAGTGAAAGAAGTAGATATCGAATCATGGATTGAACGCTACGGATGTAAATATGTGGAAACAAGTGCGATGAGCGGGGAAGGGATTGACGAAGCTTTTGAAACTATTACACAAGCAATCATTGACAAACTGGAACTTTAGTCCGCTTTTTAAATACTCAATAAAGTAATAAACTCTATTAGGTAGCAGGTTTTAACATTAGGCACCTTGCTACATGAGTTGATTTTCAATGCCCAAGGAACCATATGATTTTGCAGCTTGGACGCAATTCATCCCTGAATCTGAGATTCGTCGACTCTTGAAATATAACGTTCCCTACTATTTTGGGGGCGGAAAACCAGGGGCTTTACCTCTGGAAACACTGGCGAAAATTCTCATCGAACTCGGAAACGACCAGTTAACTGAGATTAAAAAAGGAAACGAGGCGCGCCCCATTGATGATTGGAACTATGGAGCTACAATGGGGAAAGCATTCCTCAGGAAGACCCTTGCGAAGCGCTTAATCGAGAAGGATGGGATACAATTAGATGCTGAACACCCTGAGAATGATGTTACTATTACTACGGGCTCCCAACAAGCATTGTATGCAATTATTGATACCTGCATTGATAAGGATGATGTGATTCTCACAACAAGTCCTGCGTATCTGGGTTTCTTAATGCCAGCAGTTAAGTTGGGTGCACGGATTGTTACAGTACCCACGGATTTACAGGGTGGTATTCCTGAATACTTCGAAGAAGCCATTAAGGTCTGTAAGAAGGAGCTTGGAAAAAAGCCTGAAATGATCTATGTAGTCCCTGATTCTGATAACCCGAAAGGAACGACCATACCAAAGAAACGGCGAGAAGCGCTCTTTGAGATAGCCCAAGAGCATCATGTCATGATTGTTGAAGATGCAGCGTATCGGGAGATTCAATTCAAAGGTCCCCATGAACCACCCATCAAATCCATGGATACTGAGAACAAGTATGTGGCATATCTACGAACATCGAGCAAAGAGGCAGCTGTGGTGAGGATTGGTTACAATGTCTTTCCCCCGAGGGTCCGTGAACATGTCAACAAGGATAAAGGCTATTTAGATCTCGCAAGTCCAACGATTGTTCAGCGGATTTTGGACATTTATTACCGGAAATACATTGACAAGGTTTTACCAGACGCCCTTAAAACATATCAGAAACGAGCTAGTGTAATGGGGAAGGCCATTGATGAAACCTTCCCACGAGGGAAACGTACTGATCCAACTGGCGGATTTTTCATCTGGTGGGAGAGCGACGATAGGACATTTGATGCTAAGCAATTCCTTGAAACGGTGGCTTTACCTAATGACATCATCTTCGTTCCAGGAGTTGCCTTCTATCCATTGATGGGGCTTAGTTATCGTCCCGAAAAGAAGAACTTAGTACCAGTTGAACGAGCGCTGAACACGATGCGGATTAGCTATTCGTATACGACATCTGATGTGATTGATACAGGTGTTCGCAAGCTAGGTGGATTGCTAAAGGACGCACTTTCCTAGTCCCTAACTTCACCCATTTTTTGGTAAACCAAAGAATTTCAAAGACGTTTTCTACGCCATTGAAGAATGAGAATGGCTAATGATGCAAGGATGAAGTAAGTAGCAAAAAGAGCAGCAACTCCGACAGCTAGCCCCTGAATGAACAAGATTACAAATTCAAGCGTGAAAAGAAGTGGTCCGAATCTTACTAACAGGAGGAACGCCCCATAGAATGAGTAGATGGGCCATGCTACGATTCCACCGATGAGCAATAAGATGATAGTGATCAACCCAATTCGACTTTCCACGGGATCTAAGAATCGATGGGGGAGATTGGTTGTTGTGTCGTACTGGAAATAGTAGACGAGGAGAAATGGTGTAGGCTCAAATCGGAGAAGACTCCAGATCTGAATCCCGGCTTGAATTGGTAGAATGAATAAGGTCAATATCCAGGAATAAAGAAGTAGCATTTCAAAAGGGGTTACCGGCAACACGAGACCAATATTGGCAACACCGTACATCGCAAGGAAAGTCAAAAACCCAGTAAAAAGGTGTGTGGCTAGAAACCAGCCAATACGTCGAAACTGTTTTGCCACTACGATCACCAAAATGAGGGTTCATATTACCTAAGTTATGACATTAAAAAGAGCTTGTTTTGAGCGCGATAAATTCAACAGTGATAATTAACGTTATCGTGAAAAAATTCTGTGTGAAAAAAACGGAACTGAACTCCAATTTTACATCTAGTTCATTTGGATGGAAGCTATTGGGCCTTTATATAGGTTGAAGTGGTTTTTTTCACACCATCAGAGCAATTTTAAAAAGGATACTATAGTATACCAAGCGTTAATCCTCTGTAATGCAGTAATAGAAACGCTTTAAAATACGGGATTGAGATTCATGGTGGGTGGCAATGTGAAATGGTTTAGGAGCCACAGGGAACCTCCCAGTGCTTCAAAAATCATCCGCGTTATAGAAGCAAATGGTCCAATGACCAGTAAGGAAATAGTTGAAACCACGAACTTAGCACCACGAACGGTTCGTTACGCTTTGAAACGTTTAGTTTCAGAAGGCTCTATTTCTCGAGTACCTAATCTTAGTGACCTTCGACAAACCCTTTTCATGAGACACGTGGAGCGGCGAATGAACCGGTAAAAAAAGAGCACAAGAAAGTTCACTCATGTTTTTTTAGGTAATTGACCCATATAAGCGACTTTAAGGGAAAACAGAATATTTCAAAAATATAACCCAACTTGTAGGCGATGTTTTAAGACACATATTTATACAAATGACTGGGTAACCTAATTCCGATTTAATCTTGGGCTAGGTGGGAAATTTGAAAGAAACACGAACCCGATCAATAATCAAAGCAGTAATTTGGCGAGTGATAGCCTTAGCTGTTACATATTTGGTTATATTGCTTTTTACAGGAAACATCGAGACATCGATTATTATTGCACTTGTCGCTAATCTTCTAAAAACCATTCTTTACTATGCCTTAGAACGTCTATTTCAACGCTTAGAGTGGGGCCTAATAAAGTAGCAGGAAGATTATCTGGCTATCTGCGAGTTAATTCAAGTGTCAACAAAGTAATTCATTTTAGCTCCAAAGACATGGCGACCCACAGGCTGTCGAACCTCGCGTTTTCAATGAATTTCCCGCGTTTCACAAGCTTCTTCCATGGCGCATTTTGAACGGTAATAACGCCAAAGGCGAGGGGATGTTTTTCAGGTGGAATAAAAACAACCACAAATATGTTGGATGAATTAGATATTAATAATGATGCACGGAGAGTGTAATTCCAGTATCTGTGCATGTTACAAGCTGAATACAGCGTTTCTCTGTGTTATTTGTAAATATCTTGTGTTTCGAAGACGTATAATTGATCCTTGACAAATGATGTGAAAGATGATTTGGATCACGTTGTCAATTCTTTCTGTTTCTAATTTTGAAGAAGGTAAAATGGAATGTTTTGGTTTCCGGAATTCCTATAGCATAGACCAAGTTTAAATGAGAGATAATATTTGGGTGAATCAAACTATTTGAGTGGGGATTCCGATAACGTCCTTACATACCGTGATTGATGAACACCTGGTCCGGGCTCGCCGAGTTATCAAATGGGCAGCATTCGTTGTCATAGCCTTAGCAATTACCTGGTTCGTTGTTGCATTGCTATCAGGAAGTGTAGGATTATTAGCTAAAGGAATTGATTCTCTCACGGATCTAATCGCTATCATCACGGTATTCCTTGGGCTTTGGCTTGCCCAACGATCCCCTAACCAAAAATATCCTTATGGGTATTTCAAGGCTGAAACCATGGCGGCCCTGATTGTTGCGGTGTTTGTTTTCATAACAGGATTGGGCGTGCTATGGCAGGCAATCCAACGTATCTTATTTCCAACCGATTTGAGCTTTCTCATACTGGCGTTAGTAGTATCCATTGCTTCAATCCCAATCATCTTTCTGATGTCATGGTATCTGAAAAAAGTGGGTCGAGAAACCGGTAGTAATGCGGTATATAATACGGGTCAGGAATTTCAAATGGATATTCTGGCCTCGATCGCTGTCGTTTTAGGTTTAATCTTTGCATTGTTCGGATTTCCATGGGTTGAGCCCATTGTGGGATTTATAATAGGCCTTTTCATCTTGAGAAGCAGTTTCCAACTGATTTTTGAATCAGGACTCATTTTGATGGATGCCGGTCAAGATCCTGAACAAATAACTGCCATAAAACAACTCGCCTTACCGATCCAGGGCGTCCTTGGTGTTCATGCGATTAAACTTCGAAGAGCAGGACCCATTTGCTTTGGAGAGATGCATCTAGAAGTCCCTGGCAAAACAACTGTCTTCCAATCACATCTTTTAGCTGAAGAAATCTCTAGACGGATCAAAAACGCATACCCCGATGTACTAACCTTTCTCGTTCATGTTGAACCCGTTTTACCCGTCACATTCCGTGTTGCATTCCCAGTCAACCAACCAAAAGCGACTCCAGATACGAAACCAAACACGCACTTTGGATCCACCCCGTATTTCTTAATATTAGATATTGACAAGCGGAAGATTACCCTTTGGGAAACAATGCCTAACCCCTTCGCAAAAGAATTGAAAAAACGCGGGAAACACACGGCACATTTGTTAATTGATGCTAAAGTTGAAATTGTATTTGTGGATAAAATGGGGGAGACACCACTAAGCATTTTGCAAAACCATTTAATTCACGTCTATCAGCAAAATTCGCAGGCTAGTTGCCGAAAGAACATAGAAGCTTATCTTGAAGATGAACTGGCAATTCTCAAAGCAAAGGAGAAAGTCCTTTAGAGGATTGGAGCAAGCTGTTTTTCCTAGTGTTATCCGCTATTCTCCTTAAATTCGAAGACCTCTCAGATTTTTGTAGATGCTACTTCTCACATATTTATCAATTATTAGTAAACATTTATACAGTTTTGTTTTTATTCAGTGCGGATTTGTGTTGTTTTTCGCGAACTTTACGAGCAAAATTGAACTGTTAGGTTTCCGTAAATTAATAAGTGTATTTTGGTATAACATTACCGTAATATGGTAAACATTAAGGTGATAAATATGAAACCTACCCGCTATGGGATTGCACTAATTGTTCTCCTTTCCTTCACGGCAATCACTTTCTCAGGAAATTACACGGGGTCGGGGATCAAACACCTTTCTTGGGATAGTGATTTCGTGTCGTCTTCTTGTACGATTTTTACGGCAGCGATTGACGATACAGTGCTTTTTGGAAATAATGAGGATTGCCCCCTTCCAGGTTCATATCTATGGCTTATTCCTTCGCAGGTATTGCAGCTCTCCTCGGAAACTATTTCGATTCACGGTGCGATTTTTTTTGGGTTTGATGGCAATGATCATCCCAATGATGGGTATCCACAAGGAGGAATGAATGATCAGGGGCTTTGCTGTGACAGTAATGGACTTCCTAGAGCACCATTAAATCCGCATCTTGAGAGAGATTTGCCGTATGCCTACCCTTTCTATGAGATATTATGGGATTGTAGCACCGTAAATGAAACAATTGAGTGGTTCGAGTCACATTATCTCGGATCGAGTTTACCTGGCCAATTTCATTTTGCGGATGCGACCGGAGATGCCGTAGTCATTAGTGCGGGAACTAATGGAGAACTGGCTTATGCTCGTATAGGGAACACGACTCATCTAGTGTCGACGAACTTTAATCTCGCCAATTATTCGAATGGCGAATATCCTTGTGAGCGTTATCAAACCGCATGTTCTATGCTGGATGAGATTGTTTCTGAGGGTGACTTAACCATTGAAGCATGTCGTGACATTCTGGAGGCTGTTCATCAAGAAGACGGAACGGCCTATAGTAATATCTTTGATCTTGTTAATCGAGATATCTACATCTATCAGAAGCACAACTTTAACGAAGTCATCAAATTAAATCTCGATGAGGAACTGGAATTGGTTGTGCCTGGAGCAGAGGGCGTGAGCAGCGAGAACCTAGTTCTTGTTAAAGTGATTCGAATTGGAGATCTCTTCACATCACCCATCACTCCATTCATCGGAACTCTACTTGTTGTGGTATGTCTATTTGGTGGAACAATAGTGATTAGTGCCCTCGTGATACACTACATCAGAAAAAAATTCAAAGGAACCCCAAAGGAGAGCACGTTCTAAACATGAAAATGTTGCTTTTTAAGAGTAGAGCAAGCAATTTTTCCTGTCGTTATTTGCTTCTCTGTTGAGGTTCGAAGACAAAGCTGCTGTTTCTTCCCAATGATGTGAAAGATGATTTGTTTCACATCGTAGAATCTGTTTTGGGTGATAAGTTTCTTCAAGATTTCTAAATCGATTTCAGGACTGGCGAATCGTTTATATCAGATTTTTTGGCAGGAATTATTTGGAGGGTTTGATGTCCGTATTTGACGATTCTTACTAAAACACAAGACTGTAGTCAGGGAAGAGCAAAATCTGGAGGCTGAACAAAAGTTGAACAAGAAAGGACTTTTCATTTTGGTATTACTGTTCTCAGTGATGTTCTTAGGAATTTCAGGTGTTACAGTTGCTGACGGAGATCCGTTCATATCCATTCAAAGCAATGTCGCATTTGCGTCTTATTTTGATTCTGGAAATGGAACGGTGAGCAATCCTTGGATATTAGAGAACAAATCATTCGTAGTTCAGAATATGTCTGAAATATATTGTATACGAATCGAAGACACAACTGATCACTTCATTATCAGAAATTGCACCTTTACTGGATTTGAAGAAATTCAGGTTGAGGATGAAGGAACATATTATCAATATCACGGTTATGGATTAACATTCAAGAATGTTACAAATGGCGAGGTTGATGACTGCCAATTCTACAATTTAGAGTATGTAGCTATGGCGGAAAATTGCCATAATATAAAAGTAAGTAACTGTGATGCGATTGGAACTTTGGAAGAAGAAGGGTATCAGTATGCTAAGGGATTAAATGTAGTCAATTGTACACAACTATTTGCTTATAACAACACTATGAACTATCTCAGTTATGCACTAAGCGGCAGAGGAATCCAAGACTCAATAGCCACCAATAACACGGTGTATATGACATTTCATGGGTTTGATCTTGGAGACGATTGCGACAACAATACGCTGAAGTTTAACAGTGTAATCTTAGACAGATCTCACGATGTAAGTCCACGAATGGTATCAGGTGCAGGGGTAAAACAATCAGATATAATTGCAACTGGTATACAGTTTGGGGACAATTCAGAGAACAACGATGTACAATGGAACGATATTACAGGATTCGATTACAACGGCATTGATGATGCAGGGAATATGTGGGATTACAATCTGTGGTCGGATTACTACGGTGAGGATGCTGACGAGGACGGTATCGGTGATACACCACACACAATCGCTGGTACTGCTGAGTCAGTTGACGAACATCCAAGACTTTACACCCTTTCAGGAGAACCTTACACACCCCCTGCACGACCAACAACTCCACTACCAATGATTCCCTCTGAACTCCTCATCGTTGTTACAGTCATCGTAGGAGTCAGCATTATTGCCCTGGTTGTCATTTTCTATCGAAAAAGAAAGGCACCATGAATAACTAGCTAGTTTGTAATCAGTTCTTATCCAAGGTTGGGTTCTTTAAGAAACATTAAGCCGTTTTTCCGCCTGTTATACGCTGGTTTACCTTGCTTCGAAGACATACATGCAATTCTTAGAAAACGATGTGAACTCGTTTGTTTCACATCATTAGAAGAGAATTATTATTTTTTCTTCTTTGAAGAATAGGTTAAAATATTCAGTATTAGTTTAGTGGGTTGGTGAACCTATGTCTAAAGGTGATATTCTCCTAACTGACGAGGATCGAGCATTACTCGTGAGGGTAAATAGCCTACTTGAAGAAATCATCGAGACTCTTGAAATCTTAGAAGATGATAATGCGATGAAATCCGTTGAAGAAGCTGAGGAAGATGTGAAAGCAGGAAGGGTGAGAGATTACGATGAATTCATCGAGGAGCTCAGAGGTTCTGATTGATTATACCTTTAGGATCACCCGCAGGTGAAACAGATTTCCGCATAGTACAATTTCTTAGACAAAATGGTTGCGAACTGTTACTTGAAGTAGAGGCATTTTCTGTGTTTTAAGGAAAAGTTTATGTATTACATTGTATTCTTTCTTGCCTGTGCTGAAGATGACTGAAAAGAGCGCTGTGATAACTATGCGTCTTTCACGCCAAGAATTGGAGAGGATAGAAGCACTAAGGGCGCTCGAGGATGTTGACCGAACAACATTATTGAAAGATTTTATTAAAGATGGGTTACACCGACGAGTCGTCCAGATCTATGAAAAAGGCAAACTGACTGCTTCCAAAGCAGCTGAGATACTTAATATTTCACTACGAGAGTTCCTTGAAGTGTTGGAGAAGGAAGGCATTCCGATAAACTGGGATTCGGATAGTACGAGGGAGTATCTGGAAAAGCAATATGGGGAATAGGCCTTTGTCCGTAACCGTATCCGATGCAGGGCCCCTAATCCATTTAGCTCAAATAAGCAAGTTACAGCTCCTTAAGCAGCTCTTCAAACGAGTACTAATTACCTCAGGAGTTAGAAGAGAAGTCGTTGACAAGGGGATTAAACTTGGCTATGAAGATGCCCTCCTCGTCAAAGAGGCAATAGGAGAGGGATGGATAATAATACAGGATATTACTGCGAAAGCTGCTTCAACGGCCAAAAAGCTAGCGGAAGGTGAAAATGTATCCACACTGGATGCTGAAGCGCTTTTACTTGCGAAGGAACATGAGGCAAAGAATTTCCTGGTCGATGACAAGATTCTCTCTAGCCTTGCAAAGATGTATGGATTTAATGTGTGGAATACCTGGACCATTTTATTAGAAGCCCTCAGTAAAGGCTTCATCGAACTCACGGACATAGAATCGGCAATCGACGAGCTAGGTGAGCAGAGACACAAGTTGAAAGCGGAACAAGCTGCTGAAATATTAAAAGCTGCGAAACATCTAGCATCACGAAAAAGAGATTAAGAGCATTGGTATGTATCAGACCCCGTGCAATAAATTCCAAGAGTCTGGTGCTTTTTAAGGTTCGAGCAAGGAGTTTTCCCTGCTGTTATTGGCTTTTCTATTGAGTTTCGAAGACATATATGCTCTCCTTCATAAATGACGTGAAAGGTGATTTGGTTCACATCGTTAGTTACTGAAAGAAGTTAATCCAGTTGATGCTGAATCCGCGTATTTGTTCATCGTGGTATCTGCACGAAGACAAGTTGTCGTAGAGTGGTTTAGGGTTGAGGTTGGTAGGATAGTATTAGTTGGGTTTCTTCGACTTCTGGTTTTTGTTTGGCCAAAATGGATGCAGTTAATGAATTTGTTGAGAAGAAAATGGCTTCTCTTAATGGAAGATCGGTCCATCCTGCAGCTACAATTTCCTTGGCGAGTTCTATTAGCAGTCGTTTCCAAGCGTCTTGATAGCCTGGTCTGACGGCGCGGAATCTCATTATGATTCGTTCTTCCTTTCCTCTGAGAAAAATGCCATCGGGTTTCAGCCTGAGGGGGGCACTTGCGGCAACGACTTGGTCTCCTTTGAAAACCATTACGGCGTGGCCGTCTTTTAGAACTCTGTCTTTAAAATAGCTCTCCCACGCTTCTTGGGTTGGGAAGGCATTTCGTACGTTGGAATCAGCCTGGCAGACTTCAATCAGCCGATCAACATCTTTACTCGTGGCCACTCGACTACTAAAAGCACTGATATCTTTGGTTAGTTTCCATCCACTAACCTCCGTAACATCATAGTCAAGGGCATAGAGGAACACCCTTTCTTTCTCGGTGAAGCCTTTCTCTTTGAAAAACCGGATTTGCTCTTCCGCTATCTTTGACGACCAAGCCACTCCGGTAGTGATTTCTTGGATTTTTTCATTACGTTTGATGTAGCTAATTAGGTCCTTGAAAAGCTTCCCCTGGACATCGGAGGGGCATCCGTGTAAAGACCAGGGATAACCCATGCCAATCGTCCAAGGTTGGGACTCAGAGCCACTTGCTGAAATGTAGGCGAGGGGGTCGTCTTTTTCAGTGAATGCAAACCGCATCAGTTTTGGATCACTATTTAGTGCCTGCACTCTGATTTGGTCCGCGGTTGCGGGAAGACCCGAAGCTGTGGTGTAAATCTTTGCCCTTATTTCTTCTAAGTTCTGCTCTGGTTCATAATGACGATAAATGACTTTCATGTATTATCAACCTCCTTGGCGACCGTCTTAAAGACAGCCATTCTTAAGATACGGGCATTATGTATCACGAATGGCTAAAACAATCTCAGGTATTGAGAAGATTAATTTCTACAGTTATAAAAACATGATGAAATCGGATGCATATTATTGTCTGAAAAACTGCGAACTCCACTATTGCTCCTTTTCATCGGAACCTTTCTTTCAATTGAAGATAACAAAGGTTAAATTACATTCAATCTCGAAGCCTGGTGGAGGTACCTGAATTGAATAATTCTTCGTCTGAAGATGAGCTGAAGCCTAAAACGTGGGGTGGGTTTTGGGATATCTTTGGTGAGGTTCTTGTTGACCTCTTAGATATTCCGGAGGGGCAGCGTGTTTTGGACATTGGCACTGGTGGGGGTTCAGTGCTCTACCCCCTTTCGAAAAAAATCGGCGCACCGGGACGTGTCATTGGTGTCGAAACGTGTGATCATTGTGTGAGAAAAACCAATGCGGAAATCAAGCGATGTAAGATTGGCAATTCAGTTGTGCACAGCATGGATGCGCGTGAAGCGGATTTCGAGGACCACTCGTTTGATTGCGTCACAGCCGGATTCATTGGGTGGGACGATTACTTTGACTTTCAGACGCTTGAGTACAAGAAACCCGATGAGCTGATGGGGGCAATATGTAGACTTCTAAAACCTAAAGGGACATTTGGCATGAGTACGTGGCTCCTACAGGAGGATCTGGATTGGATGTATGGGTTCCTCTCAGCGCAGTCAATTGAGTGCAAACGCAATTACCATGTTGAGAATGAGAAAGGATGGAAAAAGATTCTATCAATAGCCGGATTCCAGAATATACACGGTTACACCCGACAGGCTTCATTCACTTATGATACTCTTTATTTCTGGTGGAAAGAGATGATGGACTATAATTGGCCGGTTACCGGCATAAACAGTGATGTGATTACTGAATCCATAAAGGCAGCAGCGTTTGAATCATTACAGGGGCGGTTGACGGAGACTGGCGGAATACCCTTCAGGCGTGATGCCCTCTTTGTGATTGCAATCCGCCAGGCGTAGCTCACTATGAAGCCATATTTCCTGGCAAATCAATTAAACTAGATGAATTATTCCCGTTATAGACTTGAATTTCAGTTAGTTTTGGAAGGCTTTTATTCAATGTTCACGCATGCCTAGCTGGAGGGTCTAAGGTAGTGCGATTCTTCGTTGGATTGTATACAAATTGGATGAATGAGTGGCCGGCTATTGAAGAGGTTGTGATGGCTGCCGATCGCTTGGGATTTGATGGCGTTGTGATGCCAGACCATTATATGTTCAGTAAAGAAGTTATGGGGATCCGTCCGGATCGAAATGCCACCTTGGAGTCGTGGATTGCATTAGCGGTCCTTGCGAGTCGGACAGAGCGAGTGCGGTTGGGAACATTAGTATCGCCCATTCCATTGCGTCCACCGGGATTACTGGCAAAGATGGTGACCACGGTGGATGTCTTTTCAAAAGGTCGGGTAGTCTTAGGAGTGGGCGCCGGATGGTCAGATGTCGAATTCGAAGGGTATAGTGTATGGGATTCATCAAAGGTACGCGTTGATAAGGTTGAAGAGGGCGTGGAATTGATGCGCCGCTTATGGACCGAGGACGCAGTGTCTTTTGAGGGGAAGTATTACCAGACGAAGAATGCGGTATTGGAACCAAAACCGGTGCAACAACCCCATCCAACGCTGCTCTTTGGAGGGCATAAAAACCGAATGCTGAGGCTAGCCGGTCGGTTTGCTGATATTGCATATATCAAAACCGCTGAAGAAAATCTAGATTTGGAATGCGAACTCTTTGAGGAGAAAAAGGCGAAGGTGCTACAAAGTGCCAAGGAACATAAACGCAGCAATAGGCTGGCATTTATGTTTGGGAGTTTTCATTTTCATCTCTTATATAATGCATTTGATGTGAATGAGTGTCGGGGCCGGGTGGAAGCCGCGGAAAAGGTGGGTGCCCAGTTTTTTTTGACCCCATTTCCAGCTGGAAGACAAGTTGAAGCGATGAAACAGTTTGCAAAAGAGATTATGCCATCATATCGGTAGGCACTAAATTCGTCTAGTCATCAATTCGTGAAGAAAACAATTTTTCTGTGTTACCGGCTTTTTAACAACTATTCGAAGACGTATTTTTCTTCTAGATCGTATCATGTGAAACAAATCCTCCTTCACGTCGTTTGAAAGAAATAGTAAGTAAACCAAACTTGGCGCGATTTAGGGGCCTTCATGTAAGTACTTGAGTAACTGCGTTTTATTCATGTTAGCGATTCCTAGATCCTTGAGGGTGACGCCTTTTTGAAAAAAGTCTATTTTCGCCATTACTGAGGCGAGTTTAATGAATGACTCGATAATTGGTGTCTCGACGCCGAACTTCTTGCCTAGTTCATAGAAGAGGTGGCATCCTACGGGTACATCCTCGGTGATGTACCTGTTGTGAATGTCATAGGGCCCGGTGGCCTTGAGGAGATGGAATTGCTCAGTAAATGGCACGACTACATCGGGACCCATAAATTCTGCGCCCAGTATGTTTGTTCGTGAAAAGAAGTCTTGTTTGTTAAAGGGTTGGATCTCGACTCCTATGGCTTCGGCGATTCGGCGTTCCTCTTGGTAGAAGGCGTATTGGACTTCTGAAATGGATGGGCAGTACGCGTGGGAGTATATTGAGAAATCGTATTTGTCGTGTCCAAATATTACGCCCCAGTTTTCCATTACGCCGACACCGAGTATGGTGCCGGGGACATGTAGCATGGGGTTGACGTTGCTCAGTCCGATATCGATGACGGTGTCGCCTTCAACAGGATGGACAACCGTATCTAAGGGGGGAAAATATTTTGCGGATTCAAAAAAGGCAGGTTGGTCTGCAGAGGGAAGGGCAGCACCCCGCAGCGTGATTGCGCGATACAGAAGATTCAGTTCTGGGAGTTTTACGCCGCCTTCGGTTTTAATGCGTACACCGTATGGTTGGCTTGACCATTCGCCGATGATGACCTTTTTGTCACATCCCGCCTCGTGCATCATCTTTCGTAATAATAGGGATCCAAAATTTCCTGTACAGAAGTGAATGACCATGCCGTCTTTTAGATGTGGGATTAGCCTCTCGAAAAACGCTTTGAATCCAATAGCGGGAATACTCACAGAAATAATTCCGGCGCCGTCAACCGCTTCCTTCATATTGGTGGTGATCGTGTCAATTTTCGCGAGACCGTCACGCTTGAAGCCGTATAAATTTACTTGAGGTCCTGCAAGCCGTAGTTCTCGGGTCTCGAGAATTTTTCCTAAATCCTTGGCAAATTCAGGTACCTCGTATAAGCGAACTTCACGTCCGGCTAACGCACAATCTGCTGCTTGACATCGTCCTGTGGCGCCTCCTCCTAGAATGGCAATGGGTTTATCTTTCAAGTGTTTCATGAGAATCAGCTCAAGGCGATAACTGTCCTAAGTCAGTGGGGGCATTGACCGCTCCCAACTTGTTCTAAGAGTTTAAATAGGCTCTGTCGACGAAAACCACTAGCCACACCAACCAGCGACCAGCCTCCCTCTCGCGCCGGCGTGGTGGTAATCCGTTGACGTAGGTCACAGCGGGTCCGGAGTGTTCTAAACCTCCCAGACGTACCGCGTCCTACAACCGCAGGACGTGATGAACAAGCTCCCATTTCCAATTGGTGGTAGTTGACTCAAAATATCAGACTTAATCAAATCACGCCTATTGTGCCCAGCCTATTTTTTAATCCAAAAGTTTTTGATTTAGTAGTGCTTATCGGTTTTCAGAGGAAATGGTGATGGTGAAGCAAATCTGTGTTAGAAATATCAAGGCTATCCGTCATGCATTTCAAATATGATCTGAAAGGTGAGAAAACGTCTAACGTAGTGAAATGCCCTAAATGCGGTGAAAAACGGAAACTCCGTCTCATGTTGTTAGATACACCTGAAAACAGAAAGAAGGAACAACAAGATCCTGATGGAATTCTCTTAGTCGCTTCAAAGGCGTTTGATGGAAAAATGGAATGTATGAAGTGTAGACACTTTTGGACCCCATAATTTTTTGGTGTTCTCAATAGTGAAAAACGGCTTGTTTTTCATGGCTGATTATTAATAATGAAAATACTGCCTTCAAGAATTGCCAATCATGCATAAAGGTGACTTAATACACTCGACTTGAATGGATTAAGGCAACACGGGTTTCTATTGGAGCAAACGCTTTTTCTGGTTGTAATACGCCATTCTCTTAGACTTCGAAGACATATTTGTCTTTATAGAAACGAAGTATTTTGAATTAATTATCAGGGCTAGGTATTGAGGGCTTGATGATTGCTAGAATACGTTTTATAAGTGAAGTATCGAATCCTTGCGTAATGATGGTTAAAGATATCCGAAATGTAGCTGGTCGAGTTTTTGCGAACCGTCCCGAGGTTAGTGTAGCTTATATCTTTGGGTCGTTTCTAAAAAGTAAAATTTTCAAAGACATCGATATAGGTCTTTTACTGGAAGAGAATTTCCAACCGGATGCATTGTATGAAGCCCAACTTGCAGGGCAATTTGAGAAGGAGCTGGGAGAATCCTTTGATATCCGGATTTTAAATGACCGCCCCTTGCGTTTTCTTTTTTATATCCTGCGGGATGCTAAACTGGTTTATGTTCGGGATGAGCAGCAGCGGATCAGATTTGAGCAACGCGTGTTGATCCAATATATGGATTTCAAAACATACCACGACTTATTCGAGGAGCACCGGAGGGCGCAATATGTCAATAGATAAGGCGATGATTGAGGGCAAGATTGACATCATCGAGCGGAATTTAGAATTCCTCGCAACATACAAGCAGGTAACTGAGAAGGAGTTCATTCAGAGTTACAAGGATGTTCAAGCTGTCAAGTATTCGTTGCTTGAGATTATTGAAGCGTGTATTGACCTCGCTTCGCATATCTCGGTTGCTCGAAACTTCGAACGTGCAGAGAGCTATGCAGAGATTTTTGAAATTCTGGCAAAACAGAAAATTCTCCCTGCTCAACTCGCAGCAAAACTGGCAGATATGGCGCGATTTAGAAATCTGCTCGTTCATAGTTATGGGAAAGTTGATAATGTCAGAGTATTAGAATTTGTGAAAACAGAATTAAACGACATCAAAAGGTTCATAAAACGCATTTTAAAGCATGTGGAAAATTCATAATCCTTCACATTTTAGAGAACTAATCTCACCTCGCCGTCGAATCTGGTGCCTTTTAAGGTTCGAGCAAACCGTTTTCCTTGTTGTTATTTGCTTTTCTATTGGATTTCGAAGACATAATTGTGATTTATTCTGACCTCAATTTTCTGAGTCTTCAAGCGTTTTAGCAGGTTTGATAACAAGCCCTGTCATATCTTGAAGTTTTTCTTATTTTCTTAGATTATGCCGCTTTGTTGTTTCTATCAATATATTGGATTTGAGATTGGACTGCCTTATAGTACTTCCCTCCAAGCCAAACACAAACAAACAATCATCATCCTCATTTTCACATTACACTCAGTAAGTGAACTACCCCGACCTGAAGGACCGGGTCTTCTCGAGGTCTTAGATAAGCGGCACTAGTAGCAAGATATAGAGTGAGCATAAAACAATCGAGATGATGTTCACGAGTATCCCGATAATGAGAAAAGCGCGTATAGACATCTTGGAATTCTTGAAATTCGTCATTGAAACAATTAACATGGGTACCGTTCCAAAGGGACTTGCTGTTCCGCCCAAGGAGGCCCCAAATCCTATCCCCCAGAAAAGGGGGTCCCGTATCCCTATAGTCCAACCCATTACTATCGCCATTTCGACTGCAAGTGGTGCAAATGTGGTTGTCATGGGTGACCCTCCAATGACGAAGGCGCCGAGCCATGTTACCCATAACATCATCAATGAAGCTGGTATCAATTGTCCGCCACTCGCTTGTAAGATTCCTTCTGAAATGACTCTGAGAATGCCTACATACTCTAAGGCGCCTGAGAGAATGAATAGACCGCCGATGTAAAAGATGATGGTCCATTCTACGTCGCGTAGACTCGTCCGTGGGTCAGCATGACTTACAATCATAAAAACCATCATTCCTGCAAGCGCCACTACATATACCTGAGGAAATATTGCAAATGCCACGATAAGTATGCCAAAGAGACCGGCATACACCCAAAATAATCGGCGATTCGGAACCATCATCCATGGATCGAAATCCATTACTAGCTCAAACACCTCTTTATCCACTGTGACCAATTGGCTCCGAATAATTAAAAACACTGCAACTAGCGTCACAATCAGCACTATTATTGCCAACCCCGCAAATTGCAGGATGTAGTAGGCAAAATCAAATCCTGCGTAATTAGCAACGATTACATTTGACGATGTTCCAATTAGGGTGAAGGCTCCACCAACGCCTACTGCTAACATCTCTCCCAGTAAGAACGCATGGGGTTTTAGTTTCAGAGCCTGACATGTTAAAATCGTCAAATATCCTATTATTAAGATTACCACCGTACTCATAAGCACCGTTGACAAGCCCGCGGTAAGTAAGCAAAATAAGACGAAGAGCTTTTTCGGATCGCCTCGAGTCAGTCGGATGAAATGGACGGCGAGAAACTGAAACACCCCTGCACCCCGTATCACTTCAGCTACGACTGTCATCGCTGTAATAACAAGAATTGGCTCTAAGCGCACCATTGTCAAAATCTCTTGGCCCGGTACCCCCCGTGTTATGAGCGCAATCGATGCCAACACCGCCCCAATCATCGCAGCCGTCGTATAATGTACCATACGTGTCACAATCAGCAACACCGTCAAGAGAAAAATTAGTAAAATCAGCAGCCATAGCTCCAACTTCAATCACCTCCTCCTATTGTTCATATTGTACGATCAGGCTCTGTTTTAATGCACCTTGCTTGCATAGGGGTACAATATAAGTTAAACTTGTGGTGAACCGACGAAGGCATGAGGAACCGGTTACTAATAGGCAACATGTTTAGGTATTATCCTCACTATTAGCAAGTACCGACAAATTTTCTGCACCCTGCCACCTAGATGCCGCTAGACTAACTTGTTGTAGGATTTGTAAATATAGTTAGAAGACGTTGTAGCTTTGGGAGGAAAATGTTCCTTTTTAAGGCTCGAGCAGACCATTTTTACGTGCGCTATGTGCCATTTAGCGGGATTTCGAAGACATATCTGCTGAAAAAACACTGAGGAAATAACAGACTGGTCTCTAGAACCCTCCGGGGGGATCGTAATTTCTTATTTTGTTAAAAGAAGTTTGAACTTCCTATTATTACTAAGATAACAACGAAAAGACTTATGCGAATTAATTCACATTTCAATAGTATTAGATTCCTTTGCGGCTTCACAGTCTCAGAGTCAATGTGAAAGATGATTTGTTTCACGTCGTTAGGGTTGATTTTGTTCACTTCTTTGTAGGTTTCTGAAAATTGACAAAGCCCAGACAGTTGTAACTATCAGGGCTTCCTGGACTAGAACATACTCCAGTCGTAACATAATGAATACTACCTAACATTTTCTTGAATTCTCTTTTTACTACCGGTTTTTTCCCAGGCACTTGAAGCATTTTTCCGATTGTTGTTTGATAACGATTGAAGATGCAATCGCTTCTTTTACAGCTATTAATCAATTTTTGGAAGGAATCTGCATTCGAAATTGGGTTGAGAGACGCAAAAATTAGATGTTGATTTGAATTCAATTTTTTGGATCGTATTTGATGTTTTCGTGAGAGACGAGAATTCAAAATTGTATTCCAAATAACTGCATCTTTTGAAGTTGGGGCAAGTACGCTGATCATTCTCGGCAAATAAACCTCGCCCTGCTTATTTTGGTCAGTAAACACTGGGCTCTTCTGGAATTTGTGTACGAACAAGGAAATACAAGTTCGGTTTCCAAGTCCACAATCAAATGTTGAAACATGACTAATGTTTAGATCTCTCTTGTTATTGGAATCGAACGGTTGAAGATTCTTTACATTTAGGAGAATTCGTTGAAGTACATTTGAGAAAATACCTGGCTTTTCTTCACCACAAAAAGCTACTATAGAATATTTTCTAGTTGTAGGTTTATCAATAATACTTTTAGACGGAGTATAACTCTGGTTAGTGAATTTTCCTGTTACTTCTGCAAGTTTTCCTACACTATCAGGCACACACGCATAAACCACCCTAGAAAATGGAGTAATTTCCTGTTCTTCTATGCCAGATGATTTTCCGCTCTCTTTTGGGAACCACTCTGCAAAAGCAGTCACGGGACAGTGTAAACGGTGAGGGACTTTTAGCATTGGACGGTTCGTAATTTGCTCAAGCTGCTTTATTGGAAGATCCTTTTTGGATAAAGGAATTCGAGGTGCTCTTAGAGTCCTAAGAATTGAAGAAATTTTGTGTGAAATTAACCGCGAGCCAATTACAGAATAAAAGGGGATGTTCTGTTCAATCATGTTCTCATTAGTTGTTCGCTGGTCTAATTCACCATGTGCACACACTACAATAAGGGGTGCGGTTCTTTCTAGTTGTTGAATCGCTTGAATTAGTTGAGATACCACTACTATGTTTTGCTGTTGTGTGTTCTCTGCTACTAATATACCTTTAATTGGATGTTTTTTTAGGAGAGAATGAAGAATGGTATAATTCACCTGTTGTTTCTTTACTTCTAGTAAATAGTCTTTGAATCCATTTTTGTCCATCCAAAATACCTGAAAAGCTAATTTCCCTGTAACCTTATCCTTTTTGCAGAGTGAAATCAATTCATTATCATCAGTAACAATTAATGCCTTTAGCCATCTTGATCGAGAACGAGTTGACTTACGAACTTTTAATTTTCCATGGAAGAAAAGAGTTTCTAAACAATGGTAGATTCTTTTCTGCCCTTCGCCAAAAATTAGGTAATCATAGCTCCCTGATCTAGACCGACCTACTTTTGCTGAGGCTAAAACTGCACCTAGATGGTGACCAATTTCACGTTCAAAATACACATGAATCATATCGATTTTTTTAGATCTAGCAAATTGAATGTTATGATACAACTGCGATGAAGCAGTTATATTAGCCAGTACTGCTGGTTTTTGAACGGGTTTCGGTATCGCTTCAATATTCTTGATTTCTTCCAATAATGTTTGAAGAATGTGTGGGGAATCTTCAGTGATGGTGACAAAAGCACTACGTTTCAGTGTTGGAGTAACCGTGGTTCCGATTTTACTAACTACTGCGGGTACCAATACATCTGCATAAAAATCAGGGCGATTAGGTTCTAGTGGAATTGAGATAAATCCATACGTTCCGACAGTGGGAAACTGTCCTAATGTTCTAATTTTCTCAGGTGAATCTGCTAATACTATTACATTATGAAGAACATAGGATGAACGGATTCTCCCTCTAATTAATTTAAACATATAGGGACCATCGGCCCAGATAGCAATTCTCTCATCAGGTAGATTTCTCTTAATAGGAATAATGTCTGATAGAATCTCTCTTGTTATAGGTCCAACACCAATTATCAAAATATGTCCTTTTGATTTAGAGAGTAATTTTTGCATGTAGCAATCTAGGTATTCTTCTGAAAGTGTTTCAAAATGCTCAAATGAACTAATAACTCGGCGATGAAAAAGAACAGAAGCACCAATACAAATTCCAAGAAATCCGATAAAAAGACCTAATGCAAATGGTGCCAGTGCGATAAACATCACTAATAAAATTAGCAAAATTACAATATCTGGCCTTCTTGTTTCCCAGAGATAAGTTGCTACCTTCATTATAGCGAAGTCAGAAACTGTCAAATAATAACCAATAGAAAACAACCAGATAAACAGAGTTAACGCCCAGATGGATGCAAGATTCAGGAAGGAGTTTTGGTAGATAAATATATTAAAATCAATGACCTCAAAAAGCTGCTGAGTTCTTACAAATTCTCTTGGTACAACTATGAAATAGTACAAAGTTGAGGCAATGAAACCTGCAAAGATGAATCTAAGATATGGACTTCTAAGCCGTCCCTCAATAAAGAGTTTTAGAATGTGATAGCCTGGTTTCCCCTCTCGACGCAGTTTTTTTATTGTGAGTTCTATGTATTCATGCCAAAAGACTTGGAATCCTACACTCATCAGAATTACAAAGTTCACACCTATTAGCAGAAAAAATTCCCATGTGGTAGTAACAATTACGAAATCAGGCAATCCCCGAATTTCGTAAATCCAAGTAATAAGAGGTATAATTGCCGGAGCTTCAGTCCTGTTCACTACCACTAAAGGGTTCGCCATTGGAATCATAGTCAAAAAGACAAACAAGGCAAAGAAAATCAGTCCAATCATGTAAGCTGCATGATATCGAAACTCACCCTGACCCGCCTTCCTCTTCTTTTCTTTATAATCGAAAAGTAAACGGGTATAAACGAACAGAGATACCAAACTTAAAAGGAAGAAGAAATCTAGCTTCAAAAAGGGGATTGGCAGTCCGACATTAAATAAATCTGAAAGGGTTAAATGGCTTGAGATTGGAATTAAATTGAACATGATTTCAAGCCAGAGATGATAGAAACCCAAACCACGACTGAGTGCAATAAACGAAATAACGATTATTCCAAAAAATACTGAAACAAAAAATAATGTTCCTAAGAGAGGTAATCTCTCATCTTCTGACAAAAAACCACTCCCAAATTACAGTAAACGAAATGTAATATGCAAAACTCCTTAAAAGTCTTAAAAAATCAGATTTCTTCCTGGGAAGGTTGGTCACGTTCTCTTTTCTTGAGCATTCTTAGCACGAAAATGAAAATGATGTAAATTGGTTCCCATAAGGAACCGTTAGCGTCAATGCTGGTCGCTGTTATGGCACTTGTACCACCTGATATACTCTGTTTCCTAGTCTTATTTGTCAATTACAGAAATTTCGAAGACAAACATGCTGACAGTGCCAAACCTGTACCTGTGAGTATTTTTACTCTCTTCAAAAGTAACCTCCAATTTTATGATTATGTGATTCCCAAACTTGGAGCTATTCAGCTTCCCACTGATTGGAATCAAACCAGTGCCAACAGGCAACGAAATGATCTTTTTCGACCTCTTCAAAATGAGGTTCTTCTATGTGGCATCGCTCCTCAGCCATTATACATCGGGTGTGGAATCGGCACCCGGCGGGTGGAAAAACTGGGAATGGCACTTCCCCAACCGGAGTCTGTCTTAGGTGATCGATTGTGGGATCAGGAATCGGCTCGGAGGAGACTAACAGGGCGGTATATTGATGTTTGGGGTTGTCGATGACACGACTAACAGGACCGTATTCTACAATTTTCCCAAGATACATGATGGCAATCCGATCACCAATGTATCGTGCGGAGGCAAGATCTCCTGTAATGTAGAGACATGTGAGATTGTATTTGTCAATGAGATTTTTGAGTAATTGTAAGATGGCTATTCGAATTGAGGCGTCGAGCATCGAGACGGGTTCGTCTGTTACAAGGAATTCTGGTTGTGTGGAAATTGCCCGGGCAATGGCGACACGCTGCCGTTGGCCACCACTGAGCATATGTGGTAGTTTAGTGAAGAAGTGTTCGGGAGGGATGAGATTTACATCCTTGAGGGCTTGTCTAATCCTGAAGAATAGGACATCTTTTTTGTCTACTAATTTGTGGACTCTTAGAGCTTCAGCGACAGTATCAAAGACCTTTTTTCGGGGATTCAGGCTATCGTACGGGTCCTTGTAGACCATTTGGAGTTTTGGACGCAGTTCATGTTTTTCTTTCTCAGAGAGTGTGCTTATCTCCTTTCCAGCGTAAGTAATCGTCCCCTCAGTTGGTGGAAGGAGGTTGAGCAGTAAACGCCCAGTGGTGGTTTTGCCACATCCCGATTCACCAGCGAGAACAAACACTTCGTTTTTATAGATATCAAAGGAGATATCATCAACAGATTGGACCCAATATTTTTCACGTTGAAAAAGTGATGAAAGACGACTCTGAGGGATAGGGAAGTATTTTTTCAGGTTACGAATTTTGATTAGAATCTCTTTCGTTACCATTGTTGATTACTTCCAGACGTTTTTCCTCCAGAGTTGGTCGGCGTGGTGACAGGCGATGAAATGTCGTTTTTTAATCTCACGGTATTTGGGTTGTGTTTTGTAGCAGAGAGTTGTAGCGATGGGACAACGTGGATGAAAACGACAACCTGAGGGTGGAGTTAACAGGTCGGGTGGTGATCCAGGAATGAACACCAACTCTTCAGAACCTAGTAAACTAGGAATGGAACGGATGAGTCCTTCGGTATATGGATGCAGTTGATCTTTGAATATAGTTTTTACATCTGCCAGTTCCACGATTTGTCCTGCATACATGATGGCGACGCGATCACAGGCTTCGGCAATCGTTGCCAAGTCATTTGTTATGAGAATGATTGAAAGTCGTAGGTATTCTTGAAGATTTTTGAGAAGTTGGAGGAGTTGAACTGCAACCGTTATATCGAGGGCAGCGGTTGGTTCGTCAGCGATGAGGATTTTTGGATTGGCGACCAGGGCTAGCGCTATCATAATTCGTTGGGTCATACCCGCGGTGAATTCATGAGGATAATTAATTGCAAACGCGGGGTCAATGCCGACAACCTCTAGGAGTTCTTCCATGAGTTTCCAGGCTTCGTTAGGGGTTGTGTCTTCGTGAAGCATAATTGTTTCCACAATTTGGTCGCCCACCCGTAACACGGGGTTGAGAACGCTTCTTGGATTCTGAAAAATCATTGAGATTTCTTCCCAACGAATTTTCTGTAACTCAATGGGCGATTTCTGAGTGAGATCCTCCCCATCCAAGACAACCGATCCGTCCACAATGCGTCCTGGCTCTGGGAGAATATTGAGGAGGGCATAGGCTGTAGTGGATTTTCCACACCCCGATTCACCGGCAAGGCCAAGGATTTCACCGCGCTGTAAGTCGAAAGTGATGTCGTCAACAGCTTTGACAGTACCACGTTCACTGAAAAAGTAAACTTTGAGATTTTTTACTTCCAGTACTGTCATCTGTTTTCACTTTTTCATATTAACTTTGTACGTGGTCTGGTGGATTGAGAACTTCATCGATTGCGTAACCGACGAGGGTAAAGGCTAATGCGAGAAAGAGGATGCATAGTCCTGGAAAGAAGACGTACCACCATGCGCCGATATAAGAAGCGCCGGATTGAAACGCCTGCATTAACATACGACCCCAACTCACATCTAATGGATGAGTAAGACCCAAGAAAGCTAGACCTGCTTCAGCCAGTAGCGCCCCAGCAGCAGCCAAAATGAATTGAGCGAAGAGAATGGGAATTACTATAGGCAGAATATGTTTAGAAATGATGTAGAAATCGCTTGCTCCGATGGCACGAGCGGCATCAACATATGCTCGTTGTTTTTCTGTGATGACTTTGGATCGCACTATCCGGGCTGTACTCGTCCACCCAATTAGTGCAATTATCCAGACGATATTCCACCACCGGGGTTGGAGAATTGCGGCTAATACAATCATCAAGGCAAGTCCCGGGATAATCAAGAAGAAATCAGTTAGTCGCGATAAGATCTCGTCTATTATTCCACCATAATATCCCGCAATGAGTCCAACAACAAGCCCTGAAATGGTGGCAATTAATGCTGCGATAATAGCGACTCGAAAAGCATTTTGTGCGCCCCAGAGTAATTGTGCCCAAATGTCTTCCCCTGATTGACCTGCTCCGAGAAATCCATGATAGTTCCCTACAATCTCAAGGGTGCAATCATCAAGGAAAATGATCAAAGAGGGCGTATCCTCTGGTGTTGGATCGGTAATTAAAATTCGAAGGCGTATCCATAGGGTTCCTCGCCGTTCGAAGGTATTTGTGATCATAAAATCGTTCCAAGCCCATTCGGGAGAGGAGGTCCAATCACGGTTTTCGGTGATGGCATCACTGCGAAGAATCTCTTCGGTCCATCCATTCGCTTCAACGTAACATTCTTGGATTATGTGAATTTGCGCATCACCCCAGGCAGTCAGGTTTTCAATCTTGTAATTATAACGTAGATACGCAGTTTTAGGACGGTCATAGTAGTCCCAGGTGATGTCCGTTTGTATCCAACCCGATGATGAAACATAATATGATGAATTGTCTGTGTCGGTATAATAAAATCGGAAGCTTCCAGGACCCGTTAGAGAGCTCCCATCCTGTGTTGTGTGTTGCCCTTCCATTTGGGGATTGGTGGTTGTGTACGTGTACGAGTTTTCGATGCTGCATTGGATATCATCAAGATGAATCCTCATGTAAGGAGTGTTTTCGGCATTGTAGTTTTGAAAAACGAAATGGAATCGTAGAGTCATATTCTGTGTTGTGGTGAACGTGGAAATAATATCTTCAGAAGGCATATTCTTTGTCCTGGCAAACCATCCGAAAGTTCCTGAGGTTTGGTATGTACTGGAAAAGATTTCAATTGGTGGACCACTTGAATTTATCATTTCAAGACTGAAAATGACATTAGCCGCAGGAAGGATAACGTAATTATTTTCGATAATGAATATGATGCTATAAGACACGGATACTCGGGAGGGATAAAAGCTAGCCAATCCAGGTGGATATCGATCTGCATCAAAGGTGAAGTTGTAGTCAAAATAGGCATCAGTACGTCCATAATCAAGATCATCACGTAAGTCATAATATTGGATTGTATAGCAACCGGGACCACTCCCATCGACGAGATCAGATCCGGCGGTTGATCTGTAAAAAGCATCAGTAATTGATACTCCACCTCCAACAGCAGAAAACACCCAACCATCCGCATTATCATTGAAATGAGAATTATTCACCACGGTATACCCGATGCCTTCAACTGACGCATTGGAACGCCATCCATTGGCATCGTTGTTGAAATGCCAATTTTCTACCGGATGAATTGATTGAAATCCAGTTGAATGGAATGGAAGCAACCAGGTGGGGAAGGCTAGGGCTGGTGCAAACCCGGGACTGGGCCAGGGTGCGATGAGTGGTGCAAACAGTGCAATTGTCAAAAAAAAGAGGATGATAATCAGACCAACCATACCCTTACGGTTCTTTCGATATTTTTTCCAGAAACCCGAGAACCGCTGCCGATATTCTTCCCTTCTTGTCATGCTTTTCACCGTTTTCAATCAAATCGGACACGTGGATCAAGATAGCCATAGAGAAGATCAGCGATGAAGTTGGCAATGATAACCGCAATTGCGAGAATAAAGAAAATCGCTTGTAGAACGGGATAATCTCTAGCTTGGATGGAATCAAAAATGAGTCGTCCTACTCCATACCAATCAAAGACCGTCTCGGTGAGCGTTGCACCGGTTATGAGAAAACCAAAGGTTAACGCAATCATAGAGACTAGGGGAAGAATCGCATTCCGCATGGCGTGCTTATACAGAATAGCGTTTTCGTTCACGCCCTTTGCACGGGCGGTGAGGATATAATCCTCTGACATGACTTCAACGAGCGTGTTCCGTGTTACTAGCATGTAAGCGCCAAAAGAAACAAGGGCAAGAGTAAATGCTGGCAACATAAGATGATGGGCGACGGACAATGCAAACAGGAGGGGATCTTCGGGGGCGGGTGAATGGACGGTGCCTCTCTTTGGGAAGAGTGGAAGGTAGGTTGCAAAAAGGAGTATGAAAATCATTCCTAACCAAAAGGAAGGTGTTGAATAGAAGGCAAGAGTAGTTGTAACCATGCCTTTGTCCGCTGTGCTTCCTCGTCGAGTAGCAGCAGCGATGCCTGCAACGATACCGAGTATTATGGTAATGGCAGCGGCAGTGCCAGTCAACAGGAGAGTATTGGGAAGGCGGGCTGCAATAGTCTCAATAACCGGTCGACTTTCTACAAACGAGTAGCCATAATTGAAAGTGAACATGTTGATGATGTATTGAATAAATTGAACGAAGAGGGGCTGATCTAATCCCCACAGCATTCGTAGTTGTTCGGCCCGGAGGGGGTCAAAATAATCACCGATGAGAATTGAGGATGCATCACCAGGCATTAAGCGGAAGACGAAGAAGCAAAAGATGACTACGGCAATGACTAAAATGAAGCTATTGATGGTTCGTCGTACAACGAACTCGCGAAAGCCCACCAGTAATGCCTCCAGTTTTACAAAGCACGCCGTTGGCACTCCTGTTACCGTTTATTATAAGCTTTGCACAATCGGCAGAAATAACGGGAAAGTAAAAAGCACCGAGGAAGAAAAAATAAACTTTAAACGTTCTCAAAGAATGATTCTCCACTTTCTTAACACGTATTGATTCAAGTTTTGGTCTTAGATACCGCTCATAAAGAAGGGCAGCCACACTCATGACTAACACGATCGCGACGAAATACTCGATAAGAGCTAGAAAATACGTAGGATAAGATGTCCCCTGTTGTAGAAAATACGATATGATAATGTCGTTCATGACGAGGAAACAAAAGGAGAATACAACTCTTGCAATCGTTTTATATTTGGGCCAAATCCTGAAGTAAATCAGAAGAGGCATCACAAATGACAATATTAAAGCCGCTCCGATTGTTAAGAGCGTGCCATTGAAGGTGGTTAATGCTGTAATCCCAAGCAAGAGCGCGAATAGTACGAAAATGATTGTGAAGAATTTGGAGTTGCTGATGTCCTCCCAAAAACCATTCTTGGACATACCCTACCCCCTCTTATAGTACTTGACGAACCCTAAGGCAATAAATATTACTGAAAACACAAGTCATCTTTGGTCTCGCATAATCACTGGAACTTCATACCAGTACATTTACTGTGGATGTAAAATCGGTTATCCATAGAAACATATTTCAAACCACTAATTTGTAGCTTTAAATACAGCAACTAAAAAAAATAACGACATTATGTTCGAGACTATTGATTCCATGGATTTTTATTCTGGCACTCTCACAATAACCACGGAGGACATAACAAATGAGGGAAACTCAAAGTGCTGATACTCTAAAACTATGGATCTTAAGCATAAATAAACCACATCACATCCTGGCAATAATTTGGGTTGTATTTGGATGTCTATTCATAGTGATTGGAATCCAACCTTTCTTCTTTTTTCCCTCCTTCCCAATTTTTCTGCACTTAGATTTACTACCACTCCTTTTCGTGGCAGGTGTTGGAGTTTTTTTCATCCTCAGTGCAGGGTTTCTGGTCTACGATTCACAATCCATTCATAACGACCCTTTTCCCGAAGGTAGCTCATGTAAATTACACCCAGACAAACCTGCTTATGATTGGTGCGCCCTTTGTGGAACGCTCACCTGTCCAGAAGAGCTAGTTCGTATCCAACAGAAATTTTGGGGTACCTCCCCTGGTATGTTCGGATTCGATGGCGTCGCCTGCCAAGACTGCGCACAACGCCGCGTTAAACGATTCTTCATGATTTTCATACCGCTTCTCCTTCTAGTTTTTCCACTTTTGATTATTAGCGGTGTAAACCTGATAATACTCGGTCCAGTTCACCTCGTTGGAGTCCTTGTTTTCACGTTCAGCGTCGTGGTCTTTGGACTAGTTTGCCTTTTCGGGTGGCTTTTTTGGAAGGTATGGCGTATAGTCACAACCCCATTATCTCAACAGCCTGAACGGACGATTCCCATTACAGCTCGACTCGTAAAAAGAGGAACCGTTGACGGAAAAACGGTTTTCAAAAAATAATATTCTGATATTTCTTAGTATTCCACAGGTATTTTCAATGAGAATAATTGAAAGGGTGAGGCTTTTTTCTTGTCTAGAAATGAGGGTTTTTTATCCCAGAAATTACATGTGTTAGCTGCAATTTGCTTATAGACAGGGTGTTTTGTATATGCGTTGCACCTACTAGAACAACGCACTTATTCACCAAATCTTGTACTCGGCATTTTCAGGTCAATTCCCCTACATATCCTTGACCATTTACCCTCTGAGAAAATTAGAGATCGCATGGCACTCGAGCGATTTCTAGACGCCCTAAGCAAAGTTGCATATGAAACTCAAAAAAGTGCTGTAGATTTTCTACTTGGTATTTCAGTTGATTCAGACCATTCTAGAATTTTCAGAGATGCGGACGCTGAGAAAAATGATCTAATATTGAAGCCAGAAATCATTGCACTTGTAGATTACACACGTGACAGGCTTAGAGACCGCGAACGTGAAAGGGCTGGTAGATGATGAGCCAACCTCATTTTTCCGACATATCACTTTGAACAAGTTTAGACTAGAAAGAATCCTGCGGTTTTTTATCATAAAAATTCCGAGACTCAGTTGATAACACGTGGAGCCACATAGATAGGCAAAGCGGGTCTATATTCCAGAAAATACCACGTGCTAGCACAAACTAGCTTATCTACAGGATGTTTTCTATATGCTTTGCTTTGCATGCAAGAGCAATTGGAGCCAAGGAAAGTGTTACTAGCGTTAGGAAATGCGGATAAGAGTCATAACCCAGAATCCGAGAATTATTGCCACGAACATTCCAATCATGAAGATAATTTGACCTAGTACCAATAGAGGAAAATTAGTGGGAGAATAGATGGCTATTAAACCCCAAATTATGCCACCAATTATCATGAGGAAAGTTGGAATGAGAAAAATTCGCAGGTTAATCCCTTTAAGTGGAGATACCGTCTTTTTCTGAGATTCTACTGCATGGAACGTTCTATGAAGCTTCAATCTTGGTACACATCTACAAGCCATTACGTCCACCTATACTCCCTATAAAACTGGAGAATTGAGGAGAAAAAAGCTCCTTTTTTAGCGGGGTGTAATCAAATCGCCCGTTTCTAAGTCAAAAACCTGAAGGAATAAAGGGAATACCATCCCACGATTATACCCTTGAGTGTTGAAAAGACCATGCCATCACAAAGTCGAAGGAAGGAATCGATTCGAATTGGCATTGATGTCGGAGGCACCTTCACGGACGTACTGCTAATTGATTCTACTGGGAAACGGTGGCATGTCAAGGTTCGATCTACTCCCGAGGATTCTTCGAAAGGGGTTCTCAATGGCTTATTGAAGATTCTTAATCTTGCTAAGATAAAGCCTAATGCCGTTCGATATCTCCTACATGGAACAACAGTTGCTACGAATGCAGTGTTGCAGCGGAAAGGTGCAAAAATCAGCCTACTAGTCACGAAGGGTTTTGAAGATATTTTGGAAATCGGACGACAACAACGACCAACCCTTTATGATTTATTCGTAGAACGAATTCCACCCCTAGTTCCACGCAACCGAATTTTTGGCGTTGAAGAACGTATTCAAGCAAATGGTGCTGTCTATACCCCCCTCGCAAAGAAAGAATTGACAAAAACCCTCAAGAGTGCGGTAAGAAACGTTGAAGGTGTGGCTGTATGCCTCCTCTTTGCGTACCAAAATCCTATTCATGAACAACAACTACTTTCCCAATTACAACACATTAACTCAGATTTACCCGTCTCCATTTCATCCGAAGTGTTACCAGAATATCGAGAATACGAACGAATGTCAACCACTGTGTTGAACGCCTATGTGACACCCGTGTTAACACGGTATCTTCAACGTTTAGATGAGGCTCTAACAGATGTGGGGATCAACACTCCATTGTTGGTGATGCAAAGCCATGGTGGTGTGTTACAATCACGGCTAGCTGGAACTCAAGCAGCACGATTGCTCTTCAGCGGCTTGGCAGGCGGAACCTTGGGTGGAAAATATACAGGTCAGGTCATGAACCAGGATAACATCATCACCTTCGACATGGGAGGAACCAGTACTGACGTCGCGCTAATTTCAAATGGCAAGATCCGAGAAACCGCTGAGGGACAGATTGGCGGATTACCCTGTCGTGTGCCAATGACTGATGTGGAAACTGTCGGTGCGGGCGGTGGAAGTATCGCTTGGATTGATGAGGGAGGAATTCTGCGAGTCGGACCGCATAGTGCAGGTGCGGACCCGGGCCCGGCAGCTTATGGAACAGGAGGACAAGAGCCGACAGTAACTGATGCTAACCTTCTTCTTGGACGATTGAATCCTGATTACTTTCTGGGTGGTGAGCTCCTGTTACATTCGGAGCTTGCCAAGCTATCAATTCAAGAGTTGGCTAACAAGTTGTCCTTATCACCAGAAAACTGTGCCTTTGGTATTGTTCGAGTCGTAAATGCCAATATGGAACGAGCCATTCGTGTAGTCTCTATTCAACGTGGATTTGATCCACGCGACTTTGTCCTAGTTGCATTTGGGGGAGCTGGACCAATGCATGCGTGGGCGTTAGCGAAGAATTTAGGAGTTCCACGCGTTCTTGTACCCAGGGCACCTGGACTTCATTCGACCTTAGGGTTATTAGCTACAAATCTCCGTTGTGATCAAAGCCAAACCGTGTTGGAATCAGCTACCTCACCCGATTTCAGACGTATCCAAAAAGTATACCAGCAATTGGAAACACAACTACGAGATTTACTTCGAAAACAAGGTGTTCCGCAGAAATCGATTTCGATTCAACGTTTCACCGATCTCCGGTATGAAGGACAAGCTTACGAAATCACACTTCAAGTTCCAAGGGGTCGAATCTCAAAGGCTTGGATGCAGGAAGTGGTAAAAGCTTTTCATACCCGCCATGAGCAGCAATATGGCTTTGCAGCAACAGAAGCTCCCGTTACTATTGTGAATCTTCAAGTTATCGCCTTTGGTCCAATGCCGACATTGAAACCTGCGGAAATAGAACCTCAGAAAGAACTCTCACCTACACCTCAGATGACTCGACCTGTGTTTTTTGAAGAAGTTGAAGGAGTTATTGATACACCGATTTTTGAACGGACTACGTTGGGACAAGGGGCTGTGATTGTGGGTCCAGCGATTATTGAGCAATTAGATTCAACCACGGTTGTTCATCCTAAGACCCGAGCAGTCGTAAGCCGAGGAGGTAACTTGGTGTTGGAGGCGATATCATGAAAACCGACCCAGTATCCTTTGAGGTTTTCCGTAACGCTTTCATTTCTGTAGCTGAGGAAATGGGGGCGGCCTTAGTTCGAACAGCGTATTCACCAAATATCAAGGAGCGCCGTGATTGTTCGGCAGCAGTGTTTGACGTGGAAGGTGAAATGGTCAGTCAGGCGGAACATATTCCTGTCCATTTGGGAGCAATGCCTGAATCGGTGAAAGCCGCAATCGATGTCTACCCGATTACGCAGTGGGAAAAGGGGGACGTCGTTATTCTTAATGACCCTTATGAAGGGGGGACCCATCTTCCAGATATTACACTCATTTCCCCTGTTTTGTATAAGGAAGAGGTTTCTGGATTTGTCGCAAATCGAGCGCATCACGCGGATGTAGGAGGTTCTGTTCCAGGGTCTATGCCTGGTGGAGCCACAGAAATCTACCAAGAAGGCCTCCGAATCCCTCCTACTAAGTTGGTTGAAGGTGGTAAGGTGAACCAAGGGCTTTGGCGGATGATCTTGGCAAATGTTCGGACTCCCATCGAACGACAAGGAGACTTACGAGCCCAATTAGCGTCTAATGCAACAGGTGTTACACGTTTCGAATCTATCCTTCGAAAATATTCACGTCTAACAATTTTTACATTCCTCACTGATTTACACGACTACTCCAATAACCGGATGTTACAACAACTCCAGCAGATGCCCAAGGGGAAATACACATTCACCGACTACATGGACAACGATGGCGTCACCTCAGAACCAGTAAGCCTTACAGTACAAGTCACCATAAAACAAAACCAAATAATCTTTGACTTTACTGGAAGTAATCCTCAAACTCAAGGCAATATCAATGCGCCTTTCGCTGTCACCCTCTCCTGTTCATATTACGTGCTTCGATGCGTGACTGACCCTACCATTCCGGTGAATGCAGGTTGTTATGCACCCCTTAAGGTCATTGCGCCAGTAGGGACCGTTCTCAATCCACGTCCTCCTGCAGCAGTGTCAGCCGGTAATGTTGAAACTTCACAGCGAATCGTTGACGTGCTTCTTGGAGCATTAAAAGAGGCGCTACCAGATCGTATTCCTGCAGCCAGCCAGGGGACGATGAACAACCTCATCATCGGGGGAACCATTCCTGGAACAACACGGGCTTTCACTTTTTATGAAACAATCGCTGGAGGACTTGGCGCACGTCCGAAATCTGATGGCATTGATGGAATTCACAGCCATATGACGAATACTGCAAATACGCCTATTGAAGCGCTGGAGAGTGCTTATCCCCTTCGTGTTCGTTGTTACAAGCTCATTCCGAAGAGTGGAGGTAAGGGACAGTATCGGGGTGGTGAAGGTATCCACCGAGAGATTGAAGTCCTCTCCGACCAGGCGGTTGTATCTATTCAAAGTGATCGCCGTCACTTTGCCCCGTGGGGACTCCGTGGTGGTCAACCGGCGCTTCCAGGAAGAAACCGCCACTGGGAGGGAACTGAATGGAAAGAGCTCCCTGGCAAAATTACATTTACCGCACGGAAAGGAGATGTCATAAGCATCCAAACCCCAGGTGGTGGGGGTTATGGGGCTTCCAAAGAGAAAAAACGAGATCTATAGTATTCCAAAAAGGACAAGGGCATTAACGTAGAAAACTGCTCCAAATAAGATTAAGAGGACTCCAAAAATTGCGTTAAGAACGCGGTAGCCTTTGGTTCCGATTAGATGAGTTCCCTTATTGGTGAGCCAAGCAGTTCCTATCAGCCATACATAATCGATCCATACGTGACTGAGAAACATGATAATAACTCCAGCTAATGCTGCTAAAAGGAGGGCATCGAGTACGATTTTTGCACCAGCAGTAAACCACCAAACGATAAAGAAGGGGTTCAACGCAGAAAACACGAAGCCAATAAGAATTGGGTGCCGGGTTGGTTTGTCCTTTGCCAAGTCGATTTCTTCCACATCTTCAATAGATTTGGTTGCTTCACGAACTTGAAGGGCACCAAAGACAATGAGAACACTACCACCTGCGATTGCTAGTCCAACATGAAACCCTGGAAGATAGAAAAGGAAGCTTAATCCAAATGCGATAAGGAGAATGACTGGAAACTCAACAAAAGTATGACCAATCGAGAGCCAGAATCCTCCTCTCCAACCCCACCGAGAGGCATTGGATAGATTGGTAAACAGAAGAGGGCCTGGCGAGAGGGCACCACTCAATGAGATTAAGATGACACTTAGAAGAAAGAGAGGAAAAGGGTTCACAAGTTCGCCTCAGAATACTTGATTGGATATATAGTAATGGGATAGTTGATTTTTATATTAACGAATCTATGATGCCAATTTCGTCTTTAGAATCAACAACGAATTAACAGAATCTAAAAAATCTGGAACAAGAACAATAGGAGATAAACACATTAGGTATAATCGTGTAATGCCCTTGTCAAGAATGAAATAGAATTCGCTGGTTCACAGGCGTACTTAATTAATGAGTTGGATTATTAATGATTGATTTAACACCAGAAGAAATTCCAAAATTAGCTGTTATTGTTACCTTAGGTGTAGGATGTTTAGATTTTGCTCGCGGTGTAATACACACCTTTCTGCTTGAATATGCCGGGGTATTCATAATGGGATTAGATCTTTCTTTTGCTCGTGAAAACCAGTTATTCTTATTGGGTGTATTTGGAATTTCTAATTATATCACGGGAACGTTCTTGATTCTGATTGCATTAAAAGCGCGTGAGTTGATTCCGTATATTCTTGTAATAATTCCTACGTGGTACATTGTAGGGAATGCTGTAATAAGTCGAACTGTTATTCCCCAAGCAGAATTGGGAGGACTTCCAATGATGCTTGGATATTTCATTATTTGTATTCTTACTGCGGTATCGTCTTTTGTGGTTATTTATTACAGGAGACGACAAAAATCAACCTAGTACGTGAAGAAGCCCTCTTTGGCTTTCATACCGAGTTTGCCTTCTTTCACCATTTTCTTGAGGAGTGGATGGGGAACATAGAAGTCATTGTACTCCTTTGCAACAAATTCCAGTTTTTTGACTACTGCATCAATACCTAATGAATCCGCAAGTTCAAGAGTGCCGACTGGTTGGTTGAAACCTAGTTTCATTGTTTTATCAATATCTGCTGGTGATGCTACACCGTCTGCAACTAGTTCAGCAGCTCGATTAATGCCTACAACAACTACCATCTGCGGATCAAATTTGTCCGCTAATTCTTGTGACCATACTGTTGGGCGTTGCCAGCGATTTCCAGGATGTTCATAGAAGCCTTTACCAGTTTTGGCGCCTAATTCACCTTTTTCCATTTTCTCTTCGAGACATTTTGCCATCTTCATGCCTGGAATTCGCGTTGTCATGAATTTCAAGACATTATACACGACATCAATTCCAACGAAGTCTAACAGACCAAAGGTTCCCATTGGAAGGCCTAATTTCATGGTCGTGGCTGAGTCAATTTCTTCGGGTGTGAACTCTCCAGAATCGACAAGCTGTCCAACAAAGTTCAACGGAAACATCTGGATGCCATTAGCGATGAACCCAGGGACATCTTTGTTGCACATAACAGGTTCTTTACCCATTTTCTCCGTCAAGGCATAGATGACTTTGGCAGCAGCGTCCGACGTTTTTTCACCTTTGATTATCTCGACAATATTCATCCTGACGACTGGTGAGAAAAAGTGCATTCCAACCACTTTCTCAGGATGCTTGGTGGCTGTAGCAATGTCCGTAATGGGCAGTGAACTGGTATTGGTAGCCAGGATTGCATTCTTAGGGGCCTTTGCTTCGATATCAGCAAACACTTCCTGTTTGAGGGATAAAATTTCTGGGATAGCCTCAACAATAATATCTGCATTCTTGACTGCTGCATCACGATCAGTTGTTGTTGAGATCCGTTTGAGAGTGGCATCGTGGTCTTCTTGAGAGATTCTCCCTTTTTCTAGGAATTTTCCAAGGCTCCATTTAATATCTCCCAAACCTTTCTGTACGAACTTGTCTTTGATATCAACCATGACTACATTATAACCCGCTTGAGCGAAGCTTTGGGTGATACCGTGACCCATCAAACCAGCGCCCAAAACGGTGACGTTTTTCACATCTTCAGCCTTCATGTCAATCACCATGAGTAATGGAATTCAAACATATGATATAGGGTCAGTGTGTTGAAGGGACTCTTAAAACTTGATGTTCGTTAATTGCACAATCACCTTACAGTAACCCAAGTAATCCAAGGATGAAATTCCGAGTGGGTTCGAAAAGTAAGAGGATTAGTAAGAGGATGATGATGAACAGAGCCCCATAGACGATTTTGACCTTATGCTTACCCCAGAACCCTGTATGCAACTTATGCATGTGCTCAGTGCTCTGGCGGTACCGGGCAAACATCCACGGCAACTGATCTGCAAAATCACCAACTGTCTTCCCTTCTGGGAAATAAGGAGCTAGGGGCTGATGTATTGGTGCACCGTCTTTCACTGTTAGTGGTTCGGGTGTGTTCCAGTTAAACAGGAAGTCAATAATGGGATTGACGCCGCTTACTTTCACGGCATTTTGATACCAGAGCTCACGCCAGTGATAATCTGACGTTACCCATTCGATGTTCCCAGTGCGGGCGTTGACCCAGATGTCAGCGCGTTCCCAGTCTTCGTGGGGGAGTGGAAGAGTGATTTCCAATGGCCAGTACCAGACATAGCGATAGACCCAGTATGCGTCGGCTTCAAGCCACGTGTTAATCCCATAGGAGAGGTTTTCGGGGTGATTGGTTGGATGGAAATCTTGAGGGATGAGAACCCATTGTTTTCCAGTCCAGAATTTGGGTTCAGGATAATGAATCCATTGATCTTTGCCTTTTACCTCACCTTTGTAATAGGGGTTGAGTTCCCGTCTTGTGCTATAGAAGTAAAGACTAGCAGTATGGATGTCAGGTGGTTTTCCGAAGTATCTTGCAATAAAGTTGAACCGTCGGCTAAAGCTAACGTGGGGACGGGTCCAGAGTTCAATTTTCCGTGGGTTGATGAGATTTCGAATAATCGTAGGTTTGGCTACATCACCGGGTGGCGTTATTATAAGGTCGCAGCGGTCGCCTTCACGGGCCTTGATTCCAACTTCGTGGGGGAAAGCTCGTGTCTTAAATCCGCGGATGTATTTGGATTGACCGTCACTGCGGTCGTTGGCTTTCATTTCATAGAGGTTGACATCTGTGCCGCCTTGCCAGTCTTCGCGGTACATGCCATGTTCGTAGCGTTGGCTCCAGTAATCGCGGAAGAGGTGGGCACGTGGTGGTTTGAAGATAACAGGTCCATCGTGTTTGTTGCGTGCCCAGCTGGCGCGTATGAGTTCGATGAAGCCAAGGCGTTGACCTAATGCAAAGCCGGTGATTTTCAATGGGGTGTCTTTATCAACATCGAGCGGCTTTAGGGCGTGACGGATTTCGGATTCGAAGGGATCGGGGTATTTGGCTAGTTGGGCTTCACGGAACAGATCAGCGGTAAGGCGTCGTACTCCGAAAACGGTTGAGCTTCCCACTTTGAAGGTGAAAAGGGCTTCTACCCATTCTCCGCGCCCATCTTCAAATTCCACATAATAGTCGGTGATTAACAGTTTTGGTTCCCAGGTTTTAGGATCTAAGAAGATATCTAGGCGGTGGTTGGTCCAACCTTGTCGATAGTTAGCTCCGGGTGCTGGATTTTGTTCACCAGGTTCGAAGCAGAGCCATAATCTGTAGATGTAATATTCTCCATCGTATTTGGCATCACCGATGAATACGGTGCCAAAGAAAACTTCTTGGAAGTTCACGCCATTGCGGAGTCGTGCTTGGGCGAGTTCTTCGGCAGTCATGATGCGTGGAGGTGCCCGAATTCTCAGAAACTCGGATTCCTGAGTGACGCGTTTGGGATCAGGCATTTCGAGGGTAATGGTGCTTTCAACTAAGTAGTTGTTGCCAGAGTGTAGTTCTCGTTTGCCTTTATAGCGGAGGTTGAACCGGTGTGGGACGTTTTTGAGATGTTTGGTTAATTCGACTGCAGCTGAGCCAAGGGTGACAGTTGGGGTGAGGGTTTGAGGATTCACATAGTCTTTGATGTCATATTCGGGAGCAAATCGGGGGACGTAGGTTGGGAGTTGAGCACCTTTTTCAAACAGGATGCTGAAGGTTTCTTCCCATTTGTCCTCTAGTGTGGTTATCCAATTGGTTTCGGCGGTTAGGATTTTTGGACGACTAGCAATTTTGAAGAAGATTGTTTGGATGGAAATGGGTTCGGGGGATCCACGATGGTAGATACCAAAGCTTACTGGAAAGAATTGACCAGGGAGAATATTGCCTTCACGGGCTGATTTGGTGAAAACTGTGAAGAAGGCAGCTTGTGTGAGATCGTCGATTGGAATGAGTGGTGTTTCAGCGGTGGGAGGTTCTTCTGTTGCGCCTTTGAGGGTACCAATGGTTGTTCCATTGTAGTCGCCTGTCCACATGATACCGAGCCATGGTTGTTCATCTGTTGGTTGTTCAGATGGGAGTTCAGGTTCCAACTCGCGTGAGGGGGCAGCGGCCAGTTCTATGGGAACGGGTCGAGGAGGGCCAAAGGCATCTGCTGGTTTTCGGTAGAAATCCGTTTCATCGAAAAACCTAGCGTTATCGTCACAGCCAATATAGAAGTGCTTCATGGTGACTTGGGATGGGTCGCGAGACGCTTGCCAAGGTTGGGAAGTACTTGGGGATAGGTTGGGGAGAACACCAAGTGGACGAACTGTGAGATCCGCGGCTTCTTTTTCAGAGACATTCAGGATGGCAAGTTTGATTGGTGTTTCCGCCTCGAAGTAGATGGTGGTTTCAGTTTCAAAGTTGGGATAAACCCCAATAGCAAAATCACCTTCAAGAAACTCTTTAAGTTCTTCACGAAGAAAGTTCAGAGTTTCGATGGCTTGTTCGGGACCACCAAGTTGTTTTCCGATGCGTACTGCTTCTTGGGTATATTCAATGGTCCTGAGATAGACGTTGAGAGTCCAGTTCTCCAATCCAACTTGAGATTGGAGAAATTGCACGATACCGAGAATATCCTTGACAGTTTCCACTCTAATCCGGCGTAAAGCATAGAGCCCAACAAGTTCATCAGTAACATTCAGCAATTCCTGTAAACGGGCTTGGGTTGGACGAGCACCTCCACCATCCTCGTCACTTATCACTGCAACTAATTGTCGCATCCACACTTCAAGACAGAGAATTGCTTCGCGATGGCGATTCAATAATTCATAGGCATTTTTAGCAAGGAAGAGTTGTCGTCCTCCTTCTTCGACGTTTCCTTCCTCGAGGTTAGCTAGACCAGCAAGCCAGCGGCAGTTTGCAGCTCGCCGACGAAGATCTTCGGGATCTCGATATGGTACCCAGGTTTCTTCTGAATCCATGGGTAAGCTTTCATCGACGCCCCGTTTCAAACGAAAGGCTTGAGAGTATTGGTCTGCGGCAGTGGTGAAGTCGATAGAAGGTGCTGCGCCCCAAAAAGGCATCGTCCTGAACTCAAGTTCTTCTTCGGGTGCACCCATTGCCTGCTCAGGAGAGACAGAGGGAGTAAATTCGACTTCAAGAAAGCTTAGGTTTTGTCGTAGTTGTCCCTGATTTAGTTTGCAGATTGCTGCAACCCAGTATAAATCCAAGCTTTTGAATAAATCAACTACATCATCATATCCGACTTCTGCATCAATTAGGCTGCCAAATAGTTGATCCTCTTCGTCAAGCTCCAAGAGAGTGAGGGTTTTTTGTCGAAGTTCTTCTTTGGAGCCCACGTCCAAGACATCACTGACAATTGCCACACGGTATATATCTGAAATTAATTTTTGGCAAAGTACATTAAGGGCTCCGCTCGAGCCTTCTGAGAGCCATCGAAAGACCATAGCCATATCAATCAATCGTTGATCTTGGCGTTGCTGAGCTTGAACTAAATTATTGCCGGCTTGTTTTGCTAGTTCCTTAAAGGCATTGGAACCTTCTAATCCACGTTCTATAAGATTAAACGTCCCGAGCAAGCCCTTCATCGCTTTTTCTGGGTCATCTACAATCTTTACCTGATGATATCCCAAGCGTTCGATGAGCGTCAGAATGAAATCTGCGGCATATTGAGTCAGCTCTAAACTCTGTTCTCTCGCCTCAGCAACCGTATAACCTGAGATGTCCCGTGTAATCCGTAAATTGGCAAAAGCACCTTCCATGTAACTTGAAACAAATCTGAGAATAGAGGGGGAAGGAAGGGCGAGCTCCTCTTTGCCAGCTTGTTCGAAGAACTCCGCAAGAGCTCGAAATCGATTAAATGCTGTTTCGTCCTCTGGTTCTGCAATGAGGGCGAGAGCCTCTGCCTCATTCCAGAGAAAAACCGCGGCCAAAGGTACATTGAGTTCGGGATTTTTCTGACGATTTGTTACTGCGGCCATTGCTGTTTTTCGAAAGAGGTCTGCAGCGTCTGTTAGCATGGCTTGATCTTGGTCAGAAACCTCGCCGCTGACCTCACTGAGGAGTTTTTGAATTGCACGTCCAATATTCAGCACCGTTGAGCCATCATCTAATTCTTCATAACACCGATACTCACGAATCATGGCAGGAAGAGCAGCAAGAGGAGCTGCATCCACCTTTCTTGTTTGCACCACAGTGCTGAAGCATTTCGCAGCTCGACGCCATTCCCGAGCTACTCCAAACATTGTGCCTGCAGCATCTAACGCTTGATTTGCTTGCTCTCTAATAATTATAATAGCCTTTTCAGCAGCTTCAGCCCGTTCTTCGTCGGATCGATATACATAATCATCATACTGAACTTCTTCCTCAAAGTACTGTTCTAATTCCCGCCAACGTTTAGCAACCGTATCAAAGTCTCGTGCAATCGAGCGAGCAACTTCAACTTCCAGAGTTTTTGCTGAAGCGGCAGACTGAATCCGTTGCAGTAATTCAGCGATCTGTTCGAGAATATCAAGAATACCTTGACCCTTCGCCTTGGTCAAATGTTTGGCGATTTCTTCGAGATCATCCTGAGCTGCATCAAAAAGGGCTTGATACGCCTTTACCAAAGGTTCATGATCCACAGATGCCATAATTAGTGTCTCCTTTAGGTCCGATTCATCAATATCCTAGGAGGAAAGATACCGACGAAATTCGCCTTTTCATGTACGTTTGCCCTCAAAAGCTCTTCCACTCGAAGAGAAAAAGATGAATAGAGGAATATTGGATGAGAAAAATAAAAAGGAAGAGGAGGTCGCCTAGGCTCCGGGTGAGATTAACCTAAGCGGATAACGGTGCCTCCTCTTCCAGCGACAACGACCTTTTTACGACCGTCTTTTTCAATAAGCTTGTTTCCGCTGAGCACAACCTTCCAATCAGCAATTTTCAAAACAATCCGATCGCCACTTGCAATAAGAGCACATTTTCCACGCTGTCTATCAAAAATCTGGGCTACCCAACCCCGTCTGCGTTGGATGAAGGTTTCATCAAACCAATCCCGATTGTGCTCAAAGAACCGGTCAAAAATTCCTTGAGCACGTTCCTGTGCTTCATCGACTGATTCGAGTAAATATTCTTTCAAATGTTTACCCTTAACTGGTATTGTTTCTGGTGGCGACCAGTTGCCATCTTCACTTAGCATAAGCAAACTGCCGTTCCAAAGAAACTCCCGGCTTTGACCAATAGCACCACGCTTAGTCTCAACAATAGCATCGACAATGACTTGACCAAGACCAATAAAGACACCACCAACCTCCACGTTCCGATGAAAAATGGGAAAATAGAGTGACCCTTCATTCACACTCAGCAAAGCCTTCTCTGACTGAGCAATATCAGTTGGCTGCTTAACCCTCCCAGCGAGGGCACCTAGCACTAAATCCCGGTTTCGATAATTCAATGAAAAACTTGGACTCATCCAGCATCACCTGCTACTTAATCAATCAGTATCCTCTCCAATTCCCGAAGTCATTTGGTTATGCAGATACTCAGCTAGCTTCAATGCCATACGACCAGGAATGGTAATGAGGTAGCGACCGCGTACGCGTTCCTGTGTCACGTACCCAGCATCTTCTAATTGTTTCAGATGATGTGGGAGAGTCCCTGGTTTTAATCCTGATAACTCCATGAGATCTTGATGATATCGTGGAAAATCAGCCAGTAAATAGAGGATGCGAATCCGCTCCTCGCTTGCTAAAGGGGCGAGTAGTCGTTGAGCTTCTTCAGGTGGCACCTGACGGGCGGCTACTCCTTCGGGGTCCCAACTGACTTCATTGTCATCAAAGCGAACGCGAGCACCTTTGGGACCGATAAACACACTACGCATTGCTCTATTAGCTCCACGCATCGCATCAGAGACAACCGTTTTGATGTAATCGCCTAACTCGACTCCATAGGCTCCCATTTTTCGACCAAATTCTTCCATCTCTTCTTGGAATACCTCGTCATCCAAATCGATGTTAACGCCCTTCGCTCTCCGTAACTTCTTGGGAGATTTCGGTGAAGGTTCACGTCTGTAATCTTTTTCCTTTTCCATCCTGCGACGAAGATTTGCCATTTGCTCCTCAAGGCGGCGCATCTCGTCACGTAATTCGTCTTCGCGTTCCTTTTCCTTGTCTTTCTTTCGACCAAACATCTAAATTGTGACTCCTATCCAATCTTACTATACTTCAAAAATTCAACTAATGCCTTCTCTTTGACACAACATTGTTTTTCCTGATTTCTCTTCATCATATTCGACTCCATTCGGTTACTAAACGAGTTAATACGGTTTCTAAACGATAAATTTTATTCGTTCTGAATTAGAATAAAATCGTTCACAGATATAAACCTTTCGAATTACAACAGAACTTCCTCACCAAAGGTCAGAACCTCGTAAAGCACATTACACACACTTAAAGGCATTCTCAGCGTCATCTTCCAATGGCGAACATCCTGTGAAGGCAAACTCCCAAGCTTTTATCGGTTTTGCGGCGTTTCCACTAAGCACCTTCACTTCAGATACGGCTGTTCGTCAAGTGACCACTGTTCTTCGGGCTGAACAGTTGAAAACTGCAGAGCTGCTGTGTCTGTCCAATGTCCTTGGTCGACCACGGGGCGGGCTTCCCGGTTATCCCTCCCAAGAACGGGCAGCAGATATTGGTAAGCAGATGCAAGAGTTTCATGTTAGTATTCATGGCCCTTATGTGATTTCACTCACCACCACTGAGAAAGGCAAGCTACGGACAAGTCGAGCACACATGACACGCTGTTTACACATTGCTGATGCAGTCGGAGCGACCCACGTCACCTTTCATGCCGGATCCCGCCAAGGAGGAACAGCGGTCAAAACCCGTGTGAAAGAACGATTACTACAAATCATGGCAAAAGCCGAAGGCGAAGGAATCAACGCAGTACCGGCTCCTGAAGTCGCAGGAAAAATCGCAGGTTTTGGAAATTTTGAAGACACCTGCACTGTTGCGAGTGAGGCAGGATGTTTATTTTGCTGGGATTTCGCACATGACTTTGCCAGAGGCGGTGATGTCACGACGGAATCTGGAATCCTACGACGCCTTGAACTCATTGAGCAGAATATCGATTTGTCTCGCTGGCGACTACCAGTTCACCTCTCAGGTATCGTCGCAGGGCGTCGCGGAGAGGTCCGGCACGCCCCCCTCGAAGGTGGAAGTAACGTTCCTTGGAAGCTTTTCCTCTCTGTTCTACGGGAACAACGGTTCTTAGACAAGGTGAGTATTGTCTGTGAATCAAAATCCGAGGAAGCAAATGGTCTCGACTTTCGGGTGAAAGAAGCCCTTCTGTTGAAATCTTTCATTGAGAGTGGACGGATCGAGAAGGATTATCAATCCGCACAGCCTAGCCTTTCACAGTTTTTTACATCAAAAACGAAGGATAACCAAAAGGATTAGACATGGATGGGCGGTTGGCGTTTTATCCAAGGCAGAGCTACCTCAATTTGTGCGGCTAGTCGAAAGAGAGTTGCTTCATCTCCAAAGCGACCCACGAAGTGCGTACCGACTGGTAACCCGTCACTTGTCCAGTGAAGAGGCATTGACATGGCTGGTTGTCCTGTGATGTTTTGGATTTGTGTGAAGGGGGTAAATTCACCAGCACGTAAGAAGCCTTTCATGGGATGTTCTGGAGGGCAGTCAAAATAACCCAGGGGAACAGGAGGTTCAATGAGAGTAGGTGTGAGCCAGATATCATATTCTTGGAAAAAGCGGGCAATATCTCGAGATATTTGCTGGAGCATCATGATTGAAAACAGGTAATCACCAGCATTATATTGCCGTCCAATTTTCGCTAACTCCCAGGTGAGAGGTTCAACTTCTTCCTGCAGGACAGGACTTCCACGAAGTTGTTCAATATTCCTGAAGACGGCTGTCACACCTCCCGACCATAGGGCGACAAAGTTTTGATACATGGCTTGAATGTTAAAATCGGGGTTTGCTTCAACCAACTCATGACCATGTTCAGAACACAATGAGACGGCAGTATCAATTGCTTTTACACACTCTTTGTGGGCGACTTCACCCGTTATTGCCTTCGATGTGTAGGCTATACGTATTTTTCCCGGATCCGCTCCAACTTCTTGGAGGAATGGCCGTTTCGGTGGTGGTGCCCAATAGGGATCACCGACATCTGGACCGGCAGTTGCATCAAGTAAGGCGGCACTATCTCGAACGGAACGTGTTAGTGCATGTTCGACGACCAGTCCGCTTTGGATATCACCATGTGTGGGCGCCAAGGGATTGCGGGCCCGTGTGGGTTTTATACCAAATACACCACAACAGGAGGCGGGAATACGGATAGAGCCTCCACCATCACTGGCATGCGCCATTGGTACAATCCCTGCAGCCACCGCGGCTGCAGTTCCTCCACTGGATCCCCCGGTTGTACGTTCAGTATCCCAGGGATTTCGTGTGGGACCAAAGAATAGCGGTTCAGTGGTTGAAAGGAGACCAAATTCTGGAGTATTAGTTTTTCCAACGGTAATGAGTCCTGCCCTTTTGAATCTCTTAACAAGTTCACTGTCAAAATCAGGAATGTAATCTTTTAGGGCTGCTGAACCATAACTTAGTCGAACACCCGCATAAGCAGCCAAGATATCCTTCAACAGGAAAGGAACCCCAGTGAAAGGTCCTTTAGGTAGTTTTCCTTTAGCTGTTTTACGAGCCTCGTCAAACATGGGGGTGATGACAGCGTTGATTTTTGGATTGATGTGTTCGATGCGTTCAATCACGACCTCTACTAACTCAGAGGGTGTTACTTCTTTTTGGCGAACCTTTTCTGCGATAGCCGTAGCATCAAGAGTAGCTAATTCACGAGAGTCGACCATAATCTCACCCAAACATCAAGTTTCGCTTTGAATAGGGGACATCCTATTCATTATTGTATGGGGATGAATGCACATCTGCTGTTTGCTCGTAGAAGGCTTCTGATGGATGGTTGATTCCTCAGCCTTTAGCAATCACTAAGAATTCTACCCTGCAGTTTTTGAGAAAAAGCTACTCCCGTTCCAATATACCGGTCAAACAGCCAATCCCCCCAGCCGCTTTTGTCACCTCACTGATATTGACCAGATGACACTTCAATCCTAGCTCTTCATAAAATCGTTGTGTATTTGGATTTCCACTTGCTGTTAGGATTTTCTTGGGCCCCAATGTGACGAAGTTCATTGATAGCCCGGTGGCAATTTCAGCTTCATCAGGTGCAAAAAGTGTAGAGAAACCATGTTCCCGTAGTATTTCCAAGGTTGAATCACACAGTCTGCCAGGCCTACAGATTGCTAGGTCTTGATCTGCAAAGCGAAGGTCCCCCATGAGATGCATAGAACCTGATGGAAGGTCAACTTTTACTGATTCAATTCCCATCTCTTTCAAGTGACTTGACACCTGCATTGCTCCCTCTTTGTTAGTTCGAAAACCTACGCTAATCATAACCGTGTCAGGGTTGAGCCAAGCCGCATCAGCTCCTTCGAATGTCCCTTTCCCGTGTATGCTTCTTAAAATGGGTATGCCAAGGCTGGCTAGCCGAGCTGCGACAAATCGTTCCTCTCCTGCGCGGACTGACGAAGCGGGACGAGAAAGAATCATTCCTTCAGGTGTGGTAAATAACAAATCTGCAACAAACATCAGATTGGGGGGAGGCGTTACATTTGGTTCAAGATACGACACAGTTACACCTGAATTTCTGAAGGCTTCTGCAAGGTTATCATGCTGCTTCGTGATTATTTCTATGGATGGAATTTCAATCATCTGCACATCGTCTGGATCTGAGATTCTCTTAAGCTCAATGCCTGGACGATGAAGAAGCACCTTCCTGAGACGGTTCCACTCATTGTTGACTCCACAGGAACTCCATATGTCCCCAAGTTCTTCTTTCAACGATCTTTCCCGTGGAGACCAGCCCTTTCCTCCATATGGAGAACCCTTTGACCTGTCTTTCATCTAAGACACCACGAATCTTCGAAAACTATGTGATGACAAGGGAAGTATCTCCCCTTGCACTACTAATTAGTAAAATTACATTTCTTCTCGTACTTGAAGCTTGACTTGATGTGAAGTTTTTTCAAATTGCAACCTTATGCCTTAGAACGAGGCCCGAAGTTTTTCATGGTTTTATCTGCTTTACTCTCATGTATCGAAGACATAATTACTGCAAATCGCTAATCTAATCGGATAGGTGGGTCCTGAACCAATCGATGGTATATGGAAGGATTTCGTCTAAGAAGTTGACGCAGCAGTGCTCTCCAGTAGGGTAGAATTTTAGTTCTTTTTTGCCCTCGGCCCAGTTGATGATGTAGTCAGCGTGTCTTTTTGCATTTGGGATTAGCCTATCTTTTCCTCCTTGAATGAAAAGCAATGGGCGGTCAAGGGGTGGCGCTTTTTGGATATCGTATTTGGCTAATTCGTCCTGAGCCTCTTCAAGAGTTCCAAACCCCATGACGTGTAAAATGTTTCTGATCCAGAGAGGGTTCATTTTTTTAATTTGAGAAGGAGGAGGGAGGTATCCTGGTCCGCCGTTTCCTACGGTGCAAGATATTCGGTTTTCGAATGCGGTTACGTAGGGGGCGAGGTATCCGCCAAAACTCATGCCGTAGGTTCCGATTCGGCTAAGAGCAATATTGTATTCGTTTTTACTCTCAAACCAGTCGATGATTGCACTAACGACGTTGTTGTAATCAGGGATCATTTTCATCCTGGACCACATCTCTCCTTGCCCAGGGCCGTCAAAAGCAAAAACATTGAAACCAGCATTCAAGAGAAGATTGCCCAAGTAGTAGTTTTCAATTTCTTTGATGTTGTCTAAGCCGTTGATTTGAATTATTAGTGGCGTATTAGGTTTTTGAGCGAGTCGAAGGTATCCGGGGATTGAAGTACCTCGAAAGGGTATCTCGACTCTTTTCGGTCTTTCAACACCATCATAGAGGGCAATAGCTTTTTTGTAAGCGTCCCTTGCCCGTTCTTGGACCGCCACCTTTTTTGTGAGATCAATAAAGTAGATATGCTGCCCAATGTGAAAACAGCCTGCAGCTTCATGGAACAGCGCCCTAGCCGTAATGGTGTTACTATCAGTAAGTGCGGTTGTGGCAAGGGTTTCAAGTACCTCTCCTTCTTTGGTCCACTCATCGCACCACATGTAGAAGTTTTTTATTCGTGAGATGACCCTACGAATCCGATCTAGGCTCACACCACAAATTAGGAACCGGCTGAACCAGTACCTGTAAACACGCTTTTCATTGAATAAGAAACGGTAAAGTATCCTTTCTTTGAGAGATAATTTCCCAATTTCGAGTGGCATAGTTACAAATTGATATCATATATTAATTAAATACTGACTGGAAGCTTGTTAGAGGTAATTCGGTAGTGATTAGAGTCTATCTTCTGCAGCATTATATTCTTAAAATGCAGAACCAGATTTTTGGTGCTGCATTAACTACATAGATTGAATAACGAAGACTCACTTTCCTAATTATCTCAATCGTTTAAGAAACATCTGCTATCAAGACGGTTTTAATTGCTTTACTAGCGCAATGGTCCTGCTCTTCTTTGTCATCTGTATTGTTGGTGGGTTTTGTGGGGTGCAAATCTCTTGTTAGGAGTTCCTTTCTGAAGTCTTCTTAGCGTCATCAACCATGAAATAACGAAGAAGATTGTTGTTGAGATCATGGCACTTATTGGAGTCATTAAATGTGCCCATGGTCCTAGAATGGCTTCGCTCATTGCTGTAATTATATTAATCCATCCTGTGGTGATAGTTATAGTCAAATACAGGGAATAGAAAATCAGGGCACTCATCATCACGTATGTTATAGCTATCCAATTATCTTTTGTCATTCGAACCGCTTCAATTGCGATGATCGCTTCTCGGCCCTGATCAGTTAGTTCGTATGAACCTTGGTATTTGGCTTCGATGAAGCCAACGAGTTTGTTTAGATGATGGGCGAGGTTCCCACTACTGGATATGCCTAGTTTGCGTTTTAAGTCGCCAAAGCTTAATGTGGTTTGGCTCAGTACTTGTAGAATTTGTATCCTGGTGGTGTGGGAGATGGCTTCAAAAAGTTCAGCTGTCGCAGAATCTTTACTTTGTGCAACTTTCCCATTCGTTTCTTGTGAATTCATCGGGAATTACATTCTCCAATAAATCTCTCAAAACTACACCCTATTTAATTCCTCAGTTCTTGACCGCTGGTCAATACACCTCGACCAATATTTTTGTCTAAGCTATTGAGTCAATCAAGCACTTTGGTCATGTAAGAAAAACTAGCTAGAGGAAGCCTTAACTTCTTCAAAAAGCCCAGAAGCGATCAAGTCGGTGTCTGAAAATGAAATAAATTGTAAAAGAGGCAATCCTTCACGGATTGAACCGGAACCAGCGCCTTTCAGGTTGCACTTCGAACTGGTGGAATGGAATAGATCCAAATCATTGCTTTTTAAGGTTAGAGCAAGCGGATTTTCCAGGCGATATACGCCATTCTCTTGGGTTTCGAAGACAAATATGCCTGATATCGAACTAACGACGTGAAAGATGATTTGTTTCACGTCATATAATCTTGGAAGAAGATGCAATATTGTTAGTGGGGTTTTTAGACTAATTTTAAAATCAGGATTTTCTTCAACATTTTCACTTGTGCCTCTGTTCGCTTGTCTTCATCCTGTTACTTCTGGAGGGTTAAGCTATCAGCATAGGGTGCAAGTGTTTTATCAATTTCAGTCATTTGTTTGTTAGAGAGAGGGCCATATTGGAGTGTTTGGCTGATTTCCTCGACTTGCTTTTCGGTTTTAAAGCCGGGTATTGGGATGACTTGGGGTCCAAGAGCTAAAAGCCACCCAAGGGCAGCTTGCGTTAAGGTACGTCCGCCTCTGATGAGTATGTCGTGAATCATTTCGAGCATCTCAAGTTGTTTCGCTTGTCGTCCTTCTTGCATGTCCCACGCGGCTCGAATGTCGTTAGGTACCTTTGAACTCTTGCTAAATTTTCCAGTCAGCAGACCCATAGCGAGTGGACCCCGTATGATATTCGCTTGGTCGAATTCTTCACAAAGGGCTAGCATTTCTGTATTGCGCTCAAAGATATTATAGTGGTATTCCATAGCGGTGCAATGAGGTCCTGCAATAAACGTTCTAGCCCGATCAGGATTGACTGTACTCCACCCATAAGCACGAATCATTCCGTTATCGACGAGAGTTTCCATCATAGGTACGAGAGCTTTTGCGAGGTGGGCATCGTACGCATTACAATGAAACAAGTAGAGGTCGATATAGTCGGTGTTAAGGCGTTGGAGACTGGCTTCACAGGCTTTTCGAATCGATTCGGGTTGGATAAGATCTGGATCACCTAACCAAGTCCTAGTGTCTTCTTCGAACATGCCCCCAAACTTGGTGCATATGATGACCTCATCTCGGTAACCTTTCAAGGCTTGACCTAGAATTCGTTCACTATGACCGCCTCCATAGGCATCAGCTGTATCAAAGAAATTAATACCTAAATTCAGAGCTCTATGGATGGCTTGGATGGAATCGTCGTCGTTCACTTGACCATAACTCAACGCAACTCGTTTACCTTCAGTTTGATACCAAAGGGGTCCACCAATAGCCCAACAACCGAGTCCTACCGAACTGACTTCAATCCCACTTCGACCTAATTTTCGAGTACGAGTTTTCATTTTATCATTCTTCACGTTTATGTTAATCTGATAACTATCAAACATACATTTTTTCTTATCATTGAACCATCGGCCGGCAATTTCATTAGCACAATATATCTTATTAAGATTAGAGTAAACGGTTTTTCTTTGATTTATGTGCCATTCTCTCGGGTTTCGAAGACATATGTGCAATTCCGATCAAATGACGTGAAAGATGATTTGGTTCACATTAAAAACTTCTAAAAATCCTTCGCCGAAGATACTAGCAAAATGCTTAGCGTGTTCTTCAAATCTTATGATTGCAGTTCCATGGTTTCTCTCAGCCTTTTCCCCCGTAGAGCATTCATTTTGTTCTTGATTAAGCTTAGACCAACAATTTTTCGGTCGAAGGAAATGGTCATTTGAGGTGAAAGATATGTGATGCTAGCACTGCCAATGGCATCGGGAAATTTTTCGCGATAATTCTCTTCCCACCTAAGATGACTTCCAATGCTATGGTGGTTTCCAAAGAGTAAGATGTTGTATTTTCCATGGAGGACTTTGTAGCCTATCGGAATGTAAGGATCTTGAACAATCTCACGAATGATCTTTTCTTTAGACTTTTTAATTTCAAATAGTGAATAGGTCAATACATAATTTGGTGGTACAAAATAATTAGGAAAACGGCAAATCGGGGTAGCGAGTATATTCTTTTTTAGTAGTGATGCTATCCGCTTTTCAACCGTCTTTCGATGTAATCCAGTTTTTTCACATAAAGCAGCGTAGTTGGCTTTAATTCCATTTCCATCAACTAATTGTTTCATGATTTCGATATCGACAATGTCGAGGGGGTGGCCATTTAAAGTCAGTTCACCCTTCGCTTTGAAATCGCTCTCAATGAGATGAATTCCGGAGTTGGGGTCGTATTTGATTATACGTTGATTCGAAAAATAAGTCGTGCTCGAATTAAAATTCGCACCTTCCTCAGAGAGCCCATATTGCGATTTTAATATTGAAGGTAATGATTCCATGTAAATTTGGAAGTTTGTGATGTCTTTATGATAAACGAACAGTATGGTATCATAGTCTCCTTGCCGTGAACTAAAAGCTGCGAATATATATGGATCCTCTTTTACCCAGTTCTCGAATTTTTTTCGATCCTGTGGCGTTTTCGGTAGGTCTAATTGTAGATCAATGAGTAGCGGATAGTATTGATAAAGACCGGGGAATCTAAAAACGGGGCGATCGAGAATTTTATGATTAAAGAGTTTTTCAACTTTTTTCCTAATAGTATTTCTGTGTTTACCAAGAGCTCTTGAAAGATTGCTGAGGTTGACATTTACAGCCTCACCAGATACCAGACTTTGCATTAGTATCAGATCTTCTTCATTCTTTAGTAAATTTGACATAATTTCACGCACTTTAAGCCAATATTAATATCTTTTTCGTAATATTATATCAACTTTGTCATTATTCGTTGTTGATTATTATCTTATCAAATATGAATATTATTTGAACAAATGTGTCAATTATGTCATTTCTCTTTGCATAATAGTTAATCTATTTTGTATTTTTTCTCAAAAATTTGTAATCTATATTTAATAATATCTATTCTTCAATTTATAATCAGAGCAAACACAAAAATTGTAAAAAAGGTGTTTATAATGGAACAAACGGTTGTTGATTTACAGGAACAACGAATTTCCGTACTTGATGATTTGCTCGAACAAGTAAACGTTACCAGCCTTCTAGATTCTTGGGGACCAGAGAAGGTCATCCAAGTCTATGACCCTAAAATTAAGATGGAGGGGATCCTCGTAATTGATAATACGGCGCGGGGTCCTGGTAAAGGAGGATTTCGAATTAGCAGTGGTGTCACGCCTACCGAGGTCTTTAAGCTCGCGAGAACAATGACATGGAAATGCGCTTTAGCGGATCTTCCATTTGGCGGAGCAAAGGGTGCAATTAATGCAGATGCTTATTCGATTGATAAAATTCGATTCGTGAAGACTTTCGCCAGAGCTGTTTCCACTTTTTCACCCGATCAATGGGTGGCTGCTCCAGACATGAACGTGGGTGAGAAGGAGATTGAAGCGTTCGTTGAAGAAATCGGTAGTATGAAGGCAGCGACGGGGAAACCTGAACGCCTTGGAGGAATCCCTCATGAACTTGGTACTACAGGGTTTGGAGTGGGTGTATCAATTGAATCCACCTTGGAGGTTCTCAGTAAAACGGTGACAATTCAAGAGACACTTGAGAACCTAAAAGTCGTCATTCAGGGCTTTGGCAATGTTGGCTCAGAACTCACTAAGTATTTGGCGAATAGAGGCGCGCGGATTGTAGGCATTAGCGATTACTGGGGGGCAGCATATAACCCGAAGGGAATCGATGCTTCAAAAGCGTTGAAACACGCCTATGCCTGCGATGAAGCTCATTCTATTAAGGGATGTAAGGGTGCAACTGCAATTGCCAGAGATGATGTCACTTATTTGAATTGTGATATCTTGGTTCCGGCTGCGATATCAAATGTCATCACAGGCCAAAACGCCTCGAAAATAAAAGCGAAACTTGTTTTTGAAGCTGCAAACAACCCAACAACCATCATAGCAGAACAGACCCTCTTTAAGAGAGGAGTCTTAGTCATTCCCGATTGTATAGTGAATGCGGGTGGGGTTATCGGTTCCTATGTTGAGTATATCGGGGGGAGTCCTGATGAAGCCTTCGCGATGATTGAAGCGAAAATCTCACAAAATACACGTAAAGTGCTGAAAAGCGCAATCAACAGCGATACTATCACATTACCACGGGCCATGGCGATGAAGATTGCACAAAAACGCGTTTCACAAGCAATGCATCGACGAGCAGGTCAAGAATTATAGAGAATAATCTGGAATGGAGGTGAAAAAATGGAAATTAAATTAGTTAGAATCCTACAATGCCTAGATCGATCCTCTTCGGGTTGTCCGCTAGGTCACATAACACGACATACGAATATCCCTGAGCCATTAAGTCTCCTCGACATCTTGGAAGAAAATAATCTTGTTCAACGCTGTTCATGTGATGGATGGTCACCTACTGGTCATCCACAATTTGAGATTACATCAAAGGGTTCTCAGAAGCTAAGAGAGATTGAAGCTTCCAGTATTCATATTCCGATTCGCATTTTAGAAAAAGCTTATGTGGGGCATTAATTCAACGCTTCTGAGAAGTGTTCGAAAATACGCATAAGCAGTAGTCTTGGGCGATGAATTATATGACGAGGGGGCTGTGGATCCTCCCTTCGGCGAATTGTCAACTACCACTAATTGTAATCTATAGCTTGTATATCGCATCCTGTGATACGGGTTCCTAGCAATGGTTGTTGCCATCGCTGGTTGAGCAACGGGAGAGGATTGAAGTCCCCTCAATCATGTTTGTGAGTGAGTTTGATGCTTAGTACTACGCCGCAGCTAGAACTGAATTTCTCTCCACCTTGCAATAAAGCACCACATGTAGGACAAGTCGTCAATACTTGTTGGTTGGAAACTCGAGTACGGGGACGGTTTTGAGTGGATAGAGACGATTGTGTTAGAGCTTACGTGCGGCGATCGTGGATGAATCCTATAACGAAATAAATGGAACAAACGATTAGAAGGAGAACGAGTACCGTGACCGCGCCAACTATTGCCACAAATGGGTCGAGAAGGGGAGATAGGGACCATGATCCGTAAAATTCAAGGAACAGGTAGAAGCGTATGAAGGCAATAACGATTACTACGAGCCTGCATTGACAAAGATAACTCCTGAGCTTTGCGGAGAGAGTTTTATCTTCATTTTCAACACTCAAGTACCCCACCCAACTTCAAGTTGAAGTGAAGCCTTCTCATGCGAAATGGTTATGACGTCCTTAGTTAATTGGTGTACGAGATAATTTGTGCAGGAGACTGACTGATGCCCCGACGTCCAAAGTATAAAATTGAAAATGTAGTGGCAAGCGTAGAAGTTGTTGCAAAAATCGACCTTAACCTGTTAGTTCGTAAGCAAAAAGATGCGGAATACAACCCTGAACAGTTTCCAGGGTTGATGCTTCGGATCAAGAATCCGAAGGCCACCATCCTCGTGTTTAGCAGTGGTAAAATGGTGATCACCGGATTACGCAGAGAGACTGAGGCCGAGGCAGCTGTTGAAAAAGTCGTTAGCAAGATTCGAAAGGCAGGCATTACCGTCACAGGCAAGCCAAAAATCACCATCCAGAATATTGTGGCCAGTGGTGACCTTCACAGCCGCATCGATCTGGACCTGGCTCAAATGACGCTGGAACGCTGTCTTTACGAACCCGAAGTCTTTCCCGGACTCATCTACCGAATGAAGACACCAAAGGCAGTTTTTCTCATTTTTAGTAGTGGTCGAATTGTGTGTGCTGGCACGAATAAAGAATCCATTACGAAGAAGTCCATCTACCTTCTTGCAGATCACCTGCGGGAATTAGGACTCATCGAGTAATAGTGCTCCATTGAATGCTCCCACATCGACGTTCTCCACGACTGAAGCCGAGGGAGTTCTCGCTGCCTACTCTAAAAAAATCAGCAACCGTTGCAGCAGGACATTTTTCGGGGTGTGATCTGCCCCACGTTACGAATATCGAAGACGTTCCTGAAATGTTTACACCTATGGAGAATTAATCCACAGCTGCTTATATTAAACCGAGATCTCTGCTCCTTCGGTGATAGATGGTGAACAACAGCATCTGTATCAAAACCGAAGGCTTGACGAAAATCTTTGGGTCCGTTCAAGCCATCAGAGAGCTCGATTTAGAGGTGAAATCGGGTAGTCGATTTGGTTTTTTAGGTCCGAATGGGGCTGGAAAGACCACGACGGTTCGCATTCTCTCAGGGCTCTTAAAACAGACGAGTGGCACTGGCACGGTCTGTGGATATGACGTATCTACCCAGCGTAATTCGATCAAGGCTGTAACGGGTCTTCTCCCCGAAACACCTGGCCTCTACTCCAAGCTTTCTGCCGTGGAGTTCCTCGAGTTTATTGGAGCCCTGAATGGTCGTAATGGAGACTCGCTGCATCAGCGGATTGACCGCCTTCTGGCCATTCTGGGACTGGAAGGTCGCCAAGAGGATTTACTCGAGTCATATTCGTCTGGGATGAAGCAAAAGGTTCTCATGGCTTCGACGTTACTGCATGATCCGCAACTCGTGTTTTTGGATGAACCAACGTCACGTCTCGACCCCGCGGCTTCAGCTCTAGTAAAGGATTTGATACTCCTTCTCGCCGAGGAAAATGAAACGAGCTTTTTCATCTGCACGCACATTACCAGCTTCGCTGAGGATGTGTGTGATGTAATTGGTATTATCAATGAAGGGCAATTAGTGATCGTTGATTCGCCTCATCAAATAATTGAATCAACAAAAACGAGGAATCTTGAAGAAGCGTATCTCAAAATCGTCGGTGGCAAGGTCGACCGCCAGACCTTACTTACATGGAGGTAGCGGAGATGGAGTGTAGATGGCTTCAGATCGCGAAGGCAGAATTTTTCGTCTTGACTGCGAGATTCAAGGGTCACCGGAAACTCTTCATGGGCTTAGTGCTTAGCCTTGGATTGCTCTGGGCAGTTTATTTTGCCCCATTAGTAGTGGGGCTCGTGATGGAGGTCCTTACTCCCATAACGCCAATTCGTGTAATTCTCCAAGTCATGTTTCCGGGGCTGATGCGTGCAGTGATGCTATTACTGTGGATGCTTCTCCTTATCATCCCCTTAGGTCAGGCACTTTCAGAGATTAAGATTGGGCAATGGGAGATTCTCCTTGCCAGTAATGTCACAACCCGCGATATCCTCGTTGGAACCTTTCTTGGCAAGATACCTAGCTATACGTTGTACGTCCTTGTTTTGGCACCACTCTTACTCTCACCTTTTCTACTTGCCCTTCAGGTCTCGCTTCTAGGGCAGCTACTAATTTACACAATCCTTACACTGATGATTCTGACCATTAATTGGCTGTCCAACATCATTTGTGCGGCTCTTCAAGCAAAACTAGGTGAGTCCTCACGCGGTAACGATATCGCCAAAGCCCTCGCCCTGCTAATGGGTTTGATAGCGATTATTCCAGTATTGGGTCTACAGCTCTTCGCCACTCAGTTCTCTGTGATCTTAGGGCTAAACGTCTTCTTGGTGTTTCCCTTCACCTGGAGTGCTGACCTCGTTAGCTGGCTCGCTATCACCTTCAACGGTATTAACCTTACTGCTTCACAAATAGCGCACTTTCAGAATGTCCTGCAATTCGATTTACTCACAAATGGGCTACTCATAGTGGTCTTCGGCGTGGTGTGTATTGGTATTGGTCTCCTATCCGCTGAACGTCTCTTTACATACCAGATAGGGGCGCGAAGCGAAACGGTGAGAACTGTAAAGCGTGAAAACATCCTTCTACGGGGTCTGCGAAAAATCAGTCCTAGTTCCTTTGGGTCCCTAGTAGTGACCTGTTTTAAGACCTTCTTCCGACAGGTTCAGAACCTCTCTAAGATCGCGATGGCACTTACCCTTTCAGTGATCCTGCCGTTTCTTGTGATTCTTGTATACGGACAAGGTTCTCCGATAACGTTGGACTCTCTTTTACCAATAACGGGATATGGTCTGGCATTTATGGGTATCATGGCTTTTAGCGGAACTTCTTTTCTTGAAAGCAAGGATCAGCTTTGGATGATCCAAGCAGTTCCACGGGGGACGTCACGGTTTGTTAAGGCTCGATTAGTAATAGCAGTTCTCATTGCTTTACCGCTTAGTCTTATTCCCACAACTGTATTGACCATCATGATGGGGTTGGAGCTATTCCAATTCTTCTGGCTTTTCGGGTATGGCTACGCCATGGTGTGCGGCGCTGCATTGTTCGGCACCGGAATCACAGCCTTGAATCCGAACTATGAGGACATAAAATCACCAGTATATACGACGAGTATGATGATCGCAAATATGATTTGCTTATTCGTTACTATGGCCAGTCCCTTCATACTCAGTGTCATCACAAGGTTCTTCATCGGCGTCTCTCTTGATACTCTTCTTGTGACATGGGGTTTCTTGAGCGCAGGAGTCGGTCGAACAATAATCACAGCAGTATTTCTGCTGGTACTCGGTGCACTAGTTGTGTTGGTGGGAACTCGAAGGCTGGGTCGACCTGGCACTTAATTTGAATAAGGAGGAACAAAGCAACTTTATACAGGCTACAACTCCTGTAGACTTTGAATCGGTCATGACCTTTCATACCGGTTCATCGTCTTCAGGAATATACTGGTCAATGAGTGAAATGGATTTCCGAATGAAGCTGTTGGTTGATGGAAGGTGAACGAGTGGATTGAAACAGGCGGAATTCAGTGCAAACGGTGTACTTAGTAGTCAAAGAGAGCTGTTACCACGGTTGTATCAGAGCCATCGCCTTTTCGTAATTAACTTCTTTGCCTCACTATTGATGGTTCCTCTCTGGTTTCTCTGGGTAATCTTCTTCGCAGCAGTGATTGCAGAATCTTTTCAGTGGTTTCTCCTAATAACTGCGCCAATATGGATTGCAATACCACTTACTGTTTTTATTTTTGGATATAGCGGGAAAGCATTTTTTGTTTATATGCGATCTGCAAAACACTTCTTAGATAATGCAAAAGTGGATGTCAATGCCTCTAGGACTGCTGAAGATTTCACTACGTATATGAATCTCCTTTTCCCAGTTCTTCTCCCTTCGATGACATCGACACCCAATTCTACGCAGCAAGAACAGGAGCGAATCCACAAAATAATTCGAAACTTAAAGAGGGCACCGATCATAGAAGGGGCGATTCTTGGAATCCTTATCTTTAGCTTTGTCAGTTTCTTCGTCAGACATCCGTATCTCCTTCCCCGCCTTCTTCTTACACTGATTATTCCATTTCTCTGTTTCAACTTCGCTATTATGGTAATCCGACTTGGAATTTTCCTTAGGTGGCGACAATATGTTAGCCGCTGGCTGAATCTTTATGACAGCCTCACCACTTGGCAGGCAAATCTTGAGTTAAAAATCCAACAAAACGCGAACAGTATCCAGAGGGAGATTTGATGCCAAAAACATCTACCGCCTCTGATAAAACAAGTTACAAGGCACCTCGTCGAGGGAAATTCGAGATATGGTCAGCATTATTAGAAGCGTGTCTTCGAATCCCGCGAACACAAAGTTGGCTCATGCGGAAAGTTGGCCTCAACACAGCTACCGCCAAAGAAGCACTGAGTAGTCTCACCAGGGGAAGACTTCTTGAGCAAGAAAGTGAACCCAAAGTGGGTATTTTTGAATATAAGACCACTGAGAAAGGAAAAGCCGCTCTAGCCCAATATTACCAACTAATTACATCCTTCTTCGGAACCAGCCACAAAAGCCGAGTGAAGCAATATATGATCGTCTTGCTTTTCGCCCTCTCCTCTTGCTTTGTCTATGGGCAAATCGTTTTTCGGCAAGTGTACAGTTTCCTTGCAGGGGGAGACTCGGATCATACTCCTATTTGAAAAATAAATTTTCGTGCAATTCTTTTGAATTTCGAAGACTTACTTTTCGTTGCTTTTTGCCATGCTTTTTTCGTAAAAACAGCTCTCTTTGTGTGTAGCTGCGAGCTTGTAACCACAAGAGTCGTATAATATGCGTGCGGCTTTATTCGATTCAATTACGTGTAGCCCGATGAGTTTCAGACCCTCACTCCTTGTCCACTCTTCGATTTTTTCCAAGAGTAATTTTGCCAGACCCTGTCTGCGAAATCTAAGCACAACATGCAGATTATAAATCCACGTTAATGGTTCCTTAAATCGCCAAAATGGCCCACGATGGCACACCCATACTAGCCCAACTGGTTGTCCTTCACTGGTTTCTCCAATGAACACCACATGATCTGGACTAGACATATCCACCGGATCGTTCTTATCGAATTCCTCATATTTTCGCTTTATTTCTTCTTCTGATAAGGAATCTGCGTCTGTGAGTGTCCCTTTATATGATTCAAGTTGACAGTAGTCGAAGAACGCTTGATCCGTTTGGCGATTCCATTCTCGAATATGAAATTTCAAAGAGAGACCTTCTTCTGCATTGATTTCTATGTGTTCGTGTATCTTATCCATTTTTACATCAAGTGTTTATGAGTAATGATTTAATGGTGAGGGATATTTGGCTAATAGTGTGACAAGTCAGAAGTATCATTCTGATGTTTAATGTCAAACAAGTTCTACGTGTCAAAAATATTAAGTGAGAATTTATTCAACTGTGTCGTTTGATTTTTCCTGAAGAACTTCAACGAGTTTGTACGAGTCCCAGAGATCACCTTGGAATCTAGCAAAAGGAATAATTAGTATAAATTGGACCGCAAACATGACTAATAACCGGATTATTACGATTGCTAGTGGACCCCAGAGAAGGATTATTGCGTTTTCTATCAGGACAAATGTTGGAGCGAAGAGTTTTGAAACTGTGAAAGACGCGAGGTTAATGAGGAATAATCCAAAGCTGAATATGAAGTACAAGAGCAGTTGGAGCGTGCTTCGTAGACTTCGGTGAGAATTATGTCTGAGTTCAACGAATTTTTCTGCAGGGAATTCTTCAGTTTTAACCTTGAGCAACTCTTTCGCCAAATAGAAATTAATTTCGTGACTGATGATAGAACCCATAATGGCTAGTCCTAGAGCGTAGGTGATTGTGAGAAACATCATCAGGGGCATCCCCCAGGCTGTGAGAAATTCATGGGGGTATTCAAGGATGTAAATCACGACAACGAATAAGAAACCCAGTAGAATCCCAACCAGTGCGAGAATCGCGTCAAAATGGACATCTGGTCGTTGAAGTTTTGTAGGTTTTGTCGTCATTTGAAACCTTCCGATTGGTTCAATTTGATTTTAATTCTTAAAAACTTGAATCGGGGAGATATATTGAATTTGTTCTTAAGAATGAATTCTTTATGATGGTGTGAAGAATCTAACTTTACCTACTAAGACGTACAAACAGACCGGGTCGGTTGAAGATCACCTCGAAGTGAGTAAATTCTGAATTAATAGTGTTTGTGATGGTGTCGTGGTTTATTCTAGTTTGACCTTGACGGCTTTGAGGCCGCGGTCGCCTTCTTCAACTTCAAAGGTGACTTTGTCGCCTTCGTTGAGGACCTTTTCGCCTTCGACTTCGCTTCCGTGAACAAATACGTCTGTTCCGGATTCTCGTTCGATGAAGCCGTAGTTTCGGTCGCGGTTAAACCATTTGACAGTTCCTTTTTCCATATGATTCACCTCGATTGTCTTCAGTTAGGTGAGGTTCCCTTTCGGGAGGTTTGGCTGTGTCACGCAGCCGTGCTTTTCCCACGAATAGTATTCTAGGGAATTGCTGCATAGCACGATAAGTAAAATTTCTGATAAAAAACGAAATTGTCCTATTTGCTACTATGCAATGCTACAAATATGTGCTATATAGGGGTTTCGATGGTGTATAATGTTGTAAGTAGACTATGCCTCATTCAAACAATTTGGTAAACGATTGGGAAAGAGTATTGAGAATTAAAAATCCATTACGGGTTTAGGAACCACGATTTCTTCTTTCGGTGCGGCTAGTTTCAAGGCTTCATTGATGATATCTAGAGCTTTTTCGCGGTTATTGGGATCGATAGCGACCATTCCGTAGGCTTTGATGCCCAGAATCCGTTGCACTAGCTGGGGAGACAAGGCGCCGGGTAGATCTTGTTTATTGGCAATAGCGAGGAGCTCTGCTGCAATGTCTTTGCGGCGGATTAGATCGATGATATCTTTACTGTTCAGGACATTTTCAAGGGTCGAGTCAGTAACGAGGAGGATAATTCGGCTGCCACGGAAGTAGAGTTCCCAGAGTTTACGGAAGCGGTCTTGTCCAGCAAAGTCCCAGGTGGAGATTTCGTAGGTGCCAATACGAGCGCCTTCGATTTTTTGGATGTCAATGGCGATGGTCGGGACATAGCTTGTGGGAGGAACGCCGCCATTTAGAAGAGTAACCAGGGTGGTTTTCCCGACGCCACCGTAGCCGATGATGCTGACTTTTAAAGTAGTGACAACGTAGTCGTCAACCTTCGCCATGAAGTCTTCGTATTCGACCTCGTAGCTGATAACACGACGAAATTCATAAGTAACACGATCGAGCTTTTCGCGGAGGGTATCATCGTCGTCTACACTTTCTGCACAAAGTACGACCACACCGCGTCCTAGGGGTTTACCGATGTATTTGATGGGACCAATTTCCTCGATAAGGGAATCTTGGGCCTCTTGGACGCGGCCAGCGAAATCTTGCATTTCACCTTGATTGATGGTGATAATCCAGAATTTCTTCTGAACGACGATTTCGTCTCGTGCGTCAATGATGAAAACGTGGTGTATCATCCAGTATCCCCTGGTGAGAGCATCCGCTATTGTCTTTTGTGTATTTCGGGTAAAGCTATTTCAACTTTCCGCACCAAAACGGAGAAGGAAGGTTTATGTTTACTTTTGCATAAGGTTCATATGGTCGACAATTAAAGCTCTGTGGAGTCGATTTCGGTGGAAGTTACAATTCTAGGCAGTGGCGCATCGCTACTTTCTCCAGACCGTGTTTTATCTGGCTTAATGATTGAAATTGCTGGTGAACCACTTATTTTTGATATGGGTGCCGGCGTGTTACATCGTTTGTCGTGCAGTTTAGTTGAGTTAACACGGATTGAGCATTTGTTCATCAGTCATCTGCACGTGGATCATTGTTCAGACATTGTGGCGCTAGTCCAAAGCTTATGGTTGATGGGTTATGATAAGACGCTCAATGTGTATGGACCAAAGGATATCCTGAAGATGGGAGAAGCGATTGGTGAGGTGTTTCCCTATCTAATTGGAAAAATCAAGATAAAATCTCACACCATTTCTCCTGAGTTTCAGGTAAAGTCAAAGAACTGGACAGTCAAGGCGTTTCCAGTGAATCATGGCGACTTTGAAGCCTATGGCTACCACCTCGAAGCCGAGGGAAAGCGAATTGTTTATTCAGGTGACACTGCACCAAGCGAAAACTTGGTGAAGGCCGCTAAGGACGCGGATCTTCTGATTCATGAATGTTCCCTTCCGGACCGTATGAAAGGTATGGCTCCAAATCATTCCACACCTGGTGAAGTCGGGAAGGTGGCGGCGGAGGCGGATGTCAAAACCTTGGTGATTACCCATTTGTATCCTGAGCTGATAGAAGAACTCGGTGATGCCCTCCGTAGTATTCGAGCGACTTTTTCTGGGAAAATCATCGTCCCACGTGATACTCAAATCATTACCTTATAATGTTGGACCGAAACATCTTTGAACGGCTAATGATTTTTGGTGGGTTTTATGAACAAGCGAGATTTCCAAGATATGCTAAACCGGGCTGTTCCTATCGAACAATATATGCGTGAGTGTTCAGCAGATTGTAAATCGAAATACGAGGCCTGTCGAGCGGATTATACACTGAAACCTGACATACTCGAATCGATCAAGGCATTTGATAACCAGTTTATTGTTGTAACTATTAGTGCTGATTGGTGTAAAGATTGCATAGCCAATGTACCAGTGCTTGATTTGGTTCACGAGGCGACAGGCCTTCCTGTGTATATCTTGGGTGGTGTGAAAACAGACCCCTTGAACCCCGATCGACAATGGGCAGTTCCACCAAGTCCTCCCGAAGTAAATACGCTAAACATCAAAGCGATTCCAACGATTCTCATTTATGCAAAGAATGGAAAAGAAATAGGTCGAATCATTGAGAACCCATCGATAAAACCCACACTGGAAGAAGAACTCCTTTACTTCTTGGAAAAAGCGTAATTGTGTACTCACTGTATTGTGATTGCTTCATAATTTTTCTTCGTCAATTTCTGGTCGATGTGGAGTAGGACCAGAACCTTCGAAGTGGATAAGCCCTTTCCCCCCACCACCATGGCCTCCAATAAAATGAGCCCGGCGATCAGCATCTCTTTTTCTTCTTTCCAAATCTTTAGGGCGTTTATCGGGGGGGATAAGGAATAGGAGGAGGAATAGACCAAGGAGCGCCCCATAAAAAGCTGCAAAGAAAAGATTCGTTATTAGCAGGAAAAAGAAAATTGAAACTAGCGCAATTAGGAGTGATGCCACACAATATCGACGTCTTTTTTGATTTTGGGTGAGTTTTGGCTTTTGTGGATTGGTCGTGCTTGAAACCCCAATCACCTCATGTTCACTAGGAAAATTGGGAGTTATATAGTTATTTCGAGAGTAGACACTTATCGTTTCGTCCTTCCTAAAGCCTTTAAGTTAAGTGAAGAATCTTCGGGGTGGGAGCGAACATTGTCTTTCCGGATTTGTCCTCGTTGTTCAGGATTTGTGGAAGTGCGACCGCTGGGTAAGCATTTCCAGATTCGGTGTTCGCAATGTGGAGCCAGTTACAAAACTAAACCTGGCGAGGTAGGTGATCCTGTTGCAGCATATCTGCGTTTCATGGACGTTATGGAGAGTGGTGAGCCAGCTCAGAGAGCTGATGTGAAGTCCAGACGACCTCCCTCACGATATGACCGAGAACCGAAACGTCGACCGCGGTCTAAGGAAGAGTGGAAGAAAGTGTTGAAACAAGCGGGAGTTGAATCGGTTGAACAGCTCCCGGAGGTTGTACAGCGTATTCTTAGTGATTCTGCGTTTCATTTAGTAAAATATCGCCAATTTCCTGAAACTGCACCTGAATCCGGTTGTCAGGTCAAGGATGCTCCATTGAATGACCGATTGAAAGCGGTCCTCGAACAACAGGGCGTTACTCAGTTGTTCAAGTTTCAGGAGGAAGCTTTACAGCATATTCTTGCAGGGCGGGATGTTGTCATTTCAGCTCCTACAGCGACGGGGAAGACCGAGGCATTTGCCCTGCCCATTATCGAGCAGATTTTAGCCCGACAGAAGGGTTGGGGGCCATTACGAGCGGCAGAAAAACGGGCAGTACAAGCCGTGTTCATCTATCCTACAAAAGCATTAGCCCGTGATCAAGCTGGAAAACTTGCCACTCTAACTTCCAGCGTCGGATTGGATGTAGCCGTGCTAGATGGTGACACACCCAAATCTGAGCGGGGTGCAATTTACCGGCAGCCTCCTGATATTCTCATCACAAACCCGGATATGTTACATGTTCACCTAATACGCCCTCGAGACCCTATTCGGCGACTGATTCGAACGGCCCAACATGTGGTGTTAGATGAGTTGCATGTGTACGTGGGAGCCTTCGGATCGAATGTGCATTTTCTTTTACGTAGGTTACAGCGGATTTGTCCCCCGCTCCAATTGATTGGGGCATCGGCGACAATTGCCAATGCACAAGAGTTTGCTGAGCTCCTCTTTGGAAGGTCTGTGGTTGCGATTCATTGTGCCACGGGGAAGAAAGGGATTATTCATTTTATGATGTTATATCCTGAGCGGGTAAGCCAAAGCACAATGATTGCTAGCGTGGCTCAAGAACTGGTTCGAAGCGATATGAAAACGCTAGTGTTTGCAAATACCCACAAGAACGCTGAAGTCATTAATCTGATTGCGCGACGGACACGGATGTCTAGTGCTGTACATCGGGCCGGGTTACCAATGTCATATCGTCGGAAAGTGGAAGATGATTTCAGGCGAGGCGAATTGGACTTGCTTGTTTCGACCCCAACTTTGGAGCTAGGGATTGATATTGGTGACCTGGAAGGTGTTGTGTCGATGTTGGTGGGGATTACTCGCCTGACTCAGCGGATTGGTCGCGCTGGGCGAAAAGGTCAGGATAGTATTGCTGTGTTAGCTCTCCGAGCGAATGATGCCATCAGCACGTATTATCGCGAACACCCAGATGACTATTTCACAGATATTGATCCTGCCTATGTTGAACCCCATAACGAGGTTGTGGCGCATCATCAACTGATAGCAGCAGCCTTGGATATGCCATTAGTTCAGGATGAATTTGCTGAGTTTGAACCAGTCATAGAACAATTACTCAAAGAAGGGTTGTTTTCCGAATCACGTGGGAAACTGCGACCGAATATTATTGCAACACGTCGGATACTCGCGCGGTATTCCATTCGAGGGATTGGTGATACCGTTCAAATCGTTCACAAGGGGAAAATTATTGGTGAGCGCCAGATGCCCATGGCGATGGGTGAACTACACCCTGGTGCTTTCTATCTGCATGGAGGAACAACCTATGAATCACTGGAATTCGAGTATCGCCATGGCGTGGGGAGAGCCGTTGTGGAGCGCCTTCCTGTAGGTCACCGTGAGATGACCCAGCCACTCCGTCATGTTGATCCGGAGGTCATCCGAGTATTAAACACACGTCAAGTGTACGGTATCACTGTCCATTATGCTGACCTACGTATGACAGAAGTTGTAACAGGGTATGCGATAAGAGACATCTATACCGATAAGATACTCAAGATTGAGAGTTTAGATCAACCCTTGGAATTCACCTATCCCACGAAAGGCTTCTTTTTTACTGCCCCTCATCCCGTGAAAGCCATCACAGCGACGTTGGCAAGCAAACAAATCAAATCTAAACCCGAACGAGTTCTAAAAGGAGCTGATGAGGACGAAGAGATTACAGAAGAAGACCTTCTGATTGGAGGATTCCACGCGTTGGAGCACACTCTGATTGAAAGTAGTGACATGTTAACAGGTGGCGGAAGCCATGGGATTGGTGGTGTATCCATGGGTTCGACGGGACTCATTTTCATATATGATGGGAGTCCTGGCGGGAGCGGATTATCCAAATTGCTTTATGATCGTCTGGAAGAAGCGTTCCGCCGGGTCACAGTTATCATTAAGGAGTGTACTTGCGAGGATTTGGATGGATGTCCTGCATGCACCTACTCGTATCGGTGTGGGAACAACAACTGGCCCCTCTTCAAAGATGGTGCATTTGAGGCGGCAGATTTAGCTTTGAAAGGTGTAAAGGTGAACACCGCAGTAAGTCCTGAACTCACAGAAGAACCACTAGTTTAGTACGTCCTTTTTGTCATTAGAAATCTGGAGTAAGTTGGGCTCGTATTTTCGGAAAAAGCACTCTCACAAGTTGTAACTTCACCGATTGGGCTCCTGCATCGGGGTATATTTGGTATAATTCGTCAATAGTTTTGTAACCCATGAGCAGCTGATAGATCACAGGAAAAGGCACTGCCACATGCATGTCCTTAATTTCTTCACGTTTTATATAAGTGATTTTCTTAATCTTCCCATTTTTGAAGACTAATTCAATTCCTGCGCGGAACCAGTTGATGCGCAACGAATCGGACAATTGGGTAAAATCGGAGTGGGCTAACCGGTTTTCAAGAACGGGTGTAATTGTTTCCATGAAGTGCTTCACTGATGGAATTCGTACGTACCAGGCATAAGGTCTCGTAAATTTTGACTGGCTTAAGCCCTCAAGAACAGGTTGAATGGCGGGTCGTGATGGGAGATATATTCGGATGGGCAATTTGCGACGTCTTGCAATGGTTTTCATGTAGCGAAGTATTGATGGGATGTGTGTAAGATCCTTTACCCAGAGTTCATGCATTTCAAGAAAGCCCCAGCCGATTGACAGGATAAAGGATCCTACGGTCTTAGTGTTGCGTTTTACGACATAGAATCGGTAAACGGAATCATCTCCAAATTTACCATGGGTGAGGTAGGGATATTCTGCTGGTGTGATAATCCGATAGAAATCGAGATACGAATTCCGGTGTTTTCGTGCAGTGAGATATTCATCAAAGGTTTGCTCTGTAATCTCTTCAATGGTGACAGGTTCTTTCTCATTCTTTTTGAGGCGAGGAATTAGTTCATTGGGTATGGTTAGGGTTCCATCAAAGTTTATGGCGAATTCGTAGCCGAGGGTTCGGTAGAAGAAGGGAATTCCAATAATTACGAGTAATGGGAGTTTGTATTCGGCTACCCGTTGTTCAAAGAGGTCATTGAGTTTGCGAATTAATCCTCGGTGACGATATTCAGGGAGGGTGGCAACGATTTCCATGTGCCCAACGGGAAATTGTGTGCCATTGAGAATACAGGTTGTTCGTGAAAGGCAAAAGTAAGAAACGACCTTCTGTTTTGTTGTATCCATTATTAGGAAGTGATCAGAAGGTGGGGAATCGTGGTGATAATTAAACAGGCGGTCAATCATTGAGCTGACTTCTTTTCCAAAAACGACCTTCACTACTCTCTCAATCGCCTTCTCATCAGCAGTGGTTGCGGTTCGCATGATAAGACTTTCGCCTAGATCGACTTGCATAGTGGAATCCCTTCGATATTGGTGGGTGTTCGAAGTGCCGCTTCCTCAAATGCTTATTGGTGCCTTTTTGTGATATCATGGTGAGTGAAGTGCATCAGAGAACCCAACACTTTAAGACGACCAGTTCCCTCACTCTACGTGTTGTCGCCTAAAGATGGAAGAAGGCTGAGATTGCTGTGGCGCGATTTAAGTATTATACCATTTACCGCTGCAAGCATTGTGGCGAACGCATTCGTGTCCATGGCAAACTCGCGTCGAAACTTGTTTTGCCTTCCGGTGTTCAGATGTGTTGTACTCGTCCACGATTAGTTCGAGAACGGCAAGTTTTAATTTCAGACTATGAATCGGATAAACACACTAAAGGGAAAGAAGAGCCTCGAGCCGAAAAAGTGACACAGAAGAGCTTGTCTGAGTATTCAAAGAAATAATCGTTCTCTTTTTTCAGTTTAGAGAATCGTATAGCGTGGATGATTCCGTGTTTTGGGAGTGGGAGCTGGGTAGGAACCCTCGGCAGAGGTGTAGGCAAGGAGGGCATCAGTGACTGCGGTTGCCGTGAAGAAGCGGGGGGCGCGGCGGAGTGGTCCAGCGAGAATGAAGTTGGCTCCATGACATTGAAGATAAGTGCAAAGGGCTGGAGAAAGGTATCGTTTTGCGGCTGGCGAGATGAGTTTCGCGCGACGCCATATGGCAACACTATTCGCTGATCCAGCACCAACAGGATAACCCAATTCAGCTTTGACAAATTGCATTGCAGACGCAGCAATACTGAGACCCGCAAGATCGAGCGCAACAGTATCGATGAGCAATTTTGTGAGTTTAGCTTTTTTGGCTTTTGTTAGCAAACCTTCTTCATCTGAAGAACCCTTTAATGCGTCTAATCGCCCTTCAGGGCGAATATCGAGTGGATTATGAGCGAGGACAATTGCAGCTTGGATTTTTGCGCTTCGAAGTGCTTCGAGTTCTTCGTTAGAAGTATGATGACTAATAGCATCATAGATAGCGAGATTCGTTCGACCAGTCTGTTCAACGTAAGAAACCCCTGCGAATCGTGCTTCCTGTGAACTACTATCAATGAGGAAAGGAATTGTTTCAGCAACTTCCGTGAGATAGGGTAGGTAGTTGTTCATCGCCTCTGGTGTTTCTGCAAGGACATCGAGGATTAGAGGATTGCCAGTTGTTTGACTGAGTTTGATGGCTCGGTCAATGTATCGTCTGGCTTTTTTCTTATCAAAGCGACCAACGCGATGATCTGTGACTAGACGATCACCGCGATGGAAAATGGATAGCATCAGAGTTGTGGGATATTCTCCGCGACGACCGCCTAGGATAACGTCACCAATCTGAACGGTCTTGGGATCAACAGGGGAGGATTGCTGGATCATTGAGTTCATCTCATTAGGTGAATTTTCCTATTTCCTAGAAGGGGGTTGAATGGCATTTTAAGTTCTACTTCAACGGATATTACCGAACACGCGAATGCTTTTTAGGAACCTTCACGCCCAGCATGGTCTTCATAGAATGCGGTGAAGCCTATTTTAAAACCAACTCCCACTAATGAAAGCTTTGAATCAAGACCTTACTTAGGTCAAATCCTTCTCTTGGCAGCCGCACAAGCAATTCTAATGTTGGGCTATGGAGCCGTCCTGCCCATCTTACCCTATTATCTCATTGAATTTGGGGCAGGCGCTTTTGAATACGGACTGCTTGTTGCTACCTTTTCGATTTTCGCCTTCATTGCTGCCGGTCCATTGGGAACTCTTTCTGATCGAATTGGACGGAAACCCGTCATCATGATTTCCCTCGCCGGTGCAGGCCTCTCACTGGTCGTGTTTAGTCTGTCGAATTCTCTCATTTTACTTTTCATTACTCGAGCAGCCGAGGGTTTTTTTACTGCAGGGTTATGGCCTTCGGGCGATGCCTTGGTCTCTGATATTGTGCCTCCCAAGAAACGCGGAAGCGCTTGGGGGAACCTTTTGGCCGGTCGGACTACGGGAATGATTTTTGGACCCACCATCGGAGGCATCCTTGCGTTTTATCTCGGCGTTCGAATTCCGTTCATGATTTGTGCAGCCCTTGCCTTCGTTGCCCTGCTTCTGAGTGGTCTTTTCATCCGCGAACCACCACGTACTCGGTCCAAAGAAGATCTTCTCCACGATCAGATCAGTCAACCGTGGTGGGATAGATTCTATCTAGCTCTCAAAGCCTATTGGAATGTGCTGCTAACTGGTGGGCTGCTGCTTGTGGTTGCTATGATTGTGAGGTTCACCCGTATCCTTTCGATTGCCACGGTAGAACCCATGTTTGCCATTTACACAACTGATCCGCGAACTTTCGGATTAACACCCTTAGAGTTAGGTCTATTTTTCTTCTGCTTTGCAATCACTAATGCAATTTCTCAATTAGTGTTCGGACGACTTGCCGATCGAATAGGACATGGTAGCCCGATGGTTCTTTCCGGCTTTGTGACAGCATTTGGGTTGTTTCTTGCCATTATTGCCACATCAACACTTCAATTCTATCTCGTCGCAGTTTTCTTGGGATTGGGTGGTGCGATGGCATTACCCTCTACGGTAGCTGTTGCAGCGGAGGCTGCTCCTCCAACTGAACGAGGACGGGTTATGGGATTATTATCCATGTCTGGAAGCTTAGGACGAGCGACGGGACCGATTGTTGGAGGTTTCTTGTATGCTAGTATTCTCGCCTTGACTGATAATCCCTATCTTGCCGCATTGCCACCCGTAACAATTGCTTTGATTGTTGGGATTCTTGGAAGTTTTGCTGCAATTCCGTTATTCCTTAGAGTCCGGAGAACTGCGATGAATAAAAACACTGGAGAGGAAAAGCCTTTGAAGACCGATGAGGGCTAGTCCTAGCTTGATACTGATGACATCACAAGTTCTCCCCCATGTCAAGAAACCTGCAACGATTCTTATTGTGGAAGCACATCCTGACGATGCTGCAATTTTTGCTGGTGGAACTTTGGTTAGGCTAGCTGAGGAGGGGCACACCCTAGTTAATCTGTGTTCGACGTATGGTGAAAAGGGCACTTTAGACCGTTCAATGACTCGTGAAAAAATGATTGATATTCAAAAAAGTGAATCCCTACGAGCAGCGGATGTGATAGGGATTAGCGAGGTTATCTTCCTAGGAATTCCGGATGGTGAGCTACAACCGGAGCTAGAACTGCGTCAGCAGTATACAGAAATCATCCGTCGCGTCCAACCGGATTTTGTATTTAGTTTTGACCCGCATATTCCCTATGATCCCCATCCTGACCATCAAGCAACGAGCCGAACAATCTATGAAGCCTGTTTGAATTGCCACTTACCATTGGTGTTTCCTGATCAGCTTGCAGATGGACTAAAACCACATTATGTGAATCGATTCTTTGGTTGGGAGTCTTCGAACCCGAACACCTATGTTGACATTACTGCGTCCTTAGAGACGAAACTACGAGCCTTAGAAAAATATGAGAGCCAAATGCAAATGATACTCGATGAAACGCGGAATCGCTCTTCACGTGCAGGAATTGATGTTCCGATAAGTAGAGAAACAACATCGAAAGAATTCATTCGCGAGTGGATTACGACGGAAGCACAAAGAATTGGCAAACATGCCAATTGCCAACATGCAGAAGCATTCAATAGCATCGGGTTTAGTGCCGTTAGAATTATTGTAGAACAATTAGAAACCGAAGAGTAGTGAAGGTCTGTATTCCCGGAAAATGCTAAGCCTTTTAGGTAACTTCATTTCCGGAAGTGACCGGTGATTACCCGTGAATGGTTGGGACCACGTCTTCATTACAACGATTGTATTTTTTGTGAGTTGGATAGCCATTTACTTCCTTGCTCTCTATGGCTTTATCGCATTCCCAGCATACCTTACTCTCTGGTTTATCTTCGTCGCCTGGGTTGGTGGAATCTTTCCAGATTTCGATATTCACTGGAAACCCCTTCTCGGACATCGGTCTGTCATTACTCATAGTGTCTTAGCGCCACTCCTAATTGTTGGCATCTTCTACCTTCCGATACTCATTGTTCCTGAGTTATGGATGGAAATTGATCGCTATTTCATCGTCATCTTCTTACTGGGATGTGCCCTACACTTACTCCTCGATTTAATTCCTAGCTCTCGCTCAGTACTCAATCGATTCATGAAAAATCCGTTGGAAGCCTTTGCCTATATTGAGAAAAATCAAACATCAGCACCTGGAAACATCACAAGAATCCCTGAAAAGTATGAAAGAGGATGGCTAATCGGTAATGCCGTTGCCCTTATCTTCTTTGCTGCGTTTCTCTGGTGGTTCTTTGTTACCTTCTTTCCTTGAGCACCTGCGCTAGTATTTCCATTAAATCCAAAATCTTGAGATCAGTCTCCTTTACCTGATTCTGGGTTTCGGTGAAGTGGAGTTTACAGTTTGGACAAGCTGAAACCAAGTATGAGTTCGAAGCTGATGGTGTATCAGCTAGTCGGGTCCGGGTAATTTCCTCAGCTAGAGCCGGAAAGGTTTTGGGTAAGGCGCCGCCTCCACCGCAGCAATCCGCATATTCTCGATTGTGAGGAAATTCCATTAGGTCGGCTCCTGGGATAAGTTTGAGAAGCTGTCGGGGGGGTTCGTAAATGCCTAGTTCTCGTCCTAAATGGCAGGGATCATGGTATGTCATTGTTAAAATTGAACCAGTTTGCTTCGTCTGTAAAGGGGATTTGATCAGTGGAGCGAGTTGTTCACTTTGCTTGACTAAAAATTCGACCATGTGAAGTACTTTAACTTTCTTGGGTAGGTGTATACCTAGTTGTGGATAGTCGAGTTTAAGGGCTCTGGCGCACCCGGGGCACGTTGTGAGTATTGTCTTTGCACCGGATTCTTTGATGGCTTTAACGTTTTGTTCTGCCAAGGATTTGGCACTTTCGATGAACCCGGCTCGGATAAGGGGTGATCCACAACAGACTTCATTTTTCTCTCCATTGAGAAAGGTGAAATCAATTCCTAGTCTAGCTAGCACTGTATGAGTTGCTGAAGCGATTTCTGGATGTCTGTATGCTGTAGTACATCCAACAAAATAGGCAATCTCGGCTGTGGATGTTTGATTCTTCAAAATACTTTGAAGTTGTGCAAACCGCTCATCATGTGGTTCGCCATAGACGTTGAAGAATTCACTGGTGTTCTTATCGAGCTCAAGAGTTCCAGCAGGAGCTCGGTGTTCAGCTACTACGCGTTCACGACTAAGTTCGATGATGCGTGGAAGTTCATGACGAGGCATACACCAAGCCTTGCACGCCCCACAGAGATTGCATTGATACAAACGATCCACCGCTGCTTCTGTGAGCGCACTTTTTCCTCCCCGATACAGTTCAATGATAAGGGCTCGACCAACAGGACTGCAGGCATCAGAACGAGTAACCAAATGAGTGGGGCAGGAATGGCGACACATACGGCTGCAGAGACTACATAGACGACTAATTTTAGCGAAATCATCCAACGTGTTTGATAGGGCGGTTGAATTGGGTGGTGTCATTGTGAAGCTCCCTCTTTAGGAAATTTCGAGGTTTCATTCCCAAATCCCAATTTGCCAGGGTTCATGATATTATTGGGATCCAAATACTGTTTGATGGCTTGTAGAAGCGCAAAGCCGGTTTCTCCATGTTCGATTGGCATCCAAGGGGCTTTGAGAAGCCCCACGCCATGTTGATGGCTGAGTGTGCCGCCTGCACGATGTGCAGCTTCTAAGCCTGCATCCCAGATTTGTTGGTATTTTGTCTCAACTTCTTCTGGTGAGTTAGCGTGACCGACGAAGATGACGTAGATGTTACCACCGTCGGGGTAGAAGTGGGAGAAGTGACTCATAGTGCCAACTCCGAAGGCTTCGATGGCTTTCCGCATCTCCCAGTACATCTTCTCTAAATTGGCATAGCTAGAAGCCACGTCTAAAACATCGTAAAGCATGCCTGGACCCATGTTCATGCTCGAAGGATAATAGAGATCGAAACGGTTGTTCCACCAGTGCTTTGAAGGCCCCGGTCCTAAATCCTCAGCACCTCCTTCTAAACAAATCTTGGTTACCGTGCGTTTTTCCAGTCGAACAAAGTCTTTTGTTGCCCGATAAATGAAGTTCAGGACGCAAGCGCCGTCTGAAGGTGGTTTGAACCGGCTGAGCACGAAACGTGTTTCGTTTTCATCGTATAGACGGATGAGCGCAGGTTTCAGGTCTTGGCGAAATACCTGTTTGACAGCATTCATCCCTGAATGTAGGTCGGGAAAGAGAAAGGAAGCAAACTGTGTTTCCTCGGGGGATGGAGCAATTCGAAGCGTGAGTTCAGTGATGATTCCATAGGTTCCTTCTGATCCGATGAAGAGTTGTTTGAGATCGGGTCCCATTGAGGAACGAGGCACGGCTTTAGTCCGAAGTAACTCCCCGGTAGGAAGCACGACTTCTAATCCAGTAATCATATCTTCGATTTTCCCATACTTGGATGAAAGAACACCGGCTGACCGGGCAGCAGCGAATCCACCAAGGGCAGAGCTGTAGATGGAGGAGGGAAGATGTCCAGTAGTGTACCCTCGTGCCTCTAGATACTCTTCTAGCTCATAACCTAAAATACCCGGTTCTACTGTCACGGTGAATGATTCTTCATCAAGAAATAGCACCCTGTTCATTTTCTTGACATCAACGATGATTCCCCCAGTTGTGGCTAATATCCCACCAGCAACACCACCTGCTCCAGATACAGGAATAATGGGTATGGATTCTTGGTTGGCGAGTTTGACAATTCTTTGAATTTGCTCAACAGTTTGTGGCCAGACAATCAAATCCGGTTTAGCCTCGATGATTAACCGCCCCAACCGTAGCAGACGGAGAGGCCATGCATCTCGCGAATAGTTAATTTTGTCCACTTCTGCATCAGATACATTCTCTTTACCTAACCAAACTTCCAGTTGGCGTTTTACTCGATTGACATTGAAGGCAGTTGAAGCGGCAGACACGGATAACACCCACCATTCGAACTATGAATAGGAATTATTACATAAAAGCCACCTTGAACAACGAAATCCCTGTCCAGAATAAACAGGAGAGGGGTTGGTCTAGATGGAACACAGATACTGTTGACTTAGATGGGTTCTGAGACAAAGATTGCTCGCTCAGCTTCAGGGGTCCAAGGTGCGCGAGTGAAGGAGGAGTAGATAGTTTCTACTTGGAACTGCATCTCAGCTAGCAGAAATTTCACATCTTCGACTGTCATGATGGCAAGTTGCGACCAGTCATAAAAGGTGTCGGTGATACGCCCTGTTTTGTCATGGACATCGAATCGGAGTACTGTATCGATAATCCCCTTTGATTCTTGAGCACGGGTTGAGATGGAACGGGTTACAGCGCCACCTTTGGGGAGGGAAACGGTTTCCAGTCGTCGCCATGTGCCTGTTGGGTCTGAATCACCCACCCAGATGTCAAACACAAAGGAGCCTTCGGAGTGTAAATGGGCTTTCACACTTTTGAGACAGCCCAACTGCTCTTTGCGGGTTGTAAGGTATTGGAAACTCCCCGATGGGACATAGATAAATCGAAATTGCTGATCGAGTGAAAAGTCACTCATATCCCCAGCAATGAAAAGAAGTCGTTTGGCAATTTCGGGTGGGGCTTTTTGCAGCTTTTTCCGGGCTTCCTGAAGCATCTCGCGGGACTTTTCGAGCCCAACCACCGTGATACCATCTTCAGCTAAATGGAAGGCAAAGACACCAGTTCCGACGCCTAATTCTAGTGCCGGTGATCCTACCTCTTGAGCAAGGAGCTGATAGAAAGCCTGTTCCTCTTCTTTGCCAAGGGTAAAGAGATCATAGAACTGTGCACTCGCTTGATACGCCATACGAAACCATCACACCTGAATGCATTGGGGATTGTGGACTATTTGAGGGTTTTTGTCTAGCAATCTGTAGTCGCGTTCCACAGTGGACTGTGTTTCCTCCCACCTTTACACCGGGAAGGATGATGTCATGTTTCAAACCGCGTTCTCTATGGCACAGCAAACCCAGAAAGCGAAGTGTTCCACTGGTATCACTATCCTCGATGATCTATTGGAAGGTGGCTTTGAACCAGGACTAAGCTACTTGCTATACGGTAGCCCGCACTGTACACAAATGATGCAGCAGTCAGTGGCGAGTGCATTGGAACATACCTCCAGTGAACAGGGAGTGGCCGTCATTGATGCCAATAACGGCATTCGCCCCGACAAAATCATTAGTCACCTCCGGGCAACCTCACAGCAGACCCCACCAACAAAATACCTCAACCGACTTTATGTGGCACGAGCCTTTACAACAGACCAGTTTCTTTCTCTACTCGATGATGCTGTAAACGCCATCCAAGAACAGAGAGCTCCGATTCTATTCGTCAACGGTTTGATGCACCTCGTTCAAGAAGAAGAGGAGGGGGGACCCACTCCACCCTCGCCTAGAGCCTCTCCTGACCCTCGCGTCTTTCGTCGCGCTCAACTTGCGGCACACCCGAAACAACTTGCCTTCACGCAGCAAATCGCCGTTGTGGTTAGTGCAGATGGGCCCAAACGCTCCTCTCAGCCACCCCTCCGATTGGGTCAATTCACCCGTCACCGGTTCCATGTCTTGATACACCATTCCCGCCAAGACACTGTTGAAACATTCACCTTGGAGAAACATCCAAGTCGTCCCTGGCTTCAACGGAGTAGAGTGATACCACGAATTCGTCGCTATCCGGGTACTCAGCAGACAACACTCCTTGATAGTGCAAATCCCAAAGCTAGATTGGTTCCGTGAGTGTGAAAGACCTTACTCAATACTAGCATTTTTACCAGCGTTCATGTAGAGAAGTTGCTCACAAGAGGAGCCATTTGGGCATGAAACTCGGTTCTTGGAAATACTATATTCTGCTCATCCTAGCCATGGTGTTTTGGGGTGGGAGCTGGGTTTCCGTGAAAATCGTTGTCTCAAATGCTCCACCGATGACTGTGGGATTCTTCCGTTTCTTAACGGCAAGTCTGATTTTCATTCCCATTTTACTCGTAACCCATCGAGAAGATATCCAATCCTATACTCGACGTGATATTGGTCTGTTTTTTGTTTTGGGATTAGTGGGTGTATTGGGGTACGGTGTTCTCTTCTTGGTGGGGATGCAGTTTACCTCATCAGCGCAGGGATCGATTATCGCAGGAGTCAATCCTATCACGGTAAGTCTCCTAGCGTTTCTGCTGTTAAACGAACGCCTAGCTCCGAAATGGAGATACTTGGGATTTCTTTTCAGTTTTCTCGGTATTTTCTTCGTCGTGGGAGTCCAATCCTTCCTTGAATTTCGACCGGACTATTTGATTGGAAACCTCATTCTTTTGTGTGGGATGTTAACGTGGGGACTCTACTCTGTTCTAGGAAAAAAGGTGATGACTCGGTACTCATCCTTGGAAACTACCGCGATAGGTATTTTCTTTGGTACAGTGCTCTTCTTTGGTGCAGCACTTACAGAGCAATTTTGGACCCTTCCCATAATGGCTGATCCAGCGTTTTGGCTTCATATCCTGTATTTGGGTATCTTTGTCACAGTCGTGGGATTTCTATTCTATTTTATCGGTATCGAGAATCTCGGAGCAAGTCGGGCGGCTGTTTTCATATCTTTGGTTCCTGTATTTGGCACGCTCTTCTCTATCCTGATACTCAGTGAACCGCTCTATTGGACATTTATTGTTGGCCTAATTCTGGTTGTTATAGGAATATTGGTGATTAATTATCCACGAAAGGAAAAAACCACAAACACTGCAACTAATCCTTAGACGACTTACGCGGATAAGGACAATTACGATTCAGAGGACATTCTTGGCAGCTAGGTTTTCGAGCGGTACACACGGTTGCACCAAAGTCGAGGAGTGCTTGATTCATCGTATAGGCTTGCCCTGGCGGGATAACCCTTTCAGCTAGATGCCACAGCTGCTTCTTCGCCGGCTCACGCATCGGGTCGCCTTGGATCTGAAAATACCGTTGTAGTACACGTCGTACGTTTGTATCAAGAATGGGAGCATCTTTATGATACGCAAAGCTAAGGATGGCGCCTGCAGTATATCGTCCGATTCCTCGTAAAGCCATCAATTCTTCTAATGTGTTAGGGAGACGGCCATTGTACTTCTTAACGACAAGTTTGGCAATCTGTTGGAGGCGTCCAGGACGAAAATTATACCCCAAGGGACGCCACAACTGTTTAACCTCTTTTTTTGGTGCAGCAGCCAGAGCCTCGAATGTTGGATAGGCTTCCAGGAATTCGTGATACTTGGGAACCACCCGATCGACTTGAGTTTGATGAAGCATGATTTCAGAGACAAGAATGTGATAAGGATCCTTGGTGCGACGCCAGGGAAGGTCGCGTCCATTAAGGGCATACCATTTGAGCAGCATTCGTTGAAACGTCTGAATCTGCTTGCGGCTCATAGTCTAGCACGTCCTCAGTGAATTAAAAAAGCCATGCATTTTCATCTTCTAAGTAAATGGGCTTCATTTTGGGTCTAATATTTCTTGACGAAATAATATTCTTTGATCGGTTTTGGATAACCATCGGAGACTCCAAAGATTTCGTATCCGAGTTTCTGAAAGAATTCCGGGGCTTGGAAGGAGTACACCATTGCGAGACTTGAGATGCAACCTTCCTTTCTGGCAATTCCTTCCGCGACCATCATGAGCTCCTTACCATAACCTTGACCACGGTATCGCTCATCAATCCAGAGTTGATCAATATACAAAGCTTTGAGTATTGAACCCCCATTTAATCCCCCAATAACTTGTCCTTCCGCATTTTTGATAATCAAGTTAATTTGAATTCTAGGATTCTTTTTTCGCAATTCGCCAATATGCTCAAGGACATATTCACGAAGACCTGTATGAAGAACATTCATTGACTCTTCAGACGAATCTTCAGAAATCGAGAATTCAGCTTTCCCCTGTCTGGTAGTTTCATTGAGTGTATCATGAGTTGTATCTAATCTTTTCATGAGAACATATTCTGTGATACCACTGGTGTATCCATCGAATATTCCTAAGACTTTGTATCCAATACTTTGGTAAAATTCGGGGGCCTGAAAAGAAAAGGTCCATGTTTGGGCAGCGGTATAGCCTTTTTTCTTTCCGATTCTTTCTGCTTCCAATACGAGAGCTCTTCCGTAACCCTTTCTCCGATGCGTCTTATCGACCCAGAGAACCTCAAGGTGCATGACTCCAACCAACATGCTTGTAATTACTCCACCAATAATTTGGCCAGCCTTATCTTTCAAGACCAAACTGATATCAGGTGTAGGAATGTCTAATTCGCCGTTAGGGTGCTTTTTGTTATGCTCTTCCAATCCCTTCTTGACACTCTCTATCTCTTCCTTGGAGGGATTCGTAATGATGGCAAATCGGTTGGAATGCTTGCAACTATTCATCCAATCAGCTCCGGGTTTGAATACTAGTAAGAGTAGAAATTTTGGATATAGTTCTGAGCAGGAACCTCTTTGCTCTCTATTAATTTTGTTGAACGGGTAGCATGGACATGTATGGGCATACGAAGGTTTATCAACAGGATGAATCCAAGGCTGCCCATGGTGGCGCCTGAAACAGAGATTACTGAATCCCCCACGCCATTAGTACCCCGTCGGTATATTTGGGGGCTTTTCCTTGGTTTTTCACTGTTTCATATAGCACAAGCAATTTTCTGGCAGTTTGGCTCCTACTATCTCTTCGTTGGAATTGGTGAAACCCAATTTCTCCTGATTGGATTGGTGGGCGGATTACCTGTTCTTATCGGACTAACTGGAGTTTACCTTTGGGGATCAATCTCGGATAAATTGCATCGGCGTCTCCCTTTCATCATATTCGGATTCCTCGGTCAAGCGATTTCTTTTCTGCTCTACATCTTCATCCAAGACAGTATAACATTCCTAATCGTTACTTGTGCAGCCTATTTCTTCTCTCTAGCGGCTGTTCCTCTAGCCAATGCTTATCTCACTGAAGCTCAGACTCAAAAAGGAGGAGCCGTGGGTTTACTCCTTGCCACGAGCAGTCTAGGTTGGGCAGTGGGAGCGTTTTCAGGTGGATTCTTATTCACTCTCATTGGCATGGAGGGCTTGTTCCTACTCGGTGCTATTGCATACTTTATCGCCATTTTCACTATTCTCATATTAGTCCGTGAACTTCCAGCGCCCGCCCAAGGATCAATCATTGACGAGGAAACAATGAGTGAACCATTAAATCCTGATAGAAAATGGATGACCCCACGTATTATACTCCTATTGATAGCTACTGCTGTGGCTATTGGCAGTGTTGGAGTAAATGCCCTATCTTTCTTTTTTGGGATTTTCTTAATTGAAGAACTTGCAGGAACAGCAATCATGCTTGGATTAGCCAACGGATTTGCGTCTCTCACCGGTTTTGCCGTTACCTTAGTTGCAGGACGGGCAACGGATCGCTTAGGTCGAAAACCTATGCTCCTCATGGGATTTGGTAGTTATGCAATTTTTATGACGGTTTACCTGTTTGTGGTGGATCCCTGGGTTGCAATGATTCTTTGGATTGTCCCCTTCTATCCCCTGATCTTTACAGCAAGCTATGCAGCAGCCGCGGATTTAAGCAAAGTGGCACGTCGAGGACGCGCGATGTCAACCATCGCTACGGCAAATTCCTTGGGATCTGGAATAGGTCCAATAATTGGTGGAGCCTTAGTTCAGTTTGTATTCATCTCAATTCGGGGAAATATGGTCTTCGCTGTTTTGATGAACATAATCGCCTTGACGTTGGTGCTTCTATTCGTACCTGAAACGCTGCGACGGTTAAGGAATCGTACCGATTCACAATAAACGGGCTCGCGTGTTATGCGTTATTGTTCTCTTTCTTCTTTCGTCCAGCGCCAATCATGTCCCCAATGATAATTAGAATGACAGCTGTGACTCCGATTCCACTTGTTAGGAAGTAGAAGATGATATCTTGTATTGGCAGACTGAAGATACCTAATCCGATTATTGAGAGGATTTGGAGGGCCAGGTAGTAGAAGGCTGAGAATGTAGCGAGCATGACTAAGATTTTACCGATGAGGGCGAAGATACCTTCGCCAGCGGCATACCAGAGAATAGATCCGACAATGACGAAGATTCCACCGAGACTAGTAAAATATAATAAAATCCCGACGAGAAGGTGGCCATTGGGTGCTCCGATAATCGTGTTTAGAAATTCGCCTAACGCTAATGCTGTTCCAACATCAATAGCGATGGAGGTGCCCGAATAGAGTAGGATACCGCCACCTGCGAGGAGGAGGATTAATCCAATTAAAGCCATAGTGTGTCAACATCCAGAAATGTGTATAGATACCCCCAAAGATATGCCCTTATAGTTTACGTGAAGGATGTCAGAGAACGGTTTTCACGTTGTTTTCCGTAATTTTGGGGGATGATTAGTTTTTTATCATCGCGCCATTGTGTAGTGGTAGAAGCCTTTCTCGACGATTTTATGGGTGTATTATGTTGAATCTTGGAGAAACCATTAAGACACTCCCTTCAGAAGCGTGGCAAGCCTTGAAAAAGTACTTCGCGGGTTTGCGACTATTCTTCAATCGGGAAAATTGGTCTCACAGCATTGTCTTTTTGGGCACAATGACATTTTTCCTTATATTCGCGATGTTTCAAAGACCGATACGGAATCTTGTAATTGAAGCAGGACTTAGTGGTGGGATCTTTATTGTCAATATCGTTACGGTTGTTTATCTCGCCGGCATAGGGGCTTTCATCGGGTTTCTTCTCCTAGGTTTCATTGGCGTGTTTGCTCAAGGGCGGAAAGTTCTCTATGAATCTAGGATTCGCCACTTCATGTCCCCACTCCTCATTGGTGGTTTTATCATCCTTTTCGTCTTCATCCTTCCACAACTACTCCGAAACAACGGTATCTTTTGGTTTCTCCTTCATGGTCAAGAGGGAAGTTTAGGCGTTTTTCAGATGATCTTCCTCGGATGTTGGGTGGTTTTCGTCTTCCTCCAAGTCATCCTCCTAGGATATACCGTCGTGAAATCAATCAAGTGGCTTTCAGGATACCTCCAAGTTCCTGAAACCAAAAGGAATATCAGAAAATACTGGGTGCCTCTCATCATTCTTGTTATTCTAATTCCAATCGCCATTTGGGGGTGGTTTCCAATCATGTATACTCTCATGATTATGCCTCGACCTCCTCCCGTGATTCCTGCGATTCCCATTCCATCGTATGTGAGACTATTGTTAGAGCAAAGCCCGCTGGATTATCTTTCATATTTGCTCATGGTGTTCCCCATTGTTGCCATTGTGGCAGCAATTGTACTCTGGCGGCGCCTCCCACAAGTTTCTCTTGCCCTGGCTAGTTTCGGTATTTTCTATCCTGTTTTAGTGTATTACTATCGGTTCCGTGTTATCCAATATTTTCACAATTGGTCAGACATCATTGCAGCTGTAACCTCACCCGTCCAAGGGTCAGTCTTTGTTGAGATGGCACTATTGATAATTACATTTGCTCTAGCGTTGTTAGGAGCTGCGAAACTGCAACGGGGTGTCTCACCGAATCCTTTTGGACTCTTCGCAGTAATGATTGGTGTGCTAGTGTTTGTGCTATCTTGGGTTCTCTTCGTAGATGTTCCCGTATTTGGGCTAGAATATTATGGAATGATTACGGCAGCTCTTTCTGCACTACTCGCCGTTTTCGTCTTTGTCATTCTCCCCATTGCTTACAGCATTTACCGATGGAAACATTTTCCATCAACTACGGAGGAGAAATCTCCAACCTTCGAATTGTCAGAAGAGACTCTAATCGATGAAACAGGTGAATTGTAGTGGATGCATCCTTAGTCCAGGCGATTGAAAAATTCGCTCGCAATGCTCTTCAAGTTGGGAAAGGGGGAGCCCATTCGTATGAACATACTCTTCGGGTGCGTCAACTCTGCATGCTAATAGGCAGAACTGAAAATGCTGATCTTGAAGTGTTAGAGGCTGCTGCCTTGCTTCATGATATTGGTCGTCCTGAAGAAGAGGTAACAGGAGAATCACATGCAATCGTTGGAGCGAATATGGCTGTCACCTTCCTTGCCACGACTTCATTTCCCCCGGAGAAACTTCCATTGGTTGCGAGTACCATTCGGACGCACCGGTTTAGTGAAAACTTGACGCCTGATTCCTTAGAGGGAGAGATTCTAAGTGATGCTGATAAGCTCGATGCGATGGGAGCCTTAGGGTTAGCTCGGACCATTGCTGAAAGCTTGATGCAAAAACGTGGACTCCAGGGAACGATTGAGCACTTGGACCGAAAGCTACTGAAACTTCTCAGCAGGATGTATACTAATACTGGGAAACGATTGGCTGCACCACGTCATCAATTACTAGTTGAATTCATGGAACAGCTGGCCGCCGAATTCCAAGCAATTGGAGAACTCCTGCCACCCGAACTTCGTCCGTTTGATTCTAAAGAGAGTAAGTGATTTAACACTCCTCAATACAGAGGACTGTTCCTATTGATATCTGTAAATTGGTTGTGAGGATATGACTTCAAAATCAACAGAATCACAGGAAGCTTTCCCAGAAAGTTTCCTATTTTCATCAAGGTTAGGTGCCATCTGTGGCATCCTGGGACCGTTGATTGGCTTTGCCAGCATCGCCATTGCGATTGGTCTTTCTCCTACGTGGTTCAATTGGTGGATCAACGCCCTAAGCGATCTTGGTCATCCAGCAATGCTAGGTGGCCTTAATGGCACTCCTGGTCTCAATCCTGCTGCCCCATACTTTAACGGAGGACTCATCCTCACTGGAATCGTTACGATAATCTTTTGCACGCATTTGCTCATGTTCTTCTATTTGCGTAAGAACATCATTGGCATGATTGGAACCTTTCTCTTCATGATTTCCATGGCGTTTCTTGCTCTTGTGGGTGTCTATCATGAAGCCCTCCTTTTTCCACATGCGATTGCCGCGTTAGGCTTCTTCTTTACTCTTTTCATCTGTTCGATTATCCTTGGAATTGCTTTCGTCCGAAATCCATCCACTCGAATCGAAGGAATCATCGCTTTGATCATGGGAGTGATTATTACGATTACCCTCTTTGTAGGATTCAGTAACCTGGTCCCGTGGACTGGGGCTGCAATCCCGGAAATGATTATGGCCATTGCAGGATTCATCTGGATCATTCCAGTGTGCATTAGGATGTACCGGTATGGATATGAAATGTGAAGAGATTCTGGAATACGGTTGAGGCACAAGTCTTATTTGTCTCATAATGGCTTAGGTGGGTTTCCAGAGGAGTTGACTCTTGTGTCAAATGACGAGGAGGCTCAAAAAATCCATCCTGCCCGAGAATTCATTTTTTCGTCTCGGTTTGCAGGATTATGTGGAATTATTGGTCCGTTGATTGCCATCTCAGGTATTGCCCTCGCAATTTTAGTCTCACCCTGGTTTAACTGGTTTACAAACGCGTTAAGCGATCTTGGTCATCCATGGATGCTTGGCGGCTCAAATGGTACGCCCGGATACAATCATGCAGCGCCCATTTTCAATTCTGCTCTCTCCTTAACTGGGCTCGTTACCCTCGTGTTGACAATTTGGCTTATCAGGTATGAATACTTTGAACTTTCGACCTTTGGAGTGATTGCCGCGGTTCTGCTGACGGTTTCCCAATTCTTCCTCATCGGAATCGGGATTTTCCATGAGGGCTATGGTGAACTTCATTTCATTGTATCGTTGGGTTTCTTCGTACATCTGATAATTGCTGGAATGCTGTTTGGAATACGGTTAATACTCGAAAAGAAAATGCGAATCTTTGGAATATCAGCATTCATCCTTGCCTTCATCAGCATGATAATGTGGGTTTTGTACTATCTTGATTTGACAGTGTTTACTGGTGTAGCTATTCCTGAAATCATTTCAGCCATCGCGGCCATGATTTGGGTCTATCCACTCTGTATCCGAATCATCCTTCAGAAAAACTAGCTCAACTACCTAGCGCCCTTCAAACATGCTTGAGAAGTTCCTGGAGATTCTCCATTACCAGGGTTTGGAACTTTGAATACCCTTGGTTGTAGACCTCAGCATTCTCAGGATTCGGAGAATGAACTTCAGTCTGATGAACCATAGCGTCCACAGCCTTCTCAACCGTCGGATACTGATTCATACCCACTGCAGCTAAAATTGCCGCACCCAAAGCGGTCCCCTCATCCACACCTGTTTTTATGCAGGATCGGCTAGTGATGTCACATTGAATTTGTCTCCACAAGGCTGATCGGGAGCCCCCGCCATCCAGACGCAACTCCTCAACAGTAACACCTGCAGAAAACATCACATCAATGAGAAATCGAGGAATGTACCCCCCAGCTTCGAGAATCATTCGAGCAACATCTGCACGTGAGTGATGAAATCCCAACCCTTTGATAAGTCCCATTCCAAAACTGAAGAATGGAAAAAGAACCAAACCTTTACTTCCCGGAGGTGATTGGGCGGCCTGTTCCACGATATAATCATACGGATCACGGCCCAACCGTTCAGCCACTGCTGACTCGATATGCCCAAAATTATCCCTAAACCAGCGAAGAATAGTCCCAGTCCCGGGAACGACTCCTTCAATAACCCATTGATTCGGCAAAACGTGGGGAACGGAAAACGTGATTCCCATAGGATCCTTAGTTTCTTTCTCTACAGGTGTGACAACAAAGGTTCCAGTTCCTGTGGTTACTTTTGCAACCCCTTGCTTCAGGACACCTAATCCCACTGCCGAACATTGTTGATCTCCGCCACCAGTCACAACTGGTGTTCCTGCAGCTAACCCGGTTTGTTTGGCGGCTTCTGTTGTTAGCTCACCTATGATATTACCGGAGGGTACTATTTCGGGCCACATCAGTACTGGCAAATCAAGTTGTTCAGCGATTGTATCCGATAACTTGTAAGTTTCAGTATCAAGGAGTCCATAGGAATGATTTGTATAATCAGAGGCTAGCTCTCCAGTGAGTCGGTGATAGATGAATGCATCCGGTGTAGCAAACTTCTCGGTTTTTTTGAACACCTTTGGCTGCATGTCCTTAAACCACAAGGCACGACGCAAACTTGTACGCTGTTTAACAATCGCCTCATGCGCTTCAGCAGAAGGTGAGGTACGGAAATCCATCCACGTAATTGCATTAGCTAAAGGGTTCCCATCCTTATCCAAGGGCACAAGGGTCACACGTTGAGTAACCACCGAGATGGCAAACACATCAGCCGGATTAATATTCCCTTTTTGTAAGACCTCTTGCATGGTTTCTTGAGTGGTCCGCCACCAATCCTCAACATTCTGTTCTGCTTGTTTCTCAACCTCAGCGATGGTCGGAAATTCTCGGTATGCTTTCACAATTTCAGACCCTTTCAAATCGAAGAGCACAGAGCGATTTCCGGTTGACCCTAAATCAATGACAGCGATGAATTGTCCTTTTACCATACTCAAACCTCCGAGAATCCGTATTCTAGCCTGTGTTTGACTAGATGTCCCTCAAAAGGCTTTACCAAATGGTTTCAGAGTCAATATTGCCAGGTAAGCAAAATGGTGAATCTAACCTTTGACAATTAATCGATCTAAGGCACCTGAGGCGGTCAGCTTATCAATAGCTGTCTGGTATTGATCTTCGTCGTTAATCATCGTGTTACATGCCTCTTCCCGCATATGTGTTCCAGACTTCACCGTAACAGTAACCTTCTTGTCAGGAAATTCATCCTCTAACGCCTTCCGAATAATTATCCCAATAACAGCGCCCATTGGACACATGGGACTGGTTGGAGCAAATTCAACGCGAATGGTCTCATCGGTGATTGTTACATCTTCATTTTTCACCAAACCCATCTCAACAACATTAACCGGATGTTCAGGATCAAGCACCCGACGAAGAACCACTAGAACCTCTTCAGTTTTCATATGCTTCAGCTTCAATTTAGTTCGTTGTTTTGTTGATAGCGGTGTTCCCTTTAAACACTAAGGTTACTAAATTCATAGACTACAAAGAGGGCTCGATTTAATCCTTAGTTGTACATCTCATCTTTTTCGTTGAAGAAGCCTTAGTTTGGGATTCATTACGGTATTGATTCCATGACCAAAAAACACCCAACCAAGAGCAAATAGAGTAAGGCACAATCCAGCTGGCACAAACAACCACCACTCACCACCACTAATTGCACCATTATAATAAGCAGCACCAAGCATACGGCCCCAAGAGACATAGTTGATTGGCAAGAATAGGGGTGAATCTACTGTGCCTCGCCACTCGTCGAAATTGTGCAGATAGTCAAAGAACCCCAAGTTCGCTTCAATAACAACAGCTGTGGCTGCAGTAAGGGCGAATTGCACAAAGAAAATTGTCATAACACTGGGAACTAAAGTACGAAATATTATATAGAATGAAGAGGCCCCTGATGCCCGGGCAGACTCCACATAGAGCTTCTCCTTTTCCACCAAAACTTGGGAACGAACCATACGAGCAGTACGAGGCCACCAAAGGATTGAGAGAATAAGAATAAGAAATGAATAACTTGCGCCTTGAAGGAGGACCATCAGTACCATCAGAACGGGTATAACGGGAATAATTAGGAAAAATGTTGAAATCCCCATTAGTAACTCATCAAGAAAGCCTCCGACATATCCTGCTGTAACACCAACAGCAAGCCCTATCACTGATGTTAATACAGCCGTACAGACGGCAATGAAAATCGTCACATGTGTGCTCCAAAAAATCTGTGCAAGAACATCGTTCCCATATTGTGTCGTTCCTAACAGCCCATAGGCTTTTCTTTCCCCCAGAATTTCCATTTTGTCAAACCAGACTTCAATCATCCCTGTACAGTTGGGATCGGATTCCACGAGCTTCACACCAAACTCCATTTTTATTTCTGCCCCGGGTTTAAAAATGAAAAAACTTAGAAATTCAGGGATATACCCTTCATAGATTTCCCAATAATCGGCATAGGTAAGAAACGTGAAATGGTGGAAACGGGAGTCAACATTGATGTGTTCCGGAACGTCAATTCGGACATAAGGCAAAAAAGAGTATTTCGTGAAATTCCCCGAAAAAAGGGATTTCATTGCTAAATTAATTCGGATATTCGCGGGAGCCCGATAAGAAAAAGGAAACGCCATTTTAGCGCTGACATTCTCGTGAAAAGCCATGCTATCATCAGAATCGATAAATCCCAGACGAACCGATTGATTCCCAAAATAAACTTCATTTTCATCATAAGAGAAAAAGCCTACATCTGGGTTAGATGTGTTAAATTCTAAATTGGTATCACCATAAAAGTAAGGGTCAGGAACATAGTTACCAGTTGGGGCCCATAGCGGATCGAAAAATGCCTGCCAAGCTGGTGGAGATGCATTCGGTCCCACCCCATACACAAAACGCAGACCAGGATAAACTGGAAACAAAATTGGAGCCAACAAAGCCATCGCAAAAAAACCACTCAGTATAATTAATCCAATTACACCAAACTTCACTCTTCGAAAATCCTTCAGAAACTGGATTAAACGCTCTTTCCGAGTTTTTCGATATCTAAGCTTTTGCCGGCTCATCAAACAATACCCTCAATTATACTGACGGCCCTTAACAAAGAATCAATTTAGAGAACTATTTCCATTAAGTAAAAAGCATTTGCATTACAACACCAAATTAATTGATGCATATTCTCAAGAAGAACTGGATTTCTTTCATACAAACTTATGAATTTTGGCTTTTGGGAGCAAACCTTATCTAGGTTCGTCTGCTCAGACTAGAGTATTCAGGATTCTTCCCAATTTAAGGTGTGTTCAATGGCACAAAATGCAGCAGATAAAGCCGCAAAATCTGAGGAATTGAAACGTCAAATCGAAGCGCTAACCACGGATCTCGTCGATGCCATTGACGTGTTAACCCGTGATTTACAGCGTAGCCTCCTCATGTTAGCTGACCGGGTTGAGCAGCGTATGGAAGCCATTGGCTTCGGACGTCTTTCCGGACCGGTTGTGAACGATATTCAGGAGGGTGTAACAGCAGAGTCGAAGCGGTTTAGTGAGCAGGCCCGTGCTAAGATTCAAGAGATTACCCGGGCGAAGGCAGGGCTTGCTGGGGCAGCAGATGAACTCAGTGCTTTAGCATCGATGACGGAAGCAGAGCGAGAAGAACTGCGGAAGCGGCTGCAGGATGAGATTGCGGCATCACAGAAGACGCGTGAGGAACTGGAGAAAGAATTGGCAGATGCGAAGGTGCGAGTTGCGGATTTGGAGAAGCGTTTGCAGTCGCAATCAACGCGTGATGCACGTCGTGTTGATAAGTTAAAGGAAACGAATAAGCAGCTATCAGAATCGTTGAAGCAGGCTGAATCTGAGCTTATCAAAGTGCGGGAAGAGAGTCAGAAAGCATTGAGTGAACGTGATACTGCGGTGAGCCAAGTCAATGAGTTGAATGCAAAATTGGCATCAGCAACAGCAGCAGCCGAAACAGCATCGGCAACAGCAGCATCTTCGAAGAAGGAACTTGAAGCCCAAGTGAAGACATTAACGGAGCAGTTAGAGCAAGCACAGCTAGCAGAGGCAGCTGCGAAGAAAGAGCTAGCAGAAAAAGTAACCACGGTTGAGGAGAAACTTCAGACATCAGAACAGGAAGTTGTAGAGCTTCGACAATCGGTACAGAAGCTAGAAGAGGTCAAGACGCAAGCAGCACAGGATTCAGCATCCCTTGCGGAACTCCAACAGGAATTATCTACTTCAAAAAGCCACCTTGAAACAGTGAATAAGCAGGTAGCCGATCTTGAAGCACAAGTTCAAACACTAACGACATTGAAGGAATCACAGGAGCAGAAGATAGCAGCTTTAGAAGAAGAGCAACTGGGTTTGAAGGAGCTTACCAAGGATCGTGAAGCGATTAGCAAGGATAAAGAAGATCTTGAAAGGCGGTTAGAGGAAGCCCTTGCTGAAATCGAGAAGATGAAAGAGGAGTATGCCCGGTTTGCTGAAATCCGGGATCGCCTGGAAATGTTGGAAACACGGGTTAGCATTCAGGATATTCTCTTACAGAAGAACCAGCAGTATCTTGTCTTGACAGCATTTGCCACCAAGATTGTGGAAGGCAAGTCTCGTGTGGGAGCCAAGGAGATTGGGTTTGCAGCCGCTTTGGGTATCTCGCTTGCAGCGTGGTTGGATACTCACTTTTTGGATCTACAAGAAGAAGGTGTAGTGTCCATTCATCGCACCGCTGGTCGTGGATTACCATCCGCAGATATCGAAGTGAGTAAGAAGGGTCAACAGCTTTTTGAAGAAGCAAAGCAGAAAGCTGCACTCTAGCATTTGCTTGGAGAGCCCTTCATGTCAAGGATATCTGAACGGTATCAACGGTTTGTTGTGCTACGTGATGTTGGCAAAGAAGGATTGCAACGAATCCGAAAATCCAAAGTCGCTGTAATCGGGATTGGTGGATTAGGCAGCATTTCCGCAACAAAACTGGTCACACTAGGTGTTGACCACTTGCGTATTGTTGATCCCGATGTTGTGGATGCGACAAACCTTCAACGTCAATTTTTGTATCGTGAAAAAGATATTGGCCAGCCAAAGGTTCATCTGGCCGCTCGAAGATTACAACCCCTGAATCCCGAGGTTACGATTGACTCTATTGAGGTCCAATTGACCAAAGATACAGTCGATGACCTCGTCAAAGACATGGATGTAATAATTGATGGACTGGATCGTTTTGCCCCACGTTATATTCTGAATGATGCCTGTTGCCGATACAACGTCCCTTACATTTTTGCCGGTGCACTTGGAGCCACAGGGAATTTAACAACGATTCTTCCCGGAAGAACCGCATGCCTAGAATGTATCTATGGTGGAGTTGACGACGCGCAACAACCTACTTGTCACTCGATTGGTGTTTATCCAACACTCTTAGGTGTGGTGGCGAATATTCAGGTGCATGAAGCGCTCCGGATAGTTTTGGGTCATTCGCCCCGACTTGCAGGCCATCTCTTATTTGTCGATCTGAACAGTTTGCGGTTTGATCAGTTTCCAATTGCTCGCCATGAGGATTGTGTGGCATGCAAAAATTGTAAGTAGTCTAGGTGACTGCTAGCCGGCCAGGGTCTTGAGGGCTTCAATAAGGGTGTCAACTTCTTCGATTAAGTTAAAGTAATGGAAACTAGCTCGCACATTTCCAGCGTAGGTATCCCAAATGTTAAGCAGGCGCATGAGAGGCTGACAACAATGATGTCCAGCCCGGGTTAGTATCTTCCATTGGGAATCTAACGCCAGACTCAAGTCATGAGATGCCCAGCCTTCAATGTTGAAACAGACGGCACCCACCTTCCAAGTCATATCTTCTTTGGGTCCATAGATGACAAGGTTTGGAATTTCCCGTAAACCATCGAGTAGGTGTTTGGTTAATTTGTGTTCATGTTCCACTATTCGCTGGGTTCCTATTCGGTTAAGATATTTGACCGCAGCGCCTAATCCAATAAGTCCGATGATATTGGGTGTTCCGGGATCCCACCGTCGTGCACGGTGATCGCTGCGAAGCATATAGTCGTTGGCTGTGACATCTGCGATAGCCCCGCCTCCAACTTCTGCAGGTTCCATTCGTCGGAGGAGTTCATCACGAACATACAGTCCTCCTGTTCCAGGTGGTCCGAGGGGTCCTTTGTGACCAGAAAAGGAGTAGAAGTCACAGCCCAGGGTTTTGACATTAACAGGCATGTGACCAGCGCCTTGGGCACCATCAATAAAGACCAGACATTGAGGGTTAGCGGCTTTAATCGCTCGGATAATAGCTGCCACATCGTGTTTTGTACCCATGGCATTGGATGCATGTTGGAAAGCGACTAACTTGGTGTGTTCATCGACGACCTCAGTGAACATTTCTGGTAATAACCGTCCTTCCTCGGTGGGTGTAATGCTGTGAAATTGGGCATCGACATGTTTGGCTAGACGCAACCAGGGCAGATAATTTGAATGATGTTCGATAAGCGTGGATACAATTTTACTCTCAGGGGTCCACTTCACGAGCGGTTGAGCGAATTTGAAACCGGTGCTCCAGCGATTCAGAAATGGATGTTCTAATGAATATGCAACGAAGTTTACAGCTTGAGTCTGATTCCGTGTGAAAATGAATTCGTCCAGATCACAATGGAGCAACTGTCCTGCGATTTGTTTGCGTGCGTCATCACAAACTTGAGATGCTTTCGCTGCTATAGAATACGCTCCCCTTTCGATGTTGGCACAATATTCTTCGAAATATTCAATCATTTCATCGATAATCGGGCTAGGGACTGGGGTGGTTGCAGCATTATCCAAGTAAACATATTGTTGGGTGATGGAAAGATCTCGTCGCATGTCTTCAGGCATCATGATTAATCACCAGAAAGTTTTAGACCGTAAGGGCATTGACTAAAGAACCTAAAGATATTACCCTTCAAAACCTTCATGCTAATAACAAATTTTCCGAGTATCTCTTCACAATAATCAGAAGTAACCTCGCAAAATTGTCACGAATTTCATCTCTGTGGAATTGCCATTAGGACGTGGCTAATACTTATATTAATGACATTGACTATGACTTAACGTTGTTAATTCCCACTAACCCCCATTAACGAGGATTCTGAGCTATGGCATTTCCTTGTCAGACCGTTGCTAGAGAAGCGTTGCCTGCTATTAAAGCAGCGTTAGCGAGGGCTCTAGTAAAAGAGGGAATGACGCAGGTTGAGATTTCCAAACTTCTTGGAACTACAGAGGCGACGATTTCGCATTATATGAAAGGGGAACGGGGAACCGCTGTTGTTTTGGGTCAACATATCGTAGATGATATCGATCAAGTGGCACACAAAATCAAGGAAGGTAGTTTAACAGAAAAACAAACATCCCAAAAGTTGTGTCAAATCTGTCTAAAAGCCCGAAACACCTGCGCAGTGTGTGGAGCAGAGACAACCCAAGATTGTAATCATTGCACTCACACGTAACTTGGCTCAGAAGCCGAAATCTTTTGAATAGCTACTTACAAGTAGTGGAGAATAGAACACACCGGTTAGGGTGAATACTTCACCGTGGCATCCATCCCCAATGTCCTTCGTAAAGAAGGCGTCTTTAGCTTCGTTGTTCTTCTTTTCGTCTGTAGCATAATTTGGGCTATGTTTTTGTCCATTTCGTGGGGTGCACATTTCGCACCGCGTATCGCGTTAGACGATGATACGATGCACAAGACGGTTATCTATTACATGTTGAATGGTGAAGATTTCTATACAGCTTGGCGACATGCAGCACAGGCTACTGGAGATTTAGGTGATTTACGTATCTATCGGACGCCCCTCATCTTCTATCCAGTCGTATTTCTTACTGGTTGGGCAGGTGCAGGCTTTATTTTTCCGTTAAGTGTACTTTGTGTTTGTGTCGCTGCATTGAATCTCATCCTTACATTTTGGACTACTCGGACCATTACGGGATCGGGTTGGGCAGGCTTGGCGGCAACGGGTGTTCAATATACCTTCTTTTTCAACGTCATTCCCTTATTCCAAATCTCCCTCTTTGCAATGCCCTTCCTCATTCTAACCATCTATTGGGCGTGGACTGACCGACCATGGTTGGCAGGAGGGTTCCTGGCCATGGCATTTCTCATCAAAGAAACCTTTGCCTTTGCTCTCCCTGCGATTGTTATCTTCTTCCTGATGAAACGACAAGGACGACACGCCCTGATCATCCTTGGGATTTTCATGGGAGCATTGAGTATCTATTTTCTGCATACAATAATTGCACAACCAGTTTCAGGGCTCGAATTATTATTTGGTGCAAGTCTTCCAGTTTTCATTTCAAACCTAGCAGGATTTCTCTGGTTTGGTTTTGGAGCCCTATACTACAATGTCTTGGCTCCGGCGACATTTGAGGGCTATTACCCCTCCAACCCAGTTCCTGTATTTATTCCCTTACCCGTCTTCTATTGCGTGTTGTGTCTTCAGATTATCTTGGTGTGGGGAACCTTCCTATGGTGGACCGTGAGATATATTCGGACCCGACAAACACCTCCCAAACCCCTTCTGGTAATGGCTCTAATAATGTGGATTGTACCCCTTGTATTTACAGCGACTACTACGGTCTGGGATTTTCCATTGTTCTGGATGGAGTATGCCATTTGGCGATGGTTTGCCGCCTCCTATGTGGGATTCCAGTTACTCGTTGCATTAAGCTGGACTAATCTAAAACCTGCGATAAAAAGGACCTTGGCAGGACTTGTATCATCTACTCCCATTTTTTCTTCGTAATCGGTTACTCAAAGAAATGCTGAGATGTGCCCTCAATTACACAAGCAGTATAAAAAGCAACATACGCCCCATACAAGGTTAGTTACCGGCAATCAGAATATTAGACCACCCTTGAGTTAATGCCTCTTGGTGGAGGGCGGTGTTGTTTATTCGGCACCTGCCCTCCGAACTGTCCGGTAACCGCAGCAGATGCTTGGGAAGCATCCGGGGAGTATTGATGACCCATCTAGACGGATGGCGAGAAGAAACAGGACCCCCATATTTGGGGAGCAGAGTGGGAGGGGGGATTCATTTTTTCATCGGTGGTTTCCGGATTTGCCATATACGGACCAAACCATCAGCTGATCCCACTGCCAGCCAACGCCTAGTTGGTGATACCGACACAGTATACACCCCTTTAACAGGTAGTTCATACTGCTTGTGAATCTCACCAGATCGAATGTCCCACATACGAACACCATAATCGATGGCCGCAGCGACCTTCTTGTTGTCTGAAGTAAAATCGAGGTCACTGGCCCGAGATTCCAAAGATATTGAAAGATGTTCTTCCCAATCTTTTGTCGACCGAATTTTCAGGGTTTGTTCATAGCCTATTGAGCCTAGCCACTCACCATCTGGGGAAAAAGTCACGGCGGAAACTGCAGTTTCGTGTCCTGTTATTTGTCTGATGAACTCACCGGAGGGAAACTCCCAGAGAAAAATATCATCGCCTAATCCCCCAGCCACTAAGAATTTTCCATCAGGTGAGAATGAAATGGAAGCAATATTCCGTCTCAAATTCGTAAGTGTCAGCTGCTCTGTTCCAGATGTCACATCCCAAATCTTGACATGCCCATCATATGAACCAGAAGCAACGTATTCACCAGTCGGCGAAAATGCCACAGTTGCGACAGTCTTCCTATGTCCACTGAGCGTGTGTTCAAGCGTTCCAGAGGGATACTGCCAAATCTTTACAGTGGCATCTGTGGATCCCGTTGCCAAGAAGTCACCCTTAGCGGCTATTGCCACTGAATTCACACTGTTCGTATGTCCAAAAAGTGTGTTGAGTTGGTTCCAATCGTTTACAGACCAAATTTGGGTGAGATTATCCATTCCACATGTGATTAGTACACTATTATCTAGAGAGAAGAGGATATCAGACACATGGCGAGTATGAGCATCGATAACGATGGGCGGATCCATTTCGAACGACACCTTCTGAATTCTCTTTTTGGCTTGGAGAGAACGAAGATGTCTATATTGTAGTGTTAGACAGGTAAAAAGCCTAGCTAGTTGCAAACAAAGAGAACCTTGAATTTAAGGCTCATATCCGAGATTGTGGTATAACTGTTCAACCTCTTTTTTCCAATCAGGAAATGCAGCCATCGATTCGGGAAAGCTACGGTAAAGGTTCAGCATTTCTGCCATTGCCCTTGAGACTTTCTGGATCCGTCGGAGTAAGCCAAGTCGTCTTAAACCACGGAGAAATCGCCCCGCCTTATCAGAGGCTGAGAGTTGAATGCCCTCTCCTGCGTTTGCACGAAGTAAATCTTCTGTGGTGATGATTCGATTGTTGATGACAAATTCGAATTCTTCGTTGCCTACTTCTTGGAGTAATCGTCGCATAAGATCCAATGACGCGATTTTTTGACCATAATGATGACGATTATACTCCACGTTGAATCCCCACAGACCTTCAGCAGAGATGTCACCGGCTTCGATCGCATCTTTGATAAATGGGGTGGCAACGTGACCTGCTTCAATGGCCGAGCCTATCCCGCCTCCATGAATGGGATTAACATGGCACCCACTGTCTCCAACAAAGATGATACCATCAGCAACGTAGCTCCACAATGGTCGTCGGATGGGAGCAGCTCCGCCACCACCATGGATAACCTTGGCATCTTTGAAAATGGGATTATTTGCGAGGAATTGTTGATAGAGTTCCTTAGGTTTGTACCCATGACCACCTTGGGTGCCCAACCCGACATTCGCGATTTTCCCTCCTCTGGGAAAAATCCAGACATAACCCCCAGGGCTATATCGATCGTCCATGATTATCCAGCAGCGATCGGTGGGTTCAAAGGGAGCTTGTAATTCCAAAACCTCACGGTAACAAACGGCTTGATCATGGAGCGCAATGGTCCTTTCGATGAGACGATGTTTAATGCGGCGACGGAGGCTAGCGGACATCCCACTCGCATCAACAGTAACCTTGGCTCGCGCTTCTTTCATGGTATTGGATGACGTGTCTTTGTATTTCACTCCAATAACCCTTCCATTGTCTAAAAGGGGTTCAAGGACGTGGGCATGGTCGCGGATTTCAGCACCGGATTTTTCTGCGTATCCAAGGAGGCGTTGACCGAAGTAGAGACGGTCCACGGTCCATCCTTGGCAGGGCTCGCCTTCGACAAGTTGGCTCACGGTAACATAATTTTGCATACTAGGAGGGTAGATATCGATGCCATTGATGGGCGTCCCAAGTTCTTTCCCTTTGGGATAGGGGATTCCGGCATTCTTGAGATGATGTAAGGCGATGCCTTCGCCACAGACTTTATCCCCGACGCGATCCCGAGACATCCGTTCCAGAAGTAAGACATTGAGTCCAAGTTTTGCTGCCTGACTAGCGAGGTGAGCTCCTGCGGGACCTGCACCCACAACAATAAGGTCATGTTCGGTCATTTGGATTCCTCTCTGAGATTATGTGTCTTCCTTGAAGTGTTACTTAAAATTTAGTCTGTTCTATGGAGTGGTTGGATTTTTAGGCTATCATCACAAGGTACTCGGGAACCAACAGGACAGACACAGGAGCAGCGTGTACACCAGAGCTCAGCACCCGGTGATAGGGGTCGTTTGTGATCGGGACTTGTCAAGCACCGTTCTTTGTTGTATTTTCCGCCTTGCAGTGCGTTTACGGGACAAGCTTGAATGCATCGTTCACAGGTAGCGCACCACGGATTATCGGTCATCATTCGGCTGGTGGGGAGTGTTTCTGATATGGCAATGGCTCGAAGACGAATACGTGGTCCGAAATCCGGTGTGATGAGGAGGTTGTTTTTTCCAATAACTCCGAGTCCTGCAAGGACTCCTGCATCTTTTAGATAGATGAACCCGTTGTGTTCTTTTTCCGGTGTCGGTCCATAGGGGAGGACTTTTGCTTCAATCCGCCGTTTAAACAGGGCAAGGGCTAGTCGGTAACAAACCACTCGGAGAATTTCATCCTCAAATGCTCGACCCGTTGAAAATCGACCTGCACCAGTTGTGGGCGGGGCATGAAGCCACAAATCAAGGAGTGGGTCTACCATTTGCAGTCCTATTACGATGACCGTTTGGGCAGAGGGGAGAGTATAGGTTGGACGATTTTCTGCGGGAAACCGATCAAACTGTTCTATGGAGGCAAATCCTACCAAGTCTGCGCCCCATTTCATGGACATTTGGCGGATTTCTTGTCCTAAGGATGCCTGCATACATATTCCTCGCTTTTCAGATTGATTATGGTTGTACCCTGAGTTATTGCGTAAGATTCTTTTGGGTAAACAGGAACGTTTCAATCTTAAATATAGAATCTATAGAGACTATAGTCTTAATCATAAAAATGACCCAAAACCGCACTAGGATTCATAGGAGACGCAGAAATCGTGTCATTAGAGCTTATCATCGCAGTCATTCTCCTCATCGTCTTAGTGTTTATTGTTGCCATGGCCATTGGTGCAAATGATGAAACGATGGCAAGTGTTGTTGGTGCCAAGATTGTAACTTTGAACGCGGCAATTCTTTTGGGTGCTTTTCTCCAAATCATTGGAGCTCAGCTTCTTGGAGTTGATGTGTCAAAAACCATCGGCTCGGACATGGTGAATATCGATTTACCTCTGGAAGTTGTCCTCATTATCGCCATTGCCATGACAATTTGGCTGTTTTTAGTTTCAGTGAGAGGGTATCCAATTTCTACGACCCATAGTATCGTTGGGTGTGTATTGGGGATTGGGTTGTGGTTAGAGTTTCGTTTAGTGCTGCCAGTTATTAATTGGCTTACGATGCTGGAAATTGTCATCGGATGGGTTCTCAGCCCGGTTTTTGGACTAGTAATTGCGTTTTGTCTTCAGTACGTGATTAGGAAATTTGTGTATCCTCGGGCGACGGGTTTGGATCGTCTGAAGCGCATGGAGTGGATTTTTGGAATATTGCTCTTAGTGATGGTTATCATCACTGGACTGAGTCGCGGAGGGAATGATGTGGCAAAAGCAGTGGGGATCTTGGTGTTAGCATTTCCTGATCCAACAGCGCCACTATTTGGGATTCCATTGATTCGTTGGTTTCTTCTGCTAGGTGGTGGAGGGATGGCAATTGGTTTGTTCCTGATTGGGAGGCGAGTAGTGGCTACCGTGGGTCGGGAAGTCACCGAGTTGCGTCCGAGTTCAAGTTTCGCTGCCGAGTCAGGTGTGGCTCTTGTTATGTTAATTGGAACACTGGTAGGACTTCCGTTGTCAGGAACACATGTTCTGGTCACTGCAGTGATTGGTGTGGGGTTGGCAAATCAAACACCGATTGGAGGTCCAGCAGTAAAGAAGATTGCTTGGGCATCGATTTTGACCGTGCCGATTTCTGCAGCAATGTCACTGGGATTATTCTTTCTTTATGCTTGGCTGGCACCGTTGTTTCCGTTACTATTACCTGTTCCCTAGTCCCAATGCTAGGTTTAGGTGGTAGGAAGAGCGAGGTCAGGAAGTAGCTTGTTTAATACTGGATTGACTTTAACTCGATGTAGATTGAAGCCCATCTTGTCTGGTGAAATTCCTAGGGCTAGATTCAGTAGCTCGGGGTAGTAAAAAACTGGGAGTGGTGTTTTATCTTCTGTATCGCGGAGGGCAAGACGTTGCATGAGATCAAACTGCAGTGTACAGGCTGGGCAAATTACTACTAAGGCCTCAGCACCTGCAAATTTCATGTTTTCTAGCTTGTTACCTGTCATTTTGAGAGCCATGTCTTTGTCTGCTGGACGGGTACCATATCCGCAACAATCCATTTCATCTGGATATTGGACAGTTTTGGCTCCTAGGGCGCGAACAAGTTGGTGAAGAATGGTTGGTCGTTGGGCATCATCAACGTTGAGGAGGTTACTGGGTCGAAGAATATGACAGCCAATATGAGTGGCGACCACGAGGTCATTTAAGGGAAGGGCCACTGACTCGGCGATGGTTCCCAAGCCAATGTCTTCGAAGAGAAATTGGATGAAGTGCTTGACCTGAATGGTTCCCTTGTATTCATGTCCAGTTTTGGAAAGAATAGTGTTGACTTTTGCGCGGAGTTCTGCGTCTTCCTGGAGGCATGCTGCTGTTCCTTTGAGCGCTTCAAAACAGCCGTTACATGGTGTGAGAATGTTAAGTCCCTTTTCTTCAGCAATGGCAAGGTTTCGGGCGGAGATTGCTAGAGCTGCTTCATGGTCAATATGAGAAAGGGTTAAGGGATTTGGGCAACAGGTGAAACCAGAGATATCTTGGGTGGAAATCTCAAAATAACTAAGCGTTTCACGCATGGCTACTTCCATGTAGGGTAATCGGTTGGGGATAACACAACCCATGTAAAGTGCCCACGGTGTATCTGCCATTAAGCTTCCCCTCCTTCTTGAATGGCTTCATCAGCTGCCTTCAGGGCAGCCTTGTGTTCTTTGATTTTTTTCAATCGTGATAACAATTCGGTTGCCTTTGCGATTGTATGTAAATCCTTCTTACCCTTCTCTTCCAGCGGGATCGGGGGAAGTCCCAATTCAACACGGCGTTTATTCGCTGATTCGCTTGGTGCAAGGGCCCACCCGGTGGCAATAATGTTCTCAACTTCAGAGACGATATCGTCGGGCGTCACCCCCAATTCACTGGCTAGATTCTGCAGGTCTTGGACGAGTTCAGAAACGGGGACCTTCTGAGGACAGTGTTCCAGACAAGCATGACAGCTCGTGCATAACCAGAGGCTAGGCTGCTCGAGTAACTTGGAAGCCTCACCTTCCAACGTCGCTCGAACAATTCGGCGAGGATGATAGAGTTCACCGTCGGTAATTCGGGATACGGGACAGGCACTGACACATGAACCACACTGGAAACAGCTTTTCGTGTCAACCCGTTTGGCCAGTTTCTGGGCTATCTCCTCAAGGCGTTCTTCCACATCCATTACGCCTTCACCTTCGCTGATTTGGTTTTTGCCTTCGCTTTCGGCTTTGGCTTGGGCTTTTCTCTTTTTGTGAGCCGGGTAATACGCTTCTCAATCTCCGGGCGAAGTCGTTCATTCTCTTCAACGATAAAATCGCGTCCCATTTCTTTGAGTTGTTCAGCCATCTCCGTTGTGACTGTTGCCCATTTGTCCCCTTCTGCAGCGGAAACCCACTCCAATCGGAACCGTCGTGGATCCATGCCAATCCGCTCCAGATACGCTGACATCCGGTTTGCGCGCTTCTCAGCCCATACATTCCCCGTAATGTAGTGGCAATCGCTACCAGTTTCGGTGAGACGACACCCAGACATTAACACCATTCCAGCTCCAAGCCGGAAAGCTTCCAAAATGAATTGATCCGACATACGCCCTGAACACATAACGCGAATGCCACGCACGTTTGTTGGATAATTATAACGACTAATTCCGGCTAGATCCGCCCCTGCATAACTACACCAGTTGCACAGCATGGCGAAGATTTTGTCTTCAGGATTGTCTTTCAATAGCGCTCGAATTTGGTCCATAATCTGAGCATCGGTGAAATGCATCTGTGTAATTGCATTCGCAGGGCATTCAGCTACGCACGTTCCACAGCCATGGCATTTTGCGGGGGTGACGTAGGCAGCGGTTCCGGGATCAGCGGTGATAGCACCATAGGCGCAGCGTGATACGCAGATACCACACTTTCCAGTGGCGCTTCGGCATAACTCCGGATTGACGACTGCTACAATGGGTTCAATTTCCCATTCATCTTGAGTAATAATTCGAAGGGCACGAGCAGCAGCGGCGCTTCCTTGGGCGACGCTTGCGGGAATATCTTTGGGTCCTTGAGCAGAACCGCAGAAAAAGACACCTTCGGTGGCTGCGTCGACAGGTTTGAGTTTGGGATGAGCTTCCATGTAGAAACCAGAGGGGCCAACGGGAACATTGAGAACTCGTGCAAGATCCTCTGTCCCTCGACTGGGTACTGCGGCTGTGCTGAGGATGACCATTTCAAATTCGCGCTTAGTGGGCTTCCCAGTTGCCATGTCTTCAGCGCGGACCCATAGGTTGTGGGTCTTGGGATCTTCTGTGATTTCTGCAGGACGTCCTTGTTGGAAGCGGATACCGGCGCGTCGGGCTCGTTGATAAAATTCTTCATAGTCTTTGAAGTTGGTGCGGATATCCATGTAATAGATTGTGATTTCTGCGTCGGGGTATTTTTCGTGGAGGAGGAGGGCGTTTTTGATGGTGTACATGCAGCAGAAGCCAGAACAGTAAATGTTGGATCGTTCGTCGCGGCTTCCAACACATTGGATAAAGGCAAAGCTGTGAGGTTTAGCTTCATCTGAGGGTCGAATGACTTTGCCCTCAGTTGGTCCTGCGGCATTGATGAGCCGTTCCAGCTCCATTGCCGTAATCACATTGGGATAGACACCATAACCATATTCTGTGATGGGAGTAGGGTCGTAGGGTTCGTAGCCAGTGGCTACAATGATTGCACCGATGTCAAACTCATGGATTTTCTCGGTGTCATCGGGGAGAATGGCTTCTTGTCCTGCTTTGTTACAGGCATCGTAGCACATCATGCACTCTTTGGGGCTTAAGCCGAGGCAGTGGTCGGGATCAATCATGTAAGCTGCAGGCACAGCCTGTGGGTAGGGGATGTAGATGGCGTGTCGCCATCCGAGGTTGGCATCAAAATTGTTGGGAACTAATACCGGGCAGACTGTTTGGCAGTCACCACAGCTGTTGCATTTATCAATGTCCACATATCGGGGTCGTTGATTAACTTGCACCTTGAAATTACCAACAAAACCCTCAACTCGAGTAACTTCTGCATTAGTAATGAGTTCAATATTGGGATGCCGAGCTGCTTCTGCCATTTTTGGACCGAGAATACAGATTGAGCAGTCGAGGGTGGGAAAAGTCTTATCAAGCAAAGCCATGATGCCACCGATTGTGGGTGACCGCTCTACTAAGTAGACTTTGTAACCAGCATCAGCAATATCAAGTGCAGCGTGAATACCTGAGACTCCACCACCGATAACAAGCGCTGTATGGGTAACCGGAACTTTGAGCACTTCAAGAGGTTCTAGGTGGTGGGCCTTGGCGACAGCACTGGCAATTAGGTCAGCAGCTTTGACTTGGCAACCTTCAGGATCGCTGGCATGACACCAGGTTCCTTGATCGCGAATATTCGCCATTTCAAAGAAGAATTGGTTAAGTCCTGCGTCTTCGGTAGTTCTTCGGAAGGTGGGTTCATGCATTCGAGGTGTACAAGCAGCAACAACCACGCGGTCAAGCTTTTCTTCTTTCACTATACGCTTGATTTCTTCTTGACCGGGGTCTGCACAGGTGAATTTGTTCACTTTCGTTGCTACGACACCGTCGAGTTTTGCTGCACCTTCTGCTAGCGCGTTGCAGTCAACGACACCCGCGATGTTGCGTCCGCATTCACAGACAAAAACGCCAATTCGGGGTTTCTCTTCTATAGGTTTCTTAGCTTTTGCGATGGCGGCCACCACCAGTTCTCCTCAAATTCACTCCACAGTCGCTAAATATCTTTGCAACTTTCACAATCAAGTTGCGAAACAGCATAGGAAGTTTTTCAAAAAGGTATAGGAATGTTGACATTTCGGTAGAGCCCATGCTAAAAATCAAGGGACTCGAAAAATGGTTGGCTCGAGTTTCGATTAGCAGTGACTAGTTGAGAAGCGATTTCAACAGATTCAAAAAGTCCTGGCGGCTGACTCGGGAGTGGGATATCGTTCAGCGAGGATTTCTGTAACGATTTCGAATATTTCTTGCACCCCATCTCCATCTTTGGCTGAAGCCTCTACAAAGGGGGCACTATATCTGGCAGCATATTCGATTCCCTCTTGGAGTGTTACTAGTGGTTGACTTCGCCCATAGGCTGTACGGAGATCTGCCTTATTTCCCACAATAACGATGGGACAATCCGTCACTGATTGTTTCAAATGCCTGATCCAGTCGTCGAGTCGTTCCATAGTGTATCGACTCGAAATGTCAAAAACGGCAATAGCGAGCCGAGCCCCTCTAAAATAGGACATGGCAAGATCTCGGAAGCGAATTTGTCCTGCAAGGTCCCAAATCTGGAGTGTTGCTTTCCATTTGCCATATTCAATGTTTTTTGCGGCGAAGTCCACACCCACTGTGAGTTTCATATTTTCGTCAAAAGTGTTCCAGGTGTATCGTCTAAGGAGGCTTGTTTTGCCCACACCGCCTTCGCCGATAAATAAAATTTTGAGTATCCCAATCATTGAATATTATCCCAAGTTTTAGTTCCCCGCGTGATGGTTATTTTTCGCTTATGTTGAAATTTCATTTAATATCTTTCTCTCACTTCAACCTGAAATTTGTGAATCTGCGGAAACTTGTGTTTGAACTCATAGTGCTCTCTGCTTTTCGGACTCTCGTTAGAAGAAAGTGGTTTGTTGTGTTATAAAACTGAGAGATTCTTCAGTGCAGCATTGAGGGATTCTTCGAACACATCAACGGCGTGATTGGCTTGCTCTTCAGTAATGGTTAGGGGAGGTTTGACTTTGACTACATTTCGGACGAACCGCATATCACGGTGGTGTGCCATGCTCAAATCGAAAATGACGTTTCGTTTCAGTCCTTCGTGAACAATGGCATCAGCTAAAGAATTGGCTGGCACTTTGTCCTTTTTGTCACGAACCATTTCTACACCAATGAACAGCCCCGGTCCTCTTACATCTCCGATGTGTTCGTTCTTTTCTTGGATTTCTTGTAATCGTTTGGTAATGAGGGTGCCCAGTTTTTCAGCGCGACGTGGGAGGTTGAGTCGTTGGATGACTTCGATATTGATTAGGGTTGCAGCCATGATCAGGGGGCTTGCCCCGAAGGTGGAGTGTTCCTCTGTGTACCGGAAGTGTTCTTTGAGGTCATCACGGGCTAGTGTGGCTCCGGCAGGGAGTCCTCCTCCGAGAGCTTTGGTGAGGCACATCATGTCGGGGACAACGTTGTAGATTTCGGCAGCAAACATTTTTCCAACGCGTCCAAATGCGGTTTGAGCTTCATCCCAGATCATGAATACGTTTTCTTCATCACAGAGTTTCCGTAGTCCCTCAATATACCGTTGTGGTGCAGGAACTTGTCCTCCTGGACCCTGCATGGGTTCAATTATGACACCTGCCACTGGGGCATTGGTTCCATAGATTATCGTGTTTCGAAGCAGTTCCAGACATTCCATGTCACAGTCTTTGGGATCTTGGCCTTTTCGACACCGGTAGCAATAGGGGTAGGGGGCTTTAACGAAGTGTTCTTGTCCGAATCCCCGGAATCGGATGAGTGGGCTGGGCATCCAATTTGATGCGGTAATGGTGGCGAGGGTGGCGCCGTGATAGGCCATCCAAGTGGTGATGAATATGGATGCGTCCGGTTTGTTGAGAAAAGCGAGTTTCATGGCGGCTTCAATGGCTGTGGACCCGCCTTGATTTTGGATGGTTACTTTCTTTAAATTGCCTGGGGCGATCTGGGCGAGTTTATTGATGAGTTTGATACGCGGAATGGTAGGATAGCTGTAGCGAACATGAGTGAGTCGTTCTGCTTGGAATTGGGTTGCATAAACAACATCGGGGTTGACGAAGCCGACATTTAACGTCCAAGCTTGGCTGGTACAATCCAAGTATTCGTTTCCTTCAGTATCTTTTACCGTGGCACCCCCAGGGGTTCCGGTGGCTAGGATGGTGTCCTTCAGATGAGTAAGTGAGTATGATTTGTACTCGCTGATTTCGTCCTCAGTGACTTTGGTGAGCATTTCAGCAATTTCATTTTCTGTCAGTACTTTAGGTTTCATTATTGCTGCACCATTCCCTCATATGTCAGATACCTGCGTAAAAGAATGCCCATTGGTATTCGAATTTTTATTTTCACTTAATGGTCATAGGGAAATGGAGGAAGGCTGAAATACACAAGGAATGCCTAAAAGATGCGAGGGACCTGGCATTGAAAATAGCAGCCGCACAAATTCACCCCCAATTTGCCCAGCCAGATAAGAACCGAAACATAATTCGACGGTATTGTAAACGGGCAGCTCAACAAGATGTTGACCTCATTGTGTTCCCTGAACTGTGTATCAGCGGATACAATTTCTCGTCTAAAGAGCAGGTGGACTCTTTTGCAGAACCGGTTCCAGAGGGTCCGACAACGCAACTATGGATTGAGCTAGCTAAAGAGCATAACATGATTATTGTTGGGGGATTAGCCGAACAAGGGAGGAGCGAGGGTATCTATAATAGTGCCGCCATTGTGGGCCCAGATCAGTTTTTAGGCTGCTATCAAAAAATCCATCTCTTCGCGAATGAAAAAGACTGGTTCCTCCCAGGTTCACAACCACCCCATGTCTGGAAGCTCCCTTCGGCAGCTATTGGTGTACTGGTGTGTTTTGACTGGGCGTTTCCTGAGGCGTCACGGATTCTAATGCTTGAGGGATGTGAAATCTTATGTTTACCCTCCAATCTAGTGCTTCCCTACGCTCAACGGGTGATGGTTGCACGGAGTATTGAAAACCGCATATTTACGGTGTTAGCTAATCGTATTGGCACAGAACCCTCCACTGGTTGTAAACCCATCACTTTCACTGGTAGTAGCCAAATCACGAATCCGTTAGGTGAAATCCTTGCTCGAGGTTCAAGGACTCGATCTGGACTCGTTATTGCTGAGATTCAACCTCAAAAGGCCCAGGATAAATTTCTCACTGGTCAGAATCACATAATTAATGATAGACGAGTGGAACTCTACCAGCGACTCTGTAACGGAGACCAGCGTTAGACCAGCGTGAAAGTCTCGCCTACAGAAATGGATATTGGAATGATTGTAGACTCTTTGGTTTTCATTAGTGATAGATAACTCTTGGTTTGATCCGCGGTTCCACTAAGGGGAAGGACAAACCGGGGTTTGATGGCTAAGGTAGCAATGACTGCTCCTTCGGAATCGAATGATCCCTTTTTCTTTCCCGCTATGGGAATGCAAAGAAGGTCTGGCTTGGAATCCGCTAAAGATCCAATTTCGTTTGTATGACCCAAATGAAGAACTGAACCTTGGTCGCTTTCAACGAGTAAAGCCAAATTGTGTGGCGCGAGAAATCCACCACGTCGTAATTTGAAGCCTCGAATTTTGATGTTCTTTCCTACGTCCAGTTCTTTGCCATTTGTCAAGGTTTCTAGATAGTAGCTAGGAGTCCCATCTTTTCGGAGAATATTAATGACCTGACTGTTGCTGACAATGACACTTCCTTTCTTTCTGGAAAACAGCAAAGCATTCCCAAGATGCTCATCGGATTGGCTACTCACGAGCACATATGATGGTTGAACTTGATTAAGCTCAACCAGTACCTGTGCTTCGACGATACCGGGATTGAAGAGTAGGTGTTTTTCAAAAGAAACTAGCACTGCTGCGTATCCGAAGTAAGTCAATGTAAACACCGGACCGGCACCTCGTGAGACATCCTCTAAATGAGCCTCATTTGAGTTTATACTTTCCTCTTCGCAGACCTCAGGAATGCTGCCTTAGATGTGTTGCTGGAACAGGTCTCCCGTGGATAATTTTCTCTAAGGTTCCGGGTTGACGAATATCCGTGATGAGAACCTCACAATCATCGGGTAGGCCCTTGAAAATTTCATCAAGTTTTCCCCGCATTCCTTCGGTGACATCTGCTGCTTCACTGGAAGCACCAACCGCGATTTCGTTAAAGATCACATCTAGCGTGTCGGGTGTAATCAAATCAATACGTTTTGCGTCAGGGTGTTCCTTTGGGTCAGCAGAATATAGGCCATCAACATCAGTGGCAAAGACTACTTGTTTGGAATGTAGTAATCGTGCGAGATACATTGCAATTTGGTCACCACTGACGATAGTAAATCCTCTCACCGTATCCGCAACTACGTCCCCAGAGAGGATGGGGATGAAACGTTGCCGAAGAAACTCACGGAGAGCTTGGAGATCCATATGGGAGATACGTCCATCAATAGCTACAATAATCGACGATGACCGAATAGGCACTGCTGGTCGCCCCGTTTTCAAGAAGGCGCCATGAATCAAGTGACCAAGCCTAGTCATCTCAGAGGCAGTTTTTGTAACCCCAATCTTCTTTTCCTGACTCCGACCACCCTTTCGGAGCTGATAGTCTTTTGCTAGAAAATGACCGAATGAACCCCCGCCATGAATAACAACGACAGGATGGGATTCAATTGCCACAATTTCTGAGATTAATTGTTGAATCGTTTCTATGCGTGGTGTCGAACGTTGTGTCTTATCCGAGATGACGCTTCCACCAAGTTTAATGATAATTGGGGGTTTTAGGGATGCGCGGTGTTTCCGTCGCCATTTTGGACGCCAATTTCGCAGCTTAGTTGGCCAATTTTTCCACCCAGTCTTGGCATATCGTTCCCGATGTTCAAGATCATCTTGTATCCACTCAAGCTGCCGAAAGAACCGTTCCTTCCCGCTTACACGAGGTATGTCCCGAATCCCCATCTGTCGTAATGATTCCACAAAATTGGCTTCAACAAGCTCCTGTAACTGGCCTTCGATTTTTGTCGGAATAACCTCATACCCTTTAGCATTCAATCCCTCACGAACTCCATCAAGCACCACTCCCCGACATACTTGAATCGGTTCATCCAAGGTTACTCCTAAACAGTTGAAAGCTTCCAGAACCAGCTCCAATCCTCGGGCAAGAAAGGTTTTGTTATCAAAATTTGGTTCTTGAAAATGTACGACCTCAATCTCTTTCACGACGTATTCATTGGTATCCACTCGGAAGACACCTAAGAACACGCCTCCGACGGGGTCACCCCATCCGGCATCATCGACCTGGATGGTCACGTCAAGAATTCACCTGCAGGGACCTACTGTCTTTTCAGCTTAAATATATCGCAAACATAATCTTCCATGCTCATCAAGAGTGTTTAGCGCCAATAAGTCACAATGAGCCAGTAATTTTGAAGATTAAAACCACGTTAGAATCTTCCAAAATGCCGACTTTAACCGAGGAAAAGTGATTTAGGGGATATGAGATTTTGTGTAACACCACAGAATATGATTTAAATTTCCTCTCTTAACCCCATAGGTAGGAGAAGGTTACTGCAGAGAGCGACCCCCCATGTCACTAAACGAACACACGTTCAAACTCGTTGTCATTGGGGACCCCATGGTCGGTAAAACAAGCATAATTAATCGATTTATCACAAAGACATTTAATCACGAATATTTGCAGACTCTCGGCACCCAACTCAATTGCCATGAGGTAGTTGTAGGTGATGTGCTGATTCGATTAATCATCTGGGACCTGGCGGGACAACCGCGATTTGAGAGTGTGCGGAAGCTCTATTTTCTGGGGAGTGACGCGGTATTAGTCGTGTTTGATTTAACCCGGGCAGAGACTTTTGATAACATTGAGGGATGGTTACAAGCCTTTCGAACTGCAGTTCCGGATGAAGCACCAAGTGTTCTTGTGGGAAACAAAGTAGATTTGGATTCAAGACGGGTGATATCCAGGGCGGAGGCGTATCAACGGCACATCAATTTGGAATTTGACAACTACTTTGAGTCGTCGGCTCGTTCGGGGGAAAATGTGGGAGAGCTGTTTGACCAGGTTACACGGTTGTTGATTTATAATCGGTTGGCGGAACTTCGTGAACGTTTAACGCCTTTCATCTATTCATCATTCGCATCCTAAACAAGAGGAAATGTTGAACAGCCTCGACTATCGAGTTTTTATTTTGATGTTGAACTTGTTTTCAACTGAGGATTTTTCCCCATGATAGTTGATGAGCCAGAGATTGGATTCTGGAAATTGTTCAGCACAGTCTAAATTACTCAGAGCATTCTCTTTATCTTTGTAGAGGCGTTTGAAATCAAATCTAGCAAGCTTCTTTGCTTGTTCACGCGTGTAGGGAATATCCCAGAGCTCAGAGTCCGAGTCATGGAAGATGGCATCCATCAGTGTTATCTTTTCGAGGGTGGTTGTGAAAAAGCCCGCTTCAGTTGTGACTGGAACTGGACGCCCCCATTCCTGCAATTCATCGGCAACAGCCAAGACAAACAGTAAAGGATATTTCTCAAAGGGGATTTTTCCTAATTCAGGAATGAAGTTATGTAGGGCAATTGCACGAGCAGCTTCGATTAATGGACGATCCTCAGCTAGTTCCTTTTCTACGTGATCAGGTGATCCCAACGTTCGCAGAAGGGTAACTGCAGCCACAACTCCGTGATCCATTTTTGGACCTTTAACCTCATAGAGGGGAGGTGGTTGATCTCCCGATGTGTACACAAAAACATCTTTGGATAACTCAGCACTTCCGAGCCCATTGTGGATGAGTGTTTGCCATGATTTGGGTAGTCCTTTCGAGAGTATTTTCAGATAAGCTTCATTTCCCAAATGGGGGTTACTCAGGTCAATTCGTAAGGGCGAGATTTCCATATCCACAGAAGGATAACAGCGGAGCATCTCGTTTACCAGCGACCAGTTGACAGAGGTTACTAGCTTGGCAAGCGGTGTGCCAATATCATGAAGTAATCCTGCTAACCACCAGGTCATCTCAGCCTCTTCTGGGTTAAAGTCCAAGTTCTCTTCCATTATTCCTCGTAATCCTCCGGAGGCTCCTGTCTTACTAAAGATATAATCACTTAGAACAGCTACTCGAAGAGAATGGGCTGTATGGTCACGGTAAAATTTTCGCACATTCATGAAGTACATTAACGCTTCAAATTCAGGCAACATTTGAATTAGGTTGAGTACCCCTTCATTAGTGACTCCTTGTTCTTTAGCAGCCTCAATTAATGCCTTAGCTAACGAGTCTGTGTTTGGGCCAAATAGTTTGAATGCAATGTTTTGTCCAACGGTATCGCCCATTTGATCTAATTCTTTGTCGAGTTGCGCGAGTCGCTCTTCAAGTTTTGATAGCTTTTCTTCTCGCTTCTTCTGTGCTTTTTCTTGTTTTTTCTGAGCAGCTTCCAGTTTTGCTTTAACACTCTTTTCTGTCTTCGCCAGTTCCGATTCTATCTTTCCTTTAACCAATGGTTCCAATTTATCCCCAAGAGCATCGAGAATGTCGGACACCATTGGTTGGACAAAACTTGGAATACCCAGTTCTGCTTGCCCTTTTTTGGTGGTTAATGATCTGGCGATATCTAATCCTGTTTGAATCTTCATCGAAAGATCCATGCCACCAGTTACTCCAGTAAGAAAATTAGAAAAACTTGAACTCGCATATCCAGCACGTTCAAGCACCCAAGAATCGTTTATTAACAGCCGCTTAGTCATTTCCGTCCACTTGCTTCATCTTTTGTGTATTGACCATTACCTTCTTTCCTAATATCAGATTCGGTGAATGAAGTTTCAGATATTTGTAACTATTTCTGGAGAAGTTCGACTGAGTGTTGAAACCATCAAGTTTAAGACGTGGCTCTTCACAGAAAGCGATTGTATTCGTCATGAGGGGCTTTCATGTCAAATGTCGATCAATCTTTACAATCTAGCCTCTCAGAACCATCTCTTACTGGCGCTATGAATCACCTTCAGTCACCGAGTGATTGGTTGGGGGAAGCATCCTTCGGTCAAGGATTACAGAGAAGCATCTCTTTGCTCAAACACCAGTTCCGCTGGTTTGTCCTAGTGTTCTTTATGGGTGGAATCCTCATAGCTGTTGCAGCGTTTCCCATAGCCGCGATTATCACCAATCTTAATACATTCATTTTGAATGAAATATTTGCAATACAACCAGATATTTTCTTACTGTTTAGTTTGCTAATGCAAAGTCTAGTTTTGGGACTGTTCCAGAATTTCATCATGTTATTTGGCGTCTTTGTCCTTAGTGTGAGTGCTGTGCATCGTGTATTAAACACCGAACCAAGCTTACGTGTCTTGAAGAACCAACAAGAAGCTCTTCGTTTTCCCATCTTCAAAACGATTGCTGTGGGTCTCGTGTTTGCAACGATTTTGACACTGGCAGGTATTATCCCCTTTGTCGGGTTGGTTGTTTACGGACTTCTTTTCTTCGTTCCAATATTGCTGGTTCTTGAAAGTACTTCTATTGGTGGTGCGTTTTCATTAAGCGCTGGATTACGTCGCCGTCACTGGCAGCGAATCCTTGGAGCAATAGTGCTAGGCTACTTACTGGTTTTGTTCGCTGGAACCTTGGGTCAAACATTTTACCTAAACATTGAAGCTATAGCTACACTGTATGGAATTCCGTTAGGCGTACTTGGACCCGTTCTGCTTATTTTGTTAACACAGTTCACCATTGCCATGGTAGCCCCTATTCCCCCCCTCTTTACGATTGCATTCTATGCTGGAGCGATGGGGGCACGCCGAGAGACGCAGCATAAGCAGTACATGCGTCGCATCCAGAGACAACAATGGGCTAAAGCTAGATTGATCTCTATTGACGAACAGCGTTCTGAGAGTGCTATGAATTGTCCCGAGTGTGGAACCCCAATACGGCTTGACACGCGATTTTGTACCCGTTGCGGAACCAAAATCGAAGATACGGGCAAATCATCTTAAGAGAGGATAATTCGACGGGGAAGAAACTGCAAAATCAACGTTGCAGGTTCTGCTAGTATAGCAGGGACAACGGCTTCGACTCGATGAAATTCACGACCCCCAAAATCGGAAACAACCACGGCATAACCCATTTGAGCAAATAGCACAGCTGCCTCATATTGAAATTTTAGAGCCTGTGCCGACTGTTTCACGCCACCTCGCATTCGCCCGAACAACCCCGAAGGATCCACAACAAAAAGCACTGGAGGTTTACGCTTTGACGGAGTGCGCCGCTGTAAACGCATGAGCTCATTGAGGGCATGGTCTTCATCGAGAATCACTCGAAAATTAAGATTCTTATATTCTTGAACAGATTTCTTTGATTTTTGTTGAAGTAGTGTTTGGAGATAGACTTGTTTTATTCGCCGATGATAATCGAAGACATGAACCTGCCGCTTAGTGAATACAAAATGACTAATCAGTTTATGGAGAAAAGGAAGGTAATCACTGTTTCCAGCATGGATTATGGTGAGGAAACTCCTTGCGTCCATTTGGGCCTGGGCTAGTGATTCAATGCAGGTTAATGCATTTTGATAGAGTTGTTGTTTCTCTGAAAGGGTCGATGGTAAAGACATTCAATCCAATTTCCAAACACATCATCAGTCTGACGTCTTAATACTCTTTATTTCGATAAAACTAAAACATAAACACAATCCTCATATGAGCTCCATTCCCTCACTTATCTTATAAGGGACACTTTGCGTTAGGAGGAGCTTACAAGTCACCACCTATTTTCATAACACTTATAGAATGCGGTACAAGCTCCTCCTAATCAGGTAGAAGAAGATGGAGAACAGGAGGGATTCATCAAATCCTAAAAGGACAATGAGTTGTGCAGGATTTCTGACAATCACTGGTGTGTCATTGCTTTTTGAAACGAATCTGTATTGGGTATTTCAGGAACTTAATCGCTGGGCTGCTTCCCCTGAGGCTTGGATAGACCCTATTTATCCCCTATATCCTGTACCAATTAGTTGGATATTAATCGGAATCGGCATAATATTGTTCATCAAACAAGCAACAAAGGCTTGGTCGCAAAAGGAGCAAAGAGAAGTCACTTACTGGGGAGTAGTAATAATTAGCGCAATGGTAATTGTAACTGGACTTATAGTGTTCTTCCTTCCTATTCTTTACATGCTGAGTCATCTGTTAAGGCTAATGTTGATTTCAAGTGGAGTGTTATTC
>JAEOSK010000021.1 GCA_016840405.1 Candidatus Hermodarchaeum yapensis
GGGATAGCTGTAGCAACAAAGGCGAGGTTAGCATTTCCATACGCATCTTGCATTAAGCCGGTCATTTGATCGGGTCGAGTATCAATCCGTCGTTGGTCCCGGCCTGATAGTGTGGGTGTTCTACCCTTTCCTAGAGTAGCGGCCATTTTCCGCATTTTCCGGACGAGCCATGGAAAGGCAAAGATCCGAGTATAGAGGAGCCACCCAATTAGTATCATGAGCCCGATAATGGCAGCGATGAGTCCGATAGCAATAGCACTTTGGGTGATTGGATGCGTTCGTACACGAAGTTGGAGTACAAAATCGGCAGGCTCATGGTTTTCGACTCCACCCCGAATAGTAAGATCATGGAAACCGTCAAATGGTGCTGAGAGCCCAATAACCTCGTACACTCCAGGTAATCCTGGAACTTCAACCATTAACTGGTTGAGAACGCCAATACTGGGAATGTCGAGAAACAATGTAGCACCAGTAATTGGAGTTCCATGATGTGTGTCAGTGAAGTTAACCCGGACGCGGAATAAATCACCAACAAAAAGTTCATGATATGTAGTTTGATTGAGTACAGGATTAACTAGAAAGACTTCAGTGGGAACCAGACGAATTTCAATAGATAGTGGGAGAATAGCTACGTCAAAGTTCGGCGAGTAAAAAGCCACAGCAGCAGAATAAGACCCAATGGGAATTGCGGATGTATCGATTATAACTTGATAAATTCCATTGCCAAGGGAGTCGATTGGTAGGCTGCCAACTTGGTAGTTGATGTTCCCTGTGGCATTCGAAATGAGTTGATCCCAATACCCTGTGTAATTGAAGGTTAGAATGAGCATGTCACCAACAGGGGCCCAAATTTCAGAGGGATCCAGATCGATGGTAATGGAACCGGATTGATCTTCGGTTTGTGCATTGATGAGCATTGTTTCAGTAGGTTGTTCTTGGACCAAGAGGAGGATTTGGGCTGTAGCATCCTCATATGCTGCAATTTGTGCTCGTATGGTGATAGTGTATGTGCCGACAGATATGCTGACAACATGAAGGGTTTCCTCATACCATCCAGGTATACCAGTAGGTTGCATGGTTCCTGAGAACCCAATGCCGAAGTATTGAGGTTCTGCACTAGTAATTGGCTGGTTTTCAGCGGTGTCATTCAAATACACTGCAAAGGTTACTGTGTCATTCCAGAATACAGTGTAGGAATAAAATTCTGGAATTATTTCTACTTCGCGTCCACGAATGACTATGCTTACTGATAAAAAGGCCTGCCAATAGTCAACTGGAGCATCGGCATCTAGAAAGAACCGGATTTGATAGGTTTCATTAACGAGGTAGAGGGATGCGTCAAAGGTCATAGAAAAGTTGCCGATTTCGCCAGGTACAGGTGTTAATTGTCCAGAATCTACTTGATCTGCTGTAGAGTTGAAAAGGGTCCAGTTGGCAATGTATGGAATTGATGTGGCTTGCACGTCAATTCCTGCACCCCCTGCATCCAAATCTTGATAGAAGACCACAAAGTTCCTGGATACGTTATAGGGGATTTCGACAAAGGGAACCGTTGTAGGCGCTTTGAGAACTAGATCCGTTCGATGCTCTCTAGCCACTACTCCAATCGCTGAAGTTGTGTCACCAATGCTACTGACGGTTAATGGAGTTGTCTGATTGTGGATGCGGAATCGCTCAATATATCGAACATTAACATCGTATTGACCCGGGTACATGTATACAGATGCCGATGGACTTGCGTTGAGTGCAAAGATTGGCGTCCCACTAGTTGTCTCATCGAGGAAAACCTCAGCGTAAGTAGGTAGCGTTGAATCATCGTACCAGTCCCTGATGTGGAGGGTGAGATAACTAAGCTGACACTTAACGGTGCGGGCCCAACCGCGTTGTATGTTATGATTAAGAACTATTGATGTGGAATTGACTTGGAAGGTGACCGAACCGCCATAGGTAGAAAGTAAGGTGTAATTTGAAATAATTGAGTATGTATCATCATTTAACTTGGAAAAAATAATGGTTGAGGCTACCGTGGTTCCTGTTCGAATTAGATCTGAAGTACTATTGTAAACGTAAATGGTCACGTTCGAGATGTTTGAGCCTGTAACATCCTGAGTTGTAATGGTTAGGATGTTATGGCGGTAGAGTTCTTGCTCACCAACAGTTAAGCTAACAGGATTATTCACTTTCGTGGTTTGGGATCGAACTTCGTCGTAATTTGTTCCATATGCAGAAGTATAGACTGTGTAATCATAACTGAAGGTTTCACCTGTTGGCATAATGAAGAAGTCACCTTGATGACCCTCACGGAGAATTTGTTGCAGCATAGTATTGTCACCCATGCCGCTAACAGCGAGAGATAGAACCTCCCAGCCCACAGGGTTGACTTTGGCAATTAATCCAAGGGTAGGATGCTGTGTGCCATCATAGCCAGGTTCACCGGCATCATCATACCAGACAAACCAGGGTTCAATAGGGAAGTCTCGACGACGCCCGTCAACGGATTCATTGTAGAGTCCGTATTTGGATCCATTCCAAGCTTTCCGGTTTTGGACCGCATCAACTGTTCCTGGAGTTCCAGAACCGCAAGTGAATGTCATAATATGAGGCCAATCACCATAGTTCTTGACATGGCACTGGGCACCTAACCACTGAGGATTCGCGGTTATGTCAAGAATGACATTGACAAGCGCAGTATCACCATGCCAATAGAAAGTGTAAGTAATTGTGTAGTTGAGAAAACCTGCAGCTCCATTACTCCCGCGATTAACAGTATCAGAGGTCTGATTACACCAAGGCGAAGCCGAATTGCAATATCCACCATCGCTTGTAACGATTTTAATTCGGGTGAATAGGGGTCCATCGTCAAGAATCCAAACCCCAGCGCCTGAAATCCACGCTTCGGCAGGATTATCGGGTGCGACATTGGCTCGAGTAGCAGAACTAGAACCCATGCCCGTATCAACTCCTAGGGGGTCAAGGGCAAATTCGCCTAAGAGCATATATTGTAGGTTTGTTCCTAATCCTGTACCATTATTGGTATCGAGTGCATCAACATCGCCATATCGGACGGCGATTAGACCACATGCAGGTCCACCCCAATCAGAGCCTCCGCGTAGCATATCGGTGAGAAGTATAGAGGCATGTTCATATTGTGTAGCAGCGGAACGAATGTAGACCATGTCAACATTTGTGAAATTTGTGCTTGTGACATCGGAATACACCCAGGGCATGGTTGAATCATCAGTAATAGGTCCGTTTGATGGGATTGCCGTGATCCGGTCGGTGTAGCTTGGAGCAACGGAGTAATCATCGTCGTAATAGATGTAGAAAACTTCCTGATAGTTCTGTGTGATATTCACGAGAAAACAAACGGTGCAAGAATCATAGAATGTGGTATGGGTGGTGGCATTCCATATTTGAGAGGGGACTTCGTGCCAGCTGGCAAGATCCCAGTAGGCTACAGCAATAATTCCTTGACGAGCGACGTCACCTGTGAAGGTGAGGGAAACATGAACCGGTTCCATGTTTCGGGATGCGATATCCGGTTCAATGATGATGATTTTTCGTCGGTAATCATAATTGGTATCCCACCATTCGGTGAGGGTCTCACGACCTGTTCCGAGGGGGTGATCCGGTGGTGTTGGGGACTCTTCTTCGGAGGGAAGGACAATAAGGTCAGTTGGAGGAAAGGAAGGAGTAAAAGGTGAAAATGGCGTCTGTGCGGTATCACTCACAAACGAACCTGCCCCAATATTTGGAATCATTGGAACAGTAAAGTCGAGTAAAAAGTAAATTAGAAAGAGTCCTAAAACTAGATGACGTTTTCGCATCCCAAATCACTCCTTAATGTAAGGATAACATATGTCGGTTACAACTAGTCAGACATGGTGCTTTAATGGTTTTGTCTGATTTGGGGGGAATTGGCATATTCTTTGGTTTCTGCGAAGGGCTGGAAGAGGCTTGTTGGTTCAGATTCGATGCTGAAAATCCTATTTATCCAAGACTTTAGGTTCTCGTTTCTCCAAGAAGGCTTTGATTCCTTCTTTGGCATTTTCTGAATCAAAGGATTCGCCGAAAAAGCGAGCTTCAAGTTTAAGACCTTCTTCCAGTGGGAGGTACATTGCCTGTTTCATCGCCTTCTTGGCTAGCTGGATTGCGACAAGTCCACGACTGGCTATACGTTTCGCAAGATCCATCGCGGTGGGGAGAAGTTCTTCAAGGGGAACGACCTTGTAAACGAATCCCATCATCTCAGAAGCGGGAACGATATCACCGGTAAGAATGAGTTCGCGGGCACGCTGAGGCTCCATCCAGCGCTGAAGGCGTTGGGTACCACCCCACCCAGGAATGATACCGAGTTTGATTTCCGTTTGTCCGAAACGGGCGTTTTCCGATGCGATGATGAAATCGCAAGCTTGGGAAATTTCCATTCCACCACCCAGTGCGTACCCATTCACTGCCACGATTATGACCTTGCTGTGTTGTTCTAAGAAGAGAGTGAACTTTTGACCCTGTCGCGCGAGTTTTTCAGCAGCCTTTCCATCAAGTCCAATGAATTGTTTGATGTCTGCACCACCCACAAAAAATCTGTCACCAGCACCGGTGAGGATAATCACCTTTGTGTCATCTTGGTTCAGTTCGGCGAACAGTTTCTGTAAGGCGTTGAAGACCTCAGGATTGAGTGCATTCGCAGGTGGATTGTTTATCGTAATGATGGCAATCTGGTTTTCCTTTTTCAATTCGACTTTGGACATCTTCTATTCTGCTCCAAAGGGATGTGAGTTGAACAGTTCTTAGCGATACAAAGTTCCTTTAACCCTTTTCCTTTCTAAGAGTTATGAATAACCCTGACCTTTATAGCAGAAAGAGGGGGCAGAGAAGAAAGTGAGGATGGTCAGTATGCAGTTTGGTATAACAGCTTTAGATTGGTCAACGGTTATGTCGCAGCTGTTTTCTAAAGGGACGTTGGATTTTAGTCAGTTTGATTTCGCTGAAATTATGCGTATAACTCACAATCAGGGATTTTCCTTAATGGAACTAACCTTGGATATTGGTTATGTGCTTCCTGGGGCATTATCTGAAAATCAGATAGCGAGTTTACTTTCAGTGAAAGACGAATTAGATCTCACGTATACTGCCCATTTACCACTTTGGTCAATTGAACCGTCTAGCCCGAATGCCTTCATCCGAGAAGCCTCCGTTGACTGCTTAGTCGATGCCATTAGGATAGTCAGGCCCCTTGACCCCGAAGTGTATGTTATGCATAACGCGGGTTGGCTCGGTGCAGAGTTTGGGGAGTTTGATGTTACTCCGCAATACAAGCCCTATCTTTTCGAAGTATTGGGTGGATTGGCTGAACAGAGTGTTAAAGAATTGTTACAGCGCACTGGACTTCCATCACGGAAAATTGCTTTGGAGTCTATTGAATTTCCTTTTGAATATACGTGGCGTCTTGCTGAACGATTAGATACATCGATTTGTTTGGATACGGGTCATGTTCTCTCTGGTCAATCTGGTTCAACGGATTTACTGGGTTTTGTCGATCGTTATCATAGTCGGCTGAGTGAGGTTCATTTACATGATGGAGCCGTGAGACCCGTGGAAGGGAAACGGTTTCCGTATTTTGACCATCAAGTATTAGGTAAGGGGGACATGCCTGTTGCGGAGTTCCTTACCGCGCTAGATGAGTGCGGGTTTGATGGTCCAGTGATTTTTGAGTTGAATCGAGAGGATGCGCTGGAGTCATTGAAGGTAATCCGAAAGTTTTTACCGGATTTTCCGATTGAATGACCAGTGAGGGAGATTTTAGTTGTGAAGCAATTTGTGGACTTGCATGTTCACACAACCGCCTCAGATGGCATTGAATCACCAACACAGGTAGTCAGCAAAGCACATGAATTAGGATTAGCTGGTATTGCCATCACCGACCACGATACTACTCATGGTGTGGATGAAGGGGTCCGAGTCGGGACGAATTTGGGTATAGAGGTGGTGCCTGGAGTTGAGATTAGTTGTAAATGGTTGGACCACCGAATTCACCTCTTAGGTTTTTACATTGATACGATGGACACGGGTCTTCGTTCACTACTTGAGTGGATGCAGGCAGGACGTGAGGCCCGATTACCCAAAATGTTAGCTAGGCTTAAGGCGTTGGGTATTGATATTGATCAACAGGAAGTGGAAGCAGAGGCTGCAGGCGAATCTACAGGGCGCCCCCATCTTGCCCGTGTATTAGTTCGCAATGGAGTTGTATCATCGTTAGAGGAAGCATTTGACAAGTATCTAGCATTTGGACGTCCTGCCTATGCCGAACGCCCACGACCCACCATTGCTGAAGGGATTCAAGCAATTCTTGATGCGAAGGGTCTCCCGGTCATTGCCCACCCTCTTACCGTGAACCTCTCACCGAGAGAGTTGATATCCCCACTCGTTAAACAAGGGCTTCAAGGAATTGAAGTCTATTACCCCTGGCAGGATGTAACAGGACAACCTCCAGAATGGTATGCAACAATTGATTCACAATTAGCATTATTGGACGAGTTAGCCGAAGAGTTCGAATTAATCCTAACTGGAGGATCTGATTACCATGGACTAGTACCTGGAAAAGCGGATTTGGGATCGATTCCTGTCCCCGTGTCTAGGTTAGAATCTTTACAACAGCGCTACAAGACCCTTTTTGGTAAGCTACCATCCACTTCAAAACCCGCATAACAAAGGACAAGGTTTAAAAACGCGTGTTTATGCTTCACACTCAGACAAGAGATAAGTGTTCAACGCCGAGGCGTGTCCAAAATAATTGATTTGACTTGGATACGAAACCTGGCGACAAAAACCCACTTGCGCGAAGGTTTCTCTGTTTAGTGAATCTTCAGATGAGGCAGAGTGGAAGAAACACCTAGCTTACCTGTCCGTTCTGAACAAGTAGAAAGAGTTCAGACAAAGCGGGTTTACTTGTCACGATTACAAAACCCAAAGAGGGAATGATAGAAATGACAAAGATTACATTTCTCGGCGGTTGTCGGCAAGTCGGCGCTTCAGCAGTCCTAGTGGAACAAGGAGGCGCCCGAATCGTCATGGACTACGGCACTGCCTTCAACGGAACTCAACGAGTCCCGTTACCTACATCTACACGAAACCTAACCAGCGTACTTACTCACGCTCACCTTGACCATAGTGGTAATCTCCCCATGATAGCGGGAAGTCAAACCCACAGCGTTCCTATGTATACAACGAAGTTAACGAAAGAACTTGTTCGGCTTCTCCTAGATGACATGATCCGCATTGGAGGGGATTCGTTAGCCTTTGAACGCACTGAAGTGAAGAACTTGCTGAAGAACACGCAAACCCGGACCTACAATGAATCTTTCCAGGTTCATCCCAAGATGCGTGTAACTCTTCATGATGCCGGACATATCCCGGGTAGTGCTTCGATTCTCGTCGAGACAGAAGCAAATGGAAATGGCGCAGCACGGATTTTCTATACGGGAGACCTGAACACAACCAATACACAACTGGTTAAGGGTGCACCTAACCCACGCCAATTAGGTGACTTAGATGTGGTGATTGTAGAAAGCACGTACGCGCTTGAGAATCATCCATCACGAAAGAACACCGAAAAGGAGTTTGTGAAGAATGTGCGAAAGACCCTTGAAAATGGAGGAACAGCATTAATACCTGCATTTGCGGTTGGTCGATCGCAGGAAGTACTGACGGTTCTTGCACAGCACCGACACCAGGGGTTAGACTATCCGATTTTCCTAGATGGGATGGCTCGCAAGGTTACTCGTCTCATGCAAGGACAGTCTAAGTCCTTTTCAGGAGGCGAAAAGTTCAATAAAGCAGTCCAACAGGCAACCTTCATCCGGAAACACTCTGATCGTGAAGCGGCTACCAAGGACCCAGCAATCATCATTGCTCCGGCGGGAATGCTCAAGGGTGGAGCAGCTCAACGCTATATGAAGGACATTGCTGCAGATGCACACAGTACTGTGTTCTTAGTTGGTAAGCAACTTCCGGGTACTCCAGGAGCTGAACTCCTTCATCAAAGACAATTCAGGACAAAGACTGACAATGGAAAACCGAGTATCGTGCCTGTTAAAGCACAGGTTGAATCCTACAATTTCTCCTGTCACGTAGACCGGCAGGATGTGATCAATTTCCTTCGACAAACACGAGGGAACCCAAAAATTCTTACGATGCACGGCGATGCAGCGGCGTGTGAGAGTCTTGCACAGACGATTCGCAACCGATTTGGATTTGATGCTGTTGCAGCCACATCCGGTCAAACCGTGACTATCAATTAAGACTTGTAGGAACGCAATAACCGTTTCGTAATGGATTCATCAATTCATGAACGGACGTGGTTGTTATTTTCCACGTAATTCTCGACGAAGTATTTTTCCAACGGCACTTTTCGGAAGATCGTCGCGGAATTCGATAAGCCGAGGGTACTTATATGCCGCCATTTCTCGCTTAGCCCAGTCTCGAATTTCGTCCTCAGTGATTTTACCTTTGGATTCTGGTTTAATAACGATGAAAGCCTTGACTTCTTCTCCTACTCTGGGAGTAGGTACACCGACAACAGCGCATTCGGCAACGTCTGGATGGCGATAGAGTAAAGCCTCAACCTCTGCTGGAAAAACGGAGTAACCGCTGCGTTTGATGAGGTCCTTTTTACGATCGCCAATATAGAGATACCCGTCCTCGTCGAAGCGACCGAGATCTCCTGTGTGGATCCAGCCGCCCCGGAGAGTATTTGCAGTGGCGGCGGGTGCTTCCCAATATCCCTGAAAGATTTGAGGACCTCTTGCGAGGATTTCGCCCCATTCATCAATTGGTAGTTCCTTGGAATCATCCATTTGGTCTACAATTTTCACGTCTGTATTGAAGGCGGGAATACCCACCGATCCAGGTTTCAAAACGCCTTGGGGTATTAAGGTGAGAATAGGTGAGGTTTCGGTCATTCCATACCCTTCGACGATGTAGCTTCCGGTTTGTGATTGGAATTGCTCTAACACTTCAATGGGCAATGAAGCAGCACCTGAGAAACAATTCTCAAGACTACTAATGTCATATTGTTTCAGGTAGGGACTAGCTAATAGGGAGACATAGAGTGTTGGTACGGCCACAAGAACAGTGGCATTGTATTGCTGTATGCTTTTCATGATTTCTTTGAGATCAGGTCGTGGAATAAGAATAACTGAAGCAGCGATAAGAGCGGATAGAACGATGACACAGGAAAACCCAAAGGCGTGAAAGGCGGGAAGGATTCCTACGAAGCATTCTTCACCGAATCGAACATCGAACCATTGACTTCCAACTTTTGCGTTAAACATCAAGTTCCTGTGACTCAACATTGCTCCCTTCGGAGGTCCTGTTGTACCACCGGTATAGAGGAGAGCAGCGATTTCATCGTGATGACTCTCTATTATGGGAGCGCTTGTTGTTTGCTCTTTGAGGATTTTGGGAAGGAGATGAATATCAGAGCCTGTCGGAAGTTTAGGATAAGGAATTTTTCGCGCGACCCGTCCAAGTGTTGCTTTTGCCTTGCTGAGATATTCGCCGATACGAGTATAGATGACCGATTCAACTGGTGTATCTTGTCGCCCTTCTTCGACGACTTTATGAAATATGTCTAAAGCAATGAGATGCTTTACTCCCGCTGAATGTAGTTGATGATGGAGCTCGTGATGTTTAAAAAGTGGGTTAATAGGTGTGACTATTGCACCGGCTTTGAGGGTTCCAAATAGAGCAATGGGGGATTGGGGAATGTTAGGCAGCATGAAGGCTACGCGATCTCCCCTTTGCACACCTAGATGGATTAAAGCGTTGGCTAGTTGATTCGAGAGCGCGTCGATTTCTTGGTATGTGATAGTGCGTCCTTGGAAGTAGTACGCTGGATTGTTTGGACACTGCTGGGCTGTAGCCGTAAGAGTTTCATGAATTGTTGAATCAGGGATTGCAATATCATGTGGTTTTCCTTCAGGCCAGCTTTTGTGCCAGAACCGTTTCATCTACTCACGTCCAATTGTGATTCAATCATTGTAATTCAGGTAGCATCTTTGGTATAAATGGTGTAGCATAGATTTCTTTCTGTGACCATTCGGAAGCCTTTTTGTCAGAAAGCAGTATAATCTCCGCATTATTCGTAAGACGAAATAATGAGGAAACCGGTAATGACAAAGACTATCCTTCTGAAAAAGGAGCCAAAAAAGAAACTGGCTTGGTTAACATTAAACCGACCAGACAAGTTGAACGCAATAAATGAGGACCTTACCCGTGAACTTCAAAAAACCCTTCAGATTGTTGAAGAAGACAAAGAAATTCGAGTTCTTATCATAACTGGTGCAGGGGAGAAAGCCTTCTCTGCAGGAGCGGATCTCTCTGTATTTATGAGTGGAGTCACTCCAGACTTTGCACAATATATTGCAGCAAAGGGTCATGAAATTCTAGCAATGATAGACAAACTACCACAACCGGTGATTGCAGCAATTAACGGGTATGCATACGGTGGTGGATGTGAAATTGCTCTTGCCAGTGATTTTCGCCTGGCTGCGAAGCGAGCTAAAATTGGTCTCACTGAAGTGAATTTGTCTTTAATTCCAGCCTGGGGCGGCACCCAACGATTGCCTCGAATTATCGGCCTACAGAAGGCTCGTGAGGCGATCATGTTTGGAAAACGCTTCACTGCTGAGGAAGCCTTAGAAATGGGATTGGTTGACCGTGTATTTCCAAACGACTCGTTTGAAAAAGACGTCCGTGAATTTGCTCAATTGCTCGCTGAACAATCACCCATCGCGTTGAAACTGGTGAAGCAATGTTTGAATTATGGAACGCAGGTTCCTCTTGAGATAGGTCTTGCCTATGAAGCACAGGCCTTTGCAAAGACCTTTTCAACCAAGGATCTGTTTGAAGGCATAACCGCGTTCTTACAGAAACGTAAACCCGAATACAAAGGAGAGTAAAGACGAAAATAAGGTGAATATGAGATGAAAGAACTTCGTGAAACTGTTATCGTAGATGCAATTCGAACACCCATCGGTAGGAAAGACCGTGCTTTTGCACATACCCGACCCGACGAACTCGCCTCCCATGTGTTGCAAGAAATCACCAAGCGAACCAAAGTGAACCCAAAAGACGTTGATGACGTATTGATGGGATGCAATACACAAACTTCATGGCAAGGCGCAAATATTGGTCGGCTAGCCCTCCTCGGTGCAGACTTCCCCTATACTGTTCCAGGAGCCACGATTAACCGAGCGTGTGGTTCTTCGCAGCAAGCCGTAAACTTCGCAACCCAATCCATTGGTACATATAATGCGGATATTGTCATTGCAGCTGGCGTAGAACACATGAGCTGGCTACCAATTGGTGCTGACTTCGGTGAAGGCTATGCTGTCTTCAATCCAGAACTCATTAAGAAATATTCATTCATTCCAATGCCCATGTCAGCAGAGCGCATGGCAGAAAAATATGAGATTTCTCGCGAAGACCTGGACAAATTTGCGTTATGGAGCCATCAGAAAGCTGTAGCAGCCTGGGATGCTGGTAAATTTGCCAACGAAGTGGTTCCCATTGAAGCCCGTCAAGAAGATGGCAGCTTCAAGCTCATAGAAAAGGATGAAAGCCCAAGACCGACTACGTCTATGGAGAAACTGGCAAAACTTCCTCCAATGTTTGGAGGAAAAATTACGGCGGGTAACTGCTGCCCGATTAATGATGGAGCTGCAGCTGTGATGCTCATGTCACGTGAAAAAGCAGACGAACATGGACTCAAACCCAGGGCCATTGTGAAAGCCCAAGCCGTTGTCGGAACAGAACCAGTAGTATGCCTTGAAGGTCCCATTTTTTCAACACCTCCTTGTCTAGAACGGGCTAATCTCACCATTGATGACCTCCAAGCCATCGAAGTGAACGAGGCGTTTTCAAGCGTGGTGATTGCAGCAGGCAAAATGCTTGGATTTGATCCACTCACCGACCCACGGCTCAACGCCCATGGAGGCTCAATTGCGTTAGGACACCCACTCGGAGCGTCAGGTGCTCGCGTCATTACTACGCTGCTCAATGTATTAGAGCACAACAAAGGTCAATATGGGTTGGCTACCTTTTGCTGTGGGTTAGGATTAGGCACCGCTACTATTATCGAGAGGGAGAACTAACTATCAGACGGCAAAAAATCCAAACAAACAATCTTGGATTAGGTATATTGCTTTAAGAGTCCGAGAATAAATTGGCGAACTGCGGATTTGCCTCGATATACGCCATAATGTCCTTCGCAGAGAATGTCAGCTTCTAAATCCTGAACTAATTTTATGGAATTTCGCCATTGGGCGATATCACTTCCCCACGCTGCATTGAATGGACCATGGAGATCTTGTCCAAAGAGAATCCGTCGGTCACCATCGTTATAATACACGACAATACTACCGGGTGTATGCCCGGGGGTATAGAGGTAGTGGAGTGTTCCGTTTCCCACCGGCACTGTTCCTTTGATATTGGATAAGGTTACATCGATGGGTGTTGGTGTAATAGACATACCATATATGTCAGCAGCACTCCCAACTGAATCACCTTCACTGATGACTTTGGCAGCTTTTTCGTGTGCAGCAATCTTGCATTTCAGCCGTTTCTGAAGGGGTGCAGCGCCTCCTATGTGATCGGCGTGTTCATGGGTTAAGATGAGCAGCTCAATTTTCTTCGGGTTCAACTTGAGTTGCTTGATATTCATTAAAAGGCGATCAGTACTTCGACCGATACCAGCATCAATGAGGACAAGGTGCCCCTCAAGGTCGACCAGATAGATGAAACAATCATCTGGATCAGTGATGTTCGGTCCGCCAATGCAATATGTATTCCGGGTGATTCGAATAGGAGTAGCTTCCACCAAAGTAACCCTCGCTGAATCTATGATTAGTGACAGGGATAGTATCTACAGTTCCAAGGTTATGAAGGGCAAAAAGGCTTTTCTAGCTTCAATACAGAAGAGACATCCGGTTTCAGTTGGTGGAAAAATTGCCATTTATCATGCAACCTCAATCGCTTTCAAAGCAAGTAGATTTGATCGATGTCCAGGGCTGGGATTTTCACCACACAACGGGAGTTTTATTTATTCGCGGGCAGGATACTGCAATTATTGAAACAGGTCATCATAAGTGTGGAGAACAAATTCTAGCAACCCTACAAGAGCGTGCCCTGCCCTTGGATAAAGTTCGATATGTTTGTGTGACTCATCGACATGGTGATCATTGTGGTGGCGCCACACCAATAGCAACTTCTCTTCCGGAAGTTACGGTTGTGGGGCATAAGTATGCGATTGGAACACTCCATGACCCACATCGGTTGAATGAAGGCGCGCGTCAGATCTTCGGGTCTTTCGCTCAAGATATTCAACCCCTACCTCCTGATATTCCCACCCAAGAAGTTCAAGACGGGTCTCGACTTGACCTCGGCCGTGGTGTAGAACTGGAAGTCATTGGAACACCAGGACACACCTCTGATCATGTAGCGTATTTTGAGTTGGAGACTAGGACATTGTATACCGGTGATGCTACTGGTTTACTTGGTCCAGAGCGTTTTTCCGTGATGCCAACGTCATTTCCGCCGAGTTTCAAGTTTGACCTCTATAAATCATCCATTGAAAAATTACGGACCTATGACCCAGCATTTCTTGTTTTTTCACATTTTGGGGCGGTTACAGGGTCTGACATTCCTGTCATTTTCGATCGCGCCCTTGCCACCCTTGACTCTTGGAAGGAAACCGTTGAACAAGCTTGGCAAAATCAACCATCCCAAACTGCTGTAAAGGAGGCAATTCAGCAGCGGTTCGCCGACGAGCTCGAGGTCTTTCCTCCCGCCGCGCGACCTTTGTTCATTAAAGTCATGGCTCAAGGCCTATTACAAAGTCTACAGCCAAAGAGTGCTTAATGTTATCATAATTGGTAAAACCGAAGCGCTCAAAACCAGTATAAACATAAAATGCAATTCATGCCAGCACCACCGATAGCCATTGATCGAGCGATTTCTAATTTCAACCGACTTCGAAGTCCTGAAGCCCATGCTGAATTCATCGGCTTTGATAATAACGAACTATACGTCCGGTTCACTGGAGTGTTTTGTCAAACTTGTGGTGTCTTGGACTATTTTGAGGACCTAATCTTCGAACTTGACGATAAGTCACCGATTAGTCTAGCTGTGGTTGATTTTGAAGCAGAAGACGAACTGACTTACCAAGTACGATATCGAATTACCTACCAGAAGCCCAGTTGTGCCCGTTAGTGAACCTGAATCGGACTAAGATTCTGAGCGTGTGTATTCAGTTATTTTGGAATTAAGCACTGCTAGGCGGGTTGGAAGCACTTAATATCAGTGAGGGCACCGGTTCGTTTAGCTTTGTCTTTGAAGAGGGCTTTCACCTTCGTCCCAATTTTGAGTGATTCCGGTTTGATGTTACCAACCGTGTGGATAAGGCCGCCATCTGTTTGGTCAATTTTGATGAAGGCTAGCACAAGGGGTTCGGGGAGGACTTCACCGTCCATATCAAAGTAGGTAATCGTATAGGATTCGATTATCCCTGTGAGTGGGACCTCCTTGTAGTTGGTTAGTTCAGCGAAACATTTGTCACAGTACATACGTGGAGGCATGTAAGTGATATTGCATTTGTCGCACCGGGTCGCAAGAAGCTTCCCGTCTTCGCGTAGAGCGAGGTAGAAGCGTTCCCCGGCAACACCGGCTGTGTAGACGTAATCACATTCCATGTGTCCAATTTGATGACGAAGTTTACGTGGATCACGGATTTTATCAAATGACATATTATCAGTCCTCCAGTGGTTCCCAGAAGAGAATATCCGTCACAGAACCCTCCCGCTCTTCCGGAGGCTTCCAAACGGCTTTCACCTTCATACCAACATCAATTTTGTCTGGAGCGACGTTCCCCAGTAGATGAAGAATGCCAACTCCCGGGCTCGCACCATCTATGTCAATTACGGCGACCAGAATTGGATCTTTGATACGATTCGCGTCAGCATCGAGGTAAGAAAGTGAGAAAGTGTTGATTGTTCCTGTATCTTTGACGTAAACCCATTCATCTGTCGCGACAAAACAATGTTCACAGAACATCCGTGGAGGGACAATGATGCGCTCACACCGACTACACCTACGGCCAATAATACGACCCGCTTTCAGCTCATCAAGGAATCGCCCATAGGCAATCCCAGCACTCCATGCGTATTTTGCGTTGGGTCGCCATTTGAAGGTGATGACTTTCTCTGATTTGAGCTCCTTTCCTGAAAGAGGCGTTCCGGGCAGTTCTTTCATGTTTTTACTCATCTTTTTCCCTCCTTTAACTATCCCTCTTAAAGACACAGACCGTGCCGACCTGCATTAAATCACCCCAGGCCTGGCAGACACCTGTCTCTGCCTTGGGGACTTGTCGTTTTCCAGCTTCATTACGAAGCTGCCAGAAGGCTTCACAGCATTTCATCAATCCTGCAGCAGCAATCGGATTCCCAACACCAAGCAATCCACCGGACGGACAGACAGGTAGATCACCATCCCGTGCAGTGACGCCTTCAACGGTTAACTTGGGAGCCTCACCTTTCTTGGCAAGTTGAAGCCCCTCCAGGTGGTGCAGCTCTTTGTAGGTGAAAGGATCGTACGGCTCTGCGAAGCTGACTTCTTTGGGTGGGTCATTGATTTTTGCCATTTTGTAGGCCATTTTTGCTGCTTCTTCGACATATTGAGGATAGTAAAGATCGCGATTGGTCCAGTAGGCACTGTCGAGTGCCCAGCCAACACCATCTAACCAGACTGGTGCATCAGTGTATTTGCGTGCGACGTCTTCGGATGCGAGAATAAGGGCTGCGGCACCGTCACTAGGTGGGCTGATATCAAGGCGATTTACAGGGTAGACCATGATTTCAGAGTTGAGGACATCATCGACTGTGATTTTGGCACCGAGTTGAGCGCTGGGGTGGTCGAGAGCGTTGCCTTTGTTTTTGACCGCAACTTGGGCGATGTGTTCTTTGGGGATGTTATGTACTTTCATATAGCGGTGCATTTCGAGGGCAAAGATCCAGACGAGGTTGGGGTTGAGTGGTCGACTGGTGATTGGATCCCAGATGGTGCGGAAGGCAGTTTGTGGGTGGGGGAAGCAGGGGCTCATTTTTTCTTCGCAGACGACAAGGCAGGTGTCGTGCATGCCAGAGGCAACATGCCACCATCCGCCGATGGGTGAGAAAACGCCCGTGCCACCACCGACGTACACATGGGTGTAGGGTTTCTGGGTGGCGCCTGCACCGTCCAGGAGGTTTTCGGATTTCATGTGAATGCCATCAAAAGCATCGGGGGCGGTGCCCATGACAACACTGTCGATGTCATCACGTGTCATTTCAGCGGATTCGAGGGCCATGTTGACTGCATGGAAGGAGAGTTCTTTACCTGATTCTTTGAGTCGTCGGCGGAATAGGGTGATTCCTGCACCAACAACAGCTACACGTTTCTTGATATTCATTTTTTCTTCCTCCTGATTACAGTTCGTTGCTCAATACGGCTACACAGCCTGATGCCGTTGGGACGCTTCGCCAGCTTTGGGCGACGGCGGTTTTTGCATTCTTGATTTGTCGTTTTCCAGCGTGGCCACGAAGTTGTTGAACGCATTCTAAGACGGATTGAAGTGCAGAGGCTTCGAGGAGATTGCCTGCGCCTAGACGTCCTCCTGAGACATTGACTGGGAATGAACCATCACAGTTGAATTCGCCAGCTTCTGCTAATTTTCCAGCTTTACCGGATTCGCAGATTTGTAAGGCTTCAAGGTGTTGTAATTCTTTGTAACTGAAGCAATCGTCAACTTCAGCGAAATCAATTTCCTTTCGTGGATTTTTGATTCCTGCTCGCTTGTATGCACGATCGCGTGCGAGGTTTGTGTAACCTGCAGCACTCCAGTCACGGGCTTCGAGCCATGGTGTATCAGAATACCACCCCAGCCCTTTCAGCCAGATTGGATGATCTGCTAGTTCTTTTGCTTTCTTTTCCGAAGCTAGAACCATGACGATGCACCCATCAGCAAGGGGACTGATATCACGCTGGGTGAGTGGGTGAGAGACCATCGTTGAGTTGATGATCTCGTCAACTGTCATATCTGCAGGAAATGCGGCGAGGGGATTGTCCATAGCGTTGTGTTTATTTTTCACAACGACACTCGCGCATTGTTCCCGCGTTGTTTTGGTCGCATGCAGGTATCGTTGCATTTCTAATCCCGCGATGAAGTAAGGATGGGCGTTGAATGCACGATTATAGACAGGGTCTAATGCATGGGACAAAATACCATCAAAGGTGAGCATATCCGAGGCTTTACTATGAGCCTCGACTGCCACCACATCAAATAATCCGGTTTCAATCTGCATCGCACCATTACTTATGGCAAGCAGACCGTCACCTCCAATCGTACACACTGAACGGAGCACAGCACCGAGTTGGTCAGGAACGAACTCATCGAAAATAGAGTAGCCTTCCCAGTAGTCCTCTGCTGCAGTGAGAAAGCTACCGATGTCCTTACGGGCGTTGACGCCTGCATCAACATAGGCTTTAACGGCAGCTTCAAACATCTGCTCCTTGAAAGACATGGAGGCGGATACTGAATTAAATGATGTGTACCCAATACCGATTATTGCCACTGTCACAATGGATCACTCTTCACATTCTTTATTTCGTTGAAGCCTTTTTACGAATATTCGGGTTGAGGGTTGCGTTCTCTCTTTTCAAAAGTGTTATGGCTGGTTCTCATTTTCTTTGACTGAAATTTTTAGCAAATCTGTAAAACTAAGTTTCATCAGTTATCCCGTGGAGTCCTTACCGTTTTTCATTATCATCATCGTACCCGTAGCGCATATAAAGAGTTCAAATCCCGCGTAAAACCGGAGCAGACTAATCATGTTTCGTGAATTCCGAGAAAATCATGAAACCATGAAGTCACCCAACGAAGACTTGGAAGAACAAAATGAAAGTGAAACCCAAGAAATCCAGGAATCAACTGTTGACCATGAGCATACCCGGATGGCTATTACTGAGGCTCTCCATGAAATGGAAACGCAACTAATTTTTCCTAATGACAAAATACTACGCGCTGCAGAGGACCCGGATTTCCGTCATAAACTTCTTTCAATCCATTCTCCTAACACTAATTCCATAGAAAAAGGAATTTTTTGACCCAACGCAAAACCCGACATTCAATGCAGAACCTTTAGGGAAGTCTTTGAGTTGTGTCTTAGCATTGAAATTTTTTCAATGGATATTCTACGAATGGTTGAGAGGTAATGGTAGGTTACTGACGCCTATGGAGGCTGATTCCGAGGAGAAAGAAACCGAGGAACCCGGACATCGCTATGTATGCAATAATTGACAAGTCAGGTCCTCCAGGTCGCACTCCTCCAAAGATAGCGAAACTTAGGGCCCAGAGGATGAAGACTCCGGCGATTCCGAGTATTAAAACATCAACAAATGCTTGAAGCGACGATTTTTCAGGTGCTGGTTCATTCATACAGCTCGTTCCATAGTTTGTTCTCAATTGTATGGTTTGATTGAAAAAGTGTTGCTCAAAAGCCTTCCGGACCGCAAAGATTTGAAATTCATAACTCACGTGAGAATAGTGGGGCTTATTTAACCTCAATCCAAACCCATAAAAGAAAACACCTCTTCCTTGAGACGATTACTAGGTGAGGTTATCCTGTATGGTTGATCCACGAATTGTTGAACATGCTCGGATTTTAGTTGATTACTCAACGAAAGTCAAAGCAGGTGATATGGTTATTCTGTTTGCGGATATTGACGCCCACGATTTAGCTGTGGAAATTGTCAAGAAAGTTGCTGAAAAAGGTGCATCTACTTTAACGTTGATGGGTTCTTCAGAACTCTCCCGCGGTTATATGGATGCGGCTAGCGATGAGGCATTGGACTTGTTTCCCAAACCTCAAATGGAGGCCATTAAAGCCTCCGATGTGCTCATCAGCCTTAGTTCACCTTTAAATACCCGCGCCTTAGCGGGAGTTGATCCTAAACGGTTAATGCGTCGTTCTCAGACGACGAAGCCTATTTCAGATGAGGTTCTTAAGAAACGCTGGTGCGGAACAATTCATCCTAATCAGGCACTTGCTCAGGAAGGAAAAATGAGTCTAAGCGAGTACAAAGATTTTGTTTATGGAGCAGTGTTACTAGACTGGGAGAAGGAAGCGAAGTTAATGCGAAAACTTCGCGACAAACTTCAAGCAAGTGACACAATCAGGTTCATCGGCAAAGAAACTGATTTGAAAGCCTCCACAAAAGATCGTCTCTGGGTTGCCGCCGAAGGCACTAACAACATGCCAAGTGGGGAGGTCTTCATAAGCCCGGTAGAAAAGTCCGTCGAAGGTCAGATTTACTTTGATATTCCTTTCCTCTTTGCTGGAAAAGAAATCCAAGGAGTTCGTCTCGAATTCAAAGACGGAAAAGTCGTTAAACACTCAGCAGAACGGGGGGAAAAGGCACTCGATGCTCTGCTAGAAGTAGATGAAGGCGTTAAGTACCTTGGTGAAATGGCGATTGGAACCAACCGGGGAATTGAAAAGTATACATTGAACATGCTCTTTGACGAAAAAATCGGTGACACCATTCATTGTGCCTTAGGGATGGCCTATCCTGAATGTAAAGGCACCAACGAAAGTGCTGTCCACGTTGACATCATAAAATCCATGAAAGAAGAAGGAAAAATCCTTGCAGGTGACTTTGTCATCTACGAGAAGGGCAAATTCTTCTGGGAAAAATAACAGTGAACAGGGAAAAATGCAACCTCGCGTTCCTCATGAAAAACGCTGTGGATGAGTTCGCTTTTTATGGCAACACCGTCCCATTTTATTTGATTCTATGACGTTTCATGACCTTGTTCAGCATGGCGTCCAATTTGGTGATGCCCAAGGAGCCGACTATATCGAACTGCGTTATGTGCAATCGGTAGTAGAAGGCTATTCCACTCGAAACGGTGAGATTATCTCCGCAGGTACAACCGAAACTGCAGGCATTGGAATCCGCGCTCTAGCCAATGGTGGTATAGGATTTGTATCAACGGCTAGACTCAAAAAAGAAGAGATTGAACGAGCTGTTAAAACGGCTATCGGTCTCGCTCAAACCTCAAAACGAAAAACTCCACTCGTACTCTCCGAAGAACCCACTGTCCAAACCCGATGGGAAGTACCTGTGAAAATTCCGTTCGCGGATGTCTCTTCCGAGACGAAACTCAACCGTGTTTTTGAAGTTGATAAAACCCTCACAAGTACCTTTAACAGTGATACTCTACCGTTCCGCCTCGTTATCCTTGCACTAGAGACGAGTAAGAAACTCATCACCAACAACGAGGGAACCCAAGTTGAGTCCGATTATAGCCTCGGACGATACCTTGCGATGCTTACAGCCAAAGGCAACAAGGATATAGAACAACGAATGATTAGCCGTGGTTCAACAGGAGGATGGGAATGGTTCGCCGACCCACAGTTCATCCAAAACTTTGTCGATGAAGCTCAAGATGCCAAAAGCGTTGCAGATAACGCCAAAGCCATGACTTTTGACAAACCCGTCGATTTCATCGTAGGACCGGAAGTCGCCGGCATCATCTCCCACGAAAATTGCGGACACCCCTCCGAAGCTGACCGCATCCAAGGACGCGAAGGCATGAATGCAGGCGAATCCTTCTGGATGGACATCGACGTTGGAACCACACGTGTCGGATCACCCGCCGTGACTGTAATTGACGACCCAACCATCCCCAAAAGCGGAGGATTCTATCTGTATGACGATGAGGGAGTACAAGCCCGACCCAGATATTTAATCAAAGAGGGCATCGCCAACGAAATGTTTCACGATCGTCTCTCCGCAGGACGAGTAGGTGTGAAATCCAATGGATCCTCACGAGCGACGAACTATAATCGTGAGCCCATCCCCCGTATGGCCAATACGTACATCGCGCCTGGAGATTACTCAAAAGAGGAATTAGTCGAAGATATCAAATTTGGAATATATATGAAATCGTTCACAGAATGGAATATTGACGATCGTCGATATCAGTCGAAGTATGTGGGGTCGTATGCACGGTTGATCAGGGATGGGGAGGTCACGGATACGTTCGTTCGGAGACCGGTGCTGGAGTTGACTTCTCGTGGATTATTTGATGCTGTGGATGCGTGTTCTAAGGGATTTACTGCAGACCAAGCGATTTGCGGGAAATCGGATCCAAGTCAAGGGATTCCGGTGTGGACGGCAGGTCCAGATGCGATGCGACTCCGTGCAATCCGTGTTGGAGGTGTTCCGACATGATGGAGCAGAAAGACGTACAGGATTTAGTTGACCATGCCTTGAAAGTTGCCTCTGCCAAGGGAGACGCGGTGGTCCAGGCACGTGATGTGTTGGAGCATCAGATTCGAATCAGTAATTCAGAGATTGATATTTTCAAACAGTGGAACTACACAGTATTCGATGTTTTTATTGCGATAGAGGGCAAGATTGGTACGACTGAGATTTTCAGTCCGACTCCGAAGTTGATTGATGAAGAAATCAGTCGCTTGGTGAAGTTAATACAGAGCCTTCAACCAACCCCTCTTTACTCGGGATTACAGGAGGACCTGAAACCCCCAACAAAAGTCGACAAGCTTTATGATAAACGGATTCGTGATTTTCCTAACCAAGCACCAGATGTGGTTGCAGCGGCATTAAACGCGGCTCAAGAGGCCGGGGCAAAACGGACTGCCGGTTCGTTCTTTTTCAGTGAAACCTACAATTTGGTTGAAACGACAAAGGGATTTAGCGGTGATTATCCGGAATCAGCGTATCGAATGACCTTACGGAGTTTTGTTGATCCTGAAAGTTCAGGACAAGGTCTAGCAGTTGGACGACGGATTAGTACTGCAGAAAAAGACATTGTTCAAGCCGGTCAAGAAGCAGGAGAAATCGCCTTACAGGCAGTTGGAGGTAAACAGGGGAAGGCAGGTGTTTACGATTTAGTCTTACATCCCACCGTTGCAGCCTCGATTTTAGGTTCTTTGGTTGAATCCGCGAACCCGCTGTTATTGATGATGGGAATGAGCCCGCTTAAAGATAAATTAGGTGAAAAACTGGGTCCTGATTCATTGAGCGTATGGGATGATGGTCGGAAGCCGAATGGATTGGGCAGTGCACCTTTTGATGTTGAAGGTACTCCAACCCAGAAGTCACCCATCTTTCAGAATGGAACCCTTCAAGGCATTATTCATAACACCTCGACTGCGAAAATGAATCAAGCGAAAACCACTGGTAATTGCTCAATTGCACGATTTGGGATTGGGTCAAAGATGTTTGTTCCGTCTCCTTCGAATCTCGTGTTTGAGCCAGGTGATGCTTCATTCGAAGAATTACTCGAACCCAACCGTCCAACAATTTATATTACTTCGAATTGGTATCTGCGATATACGAGTCGACTTGAAGGCTCGTTTTCTACGATTCCCCGGGATGGTATGTTTCTGATTGAAAACGGTGAGATTGGTCAATCCATTCAGAAGCTCCGCATCTCTGATAACATACTTCGCATGGTTGCCAACATTGAAGCCTTAGGTAAATCGCCACGTCAGATTCGATGGTGGGAAGTCGAAACACCAACGTTCATTCCCTTTGTCCGAATCAAAGATGCAAAGATGACTGCTGCAACACAGTAATCTGCCTTATAAAGGACCGAAAAAAAACAGGTCAAACTTATATGTCTGAAGAACTTGAGAGGCAGCAAGGGGCAAAAACCTAAATAGCCCCTATTCATGCCAAGATATCAGTAGCACAGAGGAAAGAACGAACACAATTATACAAGGCGCCACAGAATGAGATTTTGAGGAATCGATGATGGGTCGAAACGGTGGAAAACAAGTAGTCCTAACGGCTTCAGTTGCCGAAATGGCCGGGTGGGATGCAGATCCTTTCATGGCCTTTGCGGGTGGCTTCCCAGGACGACTTTTTCCCAAAACTATGCTAAGGCGTATGTATAAGCCAGACCAACCAAACCCTGACCATTCGGCACCCTTTGCCCCGTATGGGCTTAGAAAAATCGAAGCGACACTTTTAGAAAGCGGATTTGATGAAGAAGATATTATTACCGTTCATCCCAGCCAACTCAAACATGTAATGGGACCCAAGACCAAAGTTGTAGGCGTCTCCAGTATGGACCCCTTAGGAATGGCTTACGTCAGCTTGACGTATACCTCTCTTACAGGGCTTGGCAGCGTTGCAGCAACGGGATTAGAATTTCGCCGATTAATGCGTGATTCCGCATTAAAGAAGTATAGAACCACAAGGATTCTGGGTGGTGCAGGATCTTGGCAACTACAGAACCCGAAGCTACGAGAGGAATTTGGGTTTGATTGCATTGTCATGGGTGAATCTGAACGGACTGCACCAAAATTATTTGAGAAGGCAATTCGAGGTGAACCACTCCCTCCTATAGTCAGAGCTGAAAGACCTGACGATGATGAAATCACTCCAATTCGGAATGGCGCAATTTATGGAGCTGTTGAAATTTCACGGGGATGTGGTCGAGGTTGTCAATTCTGTTCACCCACCATGAAGTATCGACGGACCTTTCCAATTGAAAAAGTGTTGAAGGAGGTACGAGCGAACCTTCGTTGTGGCGCTGACATGATTCTTCTGAATACTGATGATGTCTTTCTTTATGGCTCTAAGGAGCGATTTCTTCCAAATCGAAAAGCCGTAGTCAATCTGTATAAGGCGGTAGTAGCTGAACCAGGCGTCAAAGTTGTTCAAACAGCCCATGCATCCTTAGCTCCAGCCATTATTGAACCGAAAATGGTACAAGAAATTACTGATACTATTGGTGAGAAATCTCGATACAAGTATCGAGGTAACCCCGTTGTCACCGTGGAGGTGGGAGTTGAAACGGGTAGTCCTCGACTTATGCAAGAGCACATGCGTGGAAAAGCCTTACCTTATGATGTGAGCCAATGGCCTGAAATCGTTTGTGAAGCGTATGGCATTCTCAATGATGCAAACTGGTTACCCCTGTGTACGTTAGTGACTGGTTTGCCTAAGGAAACTGAAGAGGATGTACTCCTTACCCTCGATCTTGTGCACCGAATGCGTCGATTCAAGACCTTTTTTGTACCCCTGTTCTTTGTGTCCTTGGAAGATTGTGCTCTACGAAAAGAAAAAACGCTGAACCTTCGTCGATTAACTGAGCTTCAATGGGAAATTTTCATCGAATGTTGGGATCACAATCTTCTTCACTGGCGAGACGCTTGGCTCGAAGATATCCAAGATACTTGGGTAAATCGACAACTCATCAAATTGATTGGTGGCTTCCTTTATCTTGCTTATTACCGGTTTAAACACGGTGGTAAATCGAAGCGAATGCTTACGCGTATCGCCGGGATATTAGGGAAAGATTATCGCTTCATGCTTCCTTTTACTCATCCTTTTGGAGGCGAGGTACCCGACTCACTTAGAGAACGACACCGAAACCGAATAAGTCTCCTACCAGTAGTACCGGGAAGTGAGGATGTCCCCCGTGAGATGCAATATGCAAATCACGAAGCACAATATCGTGTTCGACATTAAATCGTCCTACTGAATATTATCGACGACGAATGAGAGGACCGGGTAGTCGAAATTCACCCGCCCAGTAGCATAACGTATTTTCACGGCTGAAATTGACATCCCTATGAATGACCTTGACTTCTCCGATGAACCAATAATGGTCCCCCGTCTCCAAAGTCTGGGTTATTTCACATTCAAAATTTACGGGACATTCACTGATTAACGGAGCTTCAACTTCTTTAGCGGGAATATCGGTGAGACGTGTTTTTTCAAATTTATTCACATCCCTTCCCGATTTGGTGCCACAAAACATCACTTGATCTAGTAACTCCTTTGTAGGAATATTGACGACAAAGTCTTTGGCAGCCTTAAGAAGCTCATAACTATAACGGCTAGGAGCGATTCCAACTCCAATCAAAAATGGATCAAACGAGAATACATGGATTAGTGCTGCAGTAATGATATTTGGAGGCGATCCGGGAATGGTAACTAATGCTAAGGGAAAAGGTGGAAACGCGCGCCAACCCTCTTTTTCATCAATAACTTGTTTCATGACTTCTAATCTCCAATAATCTATCAATAACTAGCGTCTGTAAGTTACCCTTTGAATATAAACCCGTAAGATTTGAACTAACGAAAAAAACCGACACTCGTTATTATGTTTTAATGGCTTTCACAATCTGAGTTAATGTTTCACCAGCCTCGGCATGAAACACCAGGTCAGCCATTTGGTCAAGTGGTGTTGGTTCTTGGTTAATGATGATGAATTTGGCTCCACTTTGCGTGGCAATTGTGGGAAGTGTTGCAACGGGATATACAACGAGATATGAACCAACCGCTAGCATTAGTTCGCACTTTCTTGCAGCCTCCACTGCAACGCCTAATGCTTTCTGAGGTAAAGCTTCGCCGAAAAAAACGGTGTCTAACTTGAGTAAGCCACCACAAGTCGGACACATGACGGGAATCTGACGCTTCCTCATTGCGTTTTCAAGATGCTTGCGATCGACTTGTATTTGGCAGACTGTACATGTGGCACTGAAGAGACTGCCATGAACCTCAATGACGTTTTTGCTCCCGGCTATTTGATGTAAACCATCGACATTCTGTGTGATGAGGCAGTCCAAGAGTCCCATTTTTTCCAATTTTGCCAACATTATATGAGAGGGATTGGGCTTTGCATTCATAATCGTAGGAGCCATTTCAAGAGCCATCTCCCACCACCCTCTTGGATCACTAAGAAAACCGTTGATACTAGCAAATTTCGCAGGGTCAACCTTCGTCCACAGTCCGTCAGGTCCACGGAAATCTGGAATCCCGCTTTTCGTTGATACACCTGCACCAGTTAAGGCCACAGTAGATGTTGATGTGGAAATCATCTGTGCAACTTGCTGAATTTTCTCGTCTAGCATTGGTAGCCCTCGATAATCTGGATATCACAAGACCTGTAAAGACAAAAGACTGTGGGTTTTTCCATGTGGATACAAGTTTTAACTACCAACAGACTTGTTAGACGCGAGGAGATCTCAATGGCGAATTCCCAATTAGTTGTGGCAATCGATGTGGGAACAGGTGGTACCAGAACAGCCGTGTTTGATGCCAGTAACGGAAAACTCATTATTCAAACACACCAGGAATATTCCTCCCTTTTCCCTCAGCCAACATGGGTTGAACAAAATGCAGAAGATTGGTGGAAAACTACCTGCAGTACAACCCAGGCTAGTCTCAAAAAGATTGGTAAGCGAATCAACGAAATTGTGGCGGTTAGTATTACCAATCAGCGGGAGACCATTGTACCAGTTGACGAAAAGGGAAAACCACTCCATAATGCTCTCGTTTGGCAAGATCGTAGAACTATCCAACAATGTCAGACCATTACAACAGAGCTGGGTGTAGACACTGTGTATAACGAGACGGGTTTAATCATTGACCCTTACTTTTCAGCTCCAAAAATTCTTTGGTTCAAAGACGAGAAACCAGAAGTTTTCCGTGATGCGGCTAAATTCCTTCTTGTCCATGATTTCATTTTACACCGGTTGACAGACATCTTTGCCACGGATTATAGTAATGCGTCCAGAACGATGCTTTTCGCTGTTCGTCCCATGGAATGGTCCAAACTTATGTGTGATGCCCTTGAGATTCCAAAGGAAAAACTTCCCAAAGCGTATCCCTCTGGTACGCAAACAGGAGAAATCTCAAAGCGTGCAGCAAAAGCAACCGGTCTCCTTGAAGGATTACCTGTTGTGGTTGGAGGTGGGGATCAACAATGTGGAGCGGTTGGCGTCGGTGTTGTTAAACCCGGACGTGTCAAAGCAACAGTTGGGACTGGAACATTCATTTTAGCCTATGAAGAACAACCTCGGTTCGATTCTGAGCACCGTTTACTTTGCAGTTGTCATGCAGTTCCCAATAAGTGGGTTATTGAGGCAAGTATTTTCACTAGTGGAATTATTTACCGTTGGTTCCGTGACCAATTTGGTCAGGAAGAGAAGAGTTTAGCTCAACTCTTAGGTTCTGATGCATATGAGTTGATGAATGAACAGGCGGAGCAATCTCCTCCGGGGGCACGCGGAATTCTTTTGTTACCTCATTTTGTTGGTGCGGGTGCACCTCATTGGAATCCAGACGCCCGTGGCGTAATTATTGGTCTCGCCCTTGGTCACACTAAGTCAGATGTAATTCGTGCAATAATGGAGGGAACCTCCTTCGAAGTCCGGCAGAATTTAGAAATCATGCACGAACTTGGTGTCCCACTCAAAGAATTACGACTAACGGGTGGAGCAACACGGAGTAGAGTTTGGAATCAGATTCAAGCCGATGTGACTAAGCTCACAGTTCAACGCAGTAAAGTAGAAGAGGCTACAGCGCTGGGAGCCGCGATTCTTGCGGCTGTAGGAAGCGGAATTTATCAGAATGTTAGTATGGCTGCCGAAGCAATGGTGGCCATTGGAAACCAATATTCACCTGAAAATGAACCTGCGCAAGTCTATAATCAGCTCTTCTCTATTCATACTGAAGCCTATCAGGCTTTAGAAGAGGCAAAGGTTTTTTCACGACTAAGAACACTTGACGCATGAAGAACCATGGCAGACATCCAACTACGTTACGGACAAGGTCAAGTCAAACTTGAAATCCCTGAGAAAAACATAGGTGAAGTAATACAGCCACGAAAACAACAAGCCACCAAGGATATCACTGGAACCCTTCGCCAAGCACTTGAAACACCTATTGATGTGACACTTCATGAAACTATCGCTGGTCGTCGAGTAGGCGTCCTAATTGAAGACGGAACCCGCGCTGAACCACACGAAATCATCGTTGATGAGCTAACTCGCCTTCTCCAACCAGCAAAGGAACTGACCTTCATAATCACAACTGGCTCTCATGAACCACATAGTACTCGAAATCAGGAAATTATCCAAGCGATTCATCAGAGTTGTAAAAGCAACAGGTTAGACTCCTATCGGGTGCTTGTTCACGATGCCATCGAATCTCCTTGTAAACTGATTGGGACCACAACCCGTGGCACTGAAGTGTGTATCAATCAGGAAGTATTAGATCTTGAAGCGTTTGTGGTTGCCGCGGATATGAAGAACCACTATTTTGCAGGATACTCGAATGTCCTAAAGAATTTCCTTCCCGGATTTTGTGATTTCGCAGCGATTGAAGCCAATCATAGCTTAGCCTTGCAACGTGAATCCACTTTTGGTCGACATCCCTTTCACCCTGATCCAACCCGTCGAACGAATCCTGTAGCTGAGGACATGCTGGAAGCTGCAAATATGATTCTAAAAGAGCGCCCAGTGTTCCTTCTTGCCATGGTAACCAGTGGACCTTACATTTTATGGTCGGCAAGTGGAGATATGGAAGAAGTAACCCGTCAGGGAATCCAAGTCATAGATGATACAGCATCTTTTGCTGTTCCTGCCACAGATTACATTATTGTCACGCCAGGCGGATCTCCGCAAGATGAGAGCCTTTACAATGCGCAACGAGGATTAGAGCTTACTAAAAACGCGGTGCAGGATGAGGGAGAGATACTTCTTCTTGCTGAATGTCCTAAAGGCATTGCACCGACTCCCAAGGCCCGGGAGTTCTTCTATGATTACTTAATCAAACCGCTTCCGGAAATGATGGCTGAAATTCAACATCGTTATCGATTATATACACACAAAAGCTGGAAATTTGGTGAGCTCATCCAACGATTACGTCGTATTTGGTTGTACACAGAGCTAGACCAAAAACAGGTTGAAACAGCACACCTTTCCTACACAACTAATCCGCAAAGTACTGTGAATACGTGGATACAAAATAATGCAGATGCAACAATCCATATTTTTCATGACGCCAATAAGATCGCGGTTCACGCAAAGTAGCCAAATCGTTCTATTTGATTTACAAAATCTAAAGAATTTCTCGAATTAAATCCGACTTAAAGTCAATCAGAAGCAAATGTTAAGAACGCATCCTGTGCAATATACTCGGTAATAGTCTGGGAGCTCACCGATGCCAGTCGTATACACGTATTGTGAAAAATGCAAAGCATATATTGCGATTGATGTTCCACCTGACACCATTCAAAGACAAACTGTCTTTCCTTTTCCCTACTCGTACGTTCACGGTGAGCCCAACCATGTCATCACGATTTATCTAGACCAAGACCTCGTTGAACGAGGCCATGAAGTGTCTGAAATCCATGCAGGTAATCAGGTGGAGGTTGCCCAACCGCCCCCAAGTGGGACGACAGCCCCAGCTCCTCCCACGTCAATGGTAGGCACAAAAAGTCGTCGAATCGTACCTCGAGTTATTGCCGACTTAGATAAACAAAAACTCTCAATCACGGAGTTTCGGATGCTCAGCCTTTGCGACGGGCAAACAACACTCCAAGAAATTGCAGATAAGATGGGATTACAATTTTTCATCGCTATGCGGATGTTGTTAGACCTCCAAAAGCGTAAACTTGTAGATTTCGAAAAGCGATTCTAATCCGATTACCAGCGACGAAGAATTCTTAACCCCTATTGAGCATGTACGAATGTAAGGTGACTAGCCATGGGTGTCAAAGGTTGGATCGGTTGGCATTTTAAGATGGATAAAACGTCACTGAATGCCTTTCAGGCATTGGTGGCTGCAGTAATAGATGATGTACTTGCACAAACAAAGGGTGACATAAATCAGGCAAACGAGAAGCTGTTTCGCCTTGGAATGGCGATGGCAGAAACATTACTATTCGAATACAGCGACACGATTGGTGAACACGCCACCACCTTTGATGGCTTTCTTAACACATTCACCCTCGCTACACGCGTGATGCTTGGGAAAAAATTTGACGAAGCCTATTATGACTCAGAGGAAAAGAAAATTGTCTATGCGTTTAATGATTGTCCCATCTGTGAGAACATCCGGATGTCCGACGAGTTTCGCGGTCTGAAGTACTGCAATATTCTCAGCGGAGTCTTCCAACACGTTCTAACACTTCGTGGTTTTAATAGCGAATGTGAGGAAGTTCAATGCAAAACGTGGGGCGCAGATTCCTGCATTTGGGAGCTCCGAGAAAAGTAAAGAAAGTTTGATAAGTTAACCCATGCAGGAACACGGTGAGATGAACACCGTGTCTGACAAAACTTCAGCGATTAGAGGACTTTATCGTCTCTCAATTGAGGAGCGACAGAAAAAACTTCAGGAATTTGCTGATTTAACCGAAGACGATATGTCGGTGTTAGAAAAGTTTGGATCATTAGATGCTTCAACCGCTGATAGAATGATCGAAAACGTTGTGGGCACTTTCCCCTTTCCTCTTGGAATCGCAACGAATTTTCAGATAAATGGTCGAGATTTTCTTGTTCCTATGGCCTTGGAAGAACCCTCCGTGGTTGCTGCCGCTTCTAATGCTGCCCGGATGACACGCCAAACAGGAGGTTTTTCGGCAAGTACAACGGACCCGGTTATGATTGGACAAATACAAGTCGCAGATATACCCCATTTGGATAAGGCAGAAAAGAGTATAACAGAGCAAAAAGAAAATCTACTCAAGGTTGCAAATGCTCAAGATCCTGTACTAGTGAAGTTTGGTGGGGGAGCACGAGACTTACAGGTTCGACGACTTGACACAATTATGGGACCGATGATTGTGGTACATATTTTCGTTGATGCTCGTGATGCAATGGGAGCTAATGCTGTAAATACTATGTGTGAAGCACTTGCTCCACTCTTAGAAGAATTAACGAAAGGAAAAGTCTACCTAAGGATTCTTTCCAATCTCGCAGAGCATCGGCTTGCCAGAGCTACTGCAACATTTCCTGCAAAAGAACTTGGCGGTTCAAAGGCTGTTGATGGAATATTGAAGGCTTATGCTTTTGCACAAGCTGATCCCTACAGATGTGCTACTCATAACAAAGGAATTATGAATGGAGTAGATGCAGTCCTACTCGCCACTGGGCAAGATTTTCGCGCCGTTGAAGCAGGTGCGCATACATATGCAGCAACACGAGAGGGAGGGTATCAATCGCTAACCCGATATGAGAAGACACCTTCAGGCGATTTACAGGGGAGTATAGAACTACCGTTGGCGGTGGGTCTTGTCGGAGGGGCAACACGTACTCATCCTGTGGCGCGCTTATGTGTGAAAATTCTTGGTGTAAAAACAGCAAATGAACTTGCTGAAATCATTGCAAGTGTGGGTCTAGCCCAAAACCTTGCCGCACTACGAGCGCTAAGTCAAGAGGGAATTCAAACAGGTCACATGAAACTACATTCTCGCAATGTTGCAATAGCCGCTGGAGCCATTGGAGATGAAGTAGATACGATCGCTCAGAAAATGATTGCCGAAAAACGCGTTCGTTTTGACCGAGCTCAAGAAATCTTAGCTGAACTCAGAAAAGATTGAACCTGACACGACAAGGTAATATAACCCCTTTATCCTCATATGTAATGAGGAAACGCGATTCGCGGCTACAAAAAAGTGATACTCACTCTAGCGGTGGAACGAGTTAAGATGAAACAATACATAGGGATGATAGAAGTCCTTGGTGAGGGGGGAGAATTACAGCCGTTACATTGGAATCCCAACCACCTTTTAGATGGAAGAGCAATCCTTGTTGTTGATGAACCAGAAGCTATTGTCTGGGTATGGCTTGGTCAAGGAACATCGATGTTACAACGGACAACAGCGACTCGCCAAGCACGATTTATTATGAAGAATGGTATTCATATCGATGATATTCATTTTGGTACAAAATGCACCAACTTCATTGAAATCCCAGGAGACCTTAAGAGTTCAAAAGCAACACTTCTGAAAAAACTTCTCGAATCTAATCCAAAAACGTCAGAGTATCTTGTTGTCGTAGAAGAAGAAGTAGCGATTTCGACCTTTGATGATTTGATTCAAGACCGAGTCGAGGTCTTCGAGCAGGCCATTATTCCTGAACCTACACGCCAAAAGACTCCTACTCGTCGACGAATTCTCACTTACGAAGAACAACTTGCGACTAAAGTTCTCTTTGCGGTAGCCGATTGTTATGGGCAAGCCAACATGACACCAATTGGCCCTAGCGAGTTTCAGGTGTCAGTACTTCGCCTTCAATTGCGATTTATCTGTCAAGGAGATGCAATTCTCTTTACCGAAATTCGTGCAACCGCTCCAGAAGATCTTGAAGCCTTTACTCGATGTTTTGGTCAGGCTCCTCAGCTTACAGCTGATGGGCAACAGACCGTGGGAGCAGGAATTCCTACTCCTTCACCAGAAACCACAGAGGAGACTAAACAGGAATCAGTTTTTGACGCGATGCGGGAACAACTTTCTCAACTGAAGACAGAACCCACATCTGAAGAAAACGTTGAAGAAGCCGCTGAATCCGAATCAGAAGACGAAGGGGAAGGAAAGGGCGGATCCACAGATTTTGAACTGTTCAGCTAAATCATCCGCTGGTCTCCAATCAAACCGGAGATTTCCTTGTAGGTGTTACAAGAGTTGGAACTGACTATTCACGGCGCAGGTCAAACCGTTACGGGGAGCATGTTCCAAATTCAAACAAAAACCACCTCGTTTCTTTTTGATTGTGGTCTTTTTCAAGGAAATCCTGCAGAACAAGCTCATCGTAATCGAACCTTTTCCTTTGACCCGTCCACCATCGATTATGTTATTTTGAGTCATGCTCATCTTGACCATTGTGGACGACTCCCTTTACTTGTCCGGGCTGGTTTTCGTGGCCCAATATATGCCAACCATGCGACAGCGGATTTATGCGATCTCCTGCTAAGAGATGTAGCTGAATCAGAGGAAGAAGACGCGACAAGGGCACGATCACGCCAAAGAACCATAAAAAGCGATCACATCTTTGATCCAGAACCCCTCTTTTCTGTAAGGGATGCGGAACAAACAATCCAACAATTTCGAAGAGTCAAATATAACTCAAAAAAAGCGCTTCCTGGGAATGTCACGCTTTGCTTTCGAGATGCAGGTCATATTCTGGGTTCGTCTATAGTAGAAACCTGGGTTGAAGAGCGAGGGAAAGTTGTTCACATAGTTGACACGGGAGATATCGGAAGAAAGAACACTCCCCTAATCCGCGACCCAGATTATCCATCCGCAGCCACTTATCTGCTCTGCGAATCAACCTATGCCAACCGCATACACGAACCCCTTTCTAAAACAATCAAACGCTTTGAACAGGTCATTATCAAAGCAAACCGACATCGGAGTCATATCCTAGTGCCTGCCTTTGCAATTGGTCGGACACAGGCACTAATCTATGCCCTGAATTGCCTTGTAGAAAATTCACGGGTACCCATAATTCCCGTGGCAATTGATTCTCCTCTTGCCATTAGAGCTACCGAGATTTTCAAACGCCATAAAGAGTGCTTCGATGAAGAAACGTGGAACCTCATTAAATCTGGTGATGCGCCTTTGGATTTCAAAGGTCTTCAATATATTGAGTCCCATGAAGACAGTGATCGTTTAAGCCAACAAAATGGACCCATACTGATTGTTGCAGGTTCGGGAATGATGAATGGAGGACGGATTCTCCGCCACCTTTATCGACGGATTGAGGATCAAAAAACGCACTTGATGATTATTGGATTTCAGGCGCCAGGAACGTTGGGTCATCGTATTATCCAAGGAGCACGCAAAGTGACACTTTATGGGCGAAAAAGGCGAGTTCGTGCACGAATAGAACAATTGTACGGGTTCAGCGCTCATGCGGATAAACCGGAACTCAAGAGTTTTCTTACTTCACTACGCGAGAATACACCCCAACACGTCTTTTGTATCCATGGAAGCCCCAGTGCATGCCGAGGGCTCACACGATTGGTCAAAAAGCATTTGCGGTGCTTGGCCACGGCTCCCGAGATTGGTCAACGGTTTGTATTAGCCTAGTGCTGAGCAGAGAAGAGAATCTTAGGCATGGGCAGATACTTTCTCTACCCGAAGCCAAGGGTTTTGGCGAGTGAATTCGAAAAGCGAATTTGTGAACCGTTCAAGATCCTCGAGTTCGATAACGAAGTTGTACCGTCCATCGCCAAGGGGTAATTTACTGATGATACGTCCGTGTTGATTCAATAACAGGTTCACGTGTCCATTTTGCGTGGCATGTTCCTCTCGAGTTCGCCCGCTGTAAGAAAGCGAAATATTGGCTTTCATAGTGTAGCCTCACCTGTGTATGCTTCTTTGGAAACTGAGCCGACTTAAACCTTTCCGAAATAGTCTAAGACGATTCAAAAGAAAAACTAACCCAGAAAATACTAGTGGTTGATTGTACTCGGCGCGCGAAAATAGTAGGCGACTAGGTCGTAAGCAATATCAAAGCACCAGAAACCAACGGTGTGGATAAATGTAAGAAGCCCGAAAAAGGGAAGGATAAGAACTACGATTTTTACAAGTGGACGATGTGTCAACACCCATTGGAGAGTGGGTTGAGATGTTCTTTGAGCAGCAGAATGTATAACCTCGTCTATTATTACAGCAGGAATGAGAGCGAAGAGGGTTGGAAGTAAAAATAAGAATACACCAAAGATTTGGTATAATGCAACGTAGAGACTAATTACTGCAATAATTGTAAAGTAAATATTGTCGACTTTCCGTGCTCCGAGTAATCCAAACGCCAATCCAAGAGCGAGTACAGCTGTGTAAAAATCAAGGATAACCCAGATGTTGATGATTATTATTAGACTAATTGACAAGAACCAATGGAGGAGCTGACGCTGTCGGGATTGGGCAATTTTATCAGTGAGGTAGTCAAGGAGCTTTATCCCTCCGCCAATAAAGGCATAGGAAAGTATCAGTGCCATTGGGAAAAGAAGGAGGAGCATTCCGATTGACCTGCGATCGCTCATGAATTAGCCTGCAAGGTTTTTCAGTTCAAGGGCTACCAGATCTTTTAGTTCCTTGGGAGTTTTTGAATCCCATTTGAAGGTAAGTTTGCCCTTGCTGCGTTTCATTTTGTGTTGCAATCCGTCAATCGCTTCAATAATCACTTCTTCAGTATCACCCGAACTCTTGAATTCAATGTGAACTTGTTGGTGAACACGAATAATTGCCATTAGTGCAGCTTCCAGGTCAAGCTTTGTGGCTTTTTTGGAGGGTGCTTTAACTGCAGGTTGTACAGGCTTTGGATCCTCAGCGGGAGGGGATTCAGCTGGCGTTGGAGCACTAGTGACAACTGATGCACCTGAAGGAGCTGCACCTTGAAGGGTTCCAATTATGAGCGTTCCTTTGGGGTTTGCAACTGTATGGATCTCCATTGGGGAATCAAGTAGGGCAATTAACGCGTTATAGTTATTCGCAGTTGTGGGGTTTTCCAACCCATCCTGATCGATAGTGACTAGGGAATATCCTCGGCCAAGGACTTCATCACCGATACGTTGACCCTCAATACTCATCTGTTCTGCTTTGCCTTTGGCGGTTCGCCGTTTATCATATTGGACACCGCTACCCATCCAGAACCAAAGCGCTTGGGTTGATTCATCGACTACAACTACGCACACGTCACCACGTAATTTCTTCGAACCGGGTCGTATTGAGCGAACAAAACCTAAGCCACCAACTTCCAACATTACAAGTCGAGTCACGGATATTGCACCCCATTGAACCCCAGCAGCCTAGATCAAGAACCTAAGCCGACGGTATGTGGCATCAATATTTTCGCAATATTCTCGCCGTTATACAGCGCAATCTCATTGCGAGGTCCAGATTAGGGTTGGTTTCAATCTTTTATTAAGTTGACTCTACACCTGATACGGTTGGAGGTTCCCATACAATTCCTGCAATTCAACTCCAAAAAATAGTGGGAATCATAGATCTGCAGCAGCTAATCGATCTCGGAGAAGGGCTAGGATTTCTTTTCGTTTTCCTTGGAAATCGTATCGTTGCAGGAAGTGTACAGAACCATTAGTAACGTCGATTTGGCAAATGATGCCGTTTGGATCTTCGATAGTGTACCGGGTTCCGTCTTCTATCTTAGTTGTACTAATGTAGCACATTGAGAAGTGGTCAAGAATTGAGGAGATGAGTATTCCGACTCGAATTACTCCCAAGTCATCTAAATCGCGTTTAGGTTTTGAAGCGACGGGTTCAGTTGTTGTTTCTGGTTGGAGAGTGCCTGGTGCGGGTTTGGGTTCTGGCTGGGGAGGGGGAGTGGTTGTTGGAGTCGGCGCAGGTGGGGGGACTTCAACCGCCGTAGGAGCAGGAGAGGGAGTGCCACCAAACCGTCCAAGTACGCCATCTGAAATTGTGAATTTTTGATTAAGTGTATGATGTAGTTGATCATATTGAGTTTTGACTTCGGGATCGTCGAGAATATCGCCTTCAATGATTTCAATATTTGAGACATCGCGACCTATGCGATAGGGTCCGATTTGGTAACCTGCACTTACGATTGAACGGGCTTTTCGTTGGGCTGCACGTCGTTCAACGAGACTTGTTGAGGCACCTTGCCATAGCCATACGCGTTCTTTGAGTTCATCGATGGCTATCACGATTCGGTCATCGGCTAACGCTTCGGTTGAGAGAGGTAATGGTTCTATAATTCCTGAGGAGAATTCGAGGAGTAATACAAATTTATCTGCCATTGTTGATGTTCCCGCCGGATTCTATTCATTAGAGGATATTCGTTCTTCTCTGTGTTTTACAGACACAAGAATTTTTCTTGTGGTGGTGTTGTGATGTGGTGACCGGACTGAGTAACCATTACATTGATTTCACTACGGACTCCAAATTTTCCTTTAAGGTATATTCCTGGTTCTACTGAAACTAGGGTATTGGGGAGTAGAAGCCGTGTTTCGGGCATCTCGTAGCTATCCAGGTTTGCTCCTTTTCCATGAGACAACGAGTCAATACTATGCCCGGTCCGGTGCAGGATTGCGTCTTTGTATCCTGCCATAATCATTACTTCTCGGGCTTGTTCATCAGGAATTCTTGCTTCGATATGCGGTTTCACCGCAGCGGTAGCCCGTCTCTGGGCCTCTTTAACGACATCCCAAACTGTCTGAATTTCTGAAGGAATCTTGGATCCTGTAAACGCCATCCAAGTAATATCAGCGAATATTTCCCATTTTGCCCAAAGATCAATCATAACCAGTTGATTCTTTCGTATCATTACATCGCCAGGTGTGTAATGGGGATTGGCAGCATTTGCTTGCACGGCAACCATCGGGGCATCAACCGAGGTAAGTTTCTCCTTTGCTAAACGATTTCGGATAAATACCGCGACATCCTCTTCGGTTGCACCTCCGATTCTATCAGCAAGAAAGGAAAAGGCTTCTTCCATGATTTTGGTTAAGGTGAGTGCAGCTTTTTTGTGATTATCTAGTTGTTCGGATGAGAGAACAGAGTGTACAATTTGCATTAGATTTTCTCCCATCACCCATCGAACCTTGGGGGCAATGGCACATAGGTGCATGAATCGTCCAGCGGGTAAAACATCTGTTTGTGGGTTTTCACCTAAATTTACTGCAATGCGTTCAAAGGATTGGGTATGATCTCGAATCGCAAGTAAGAAGTCAGCTTGGGTTCGTGCATCGAATGTGTTGATGGTTGGATCAATATCCATTAGTTCAGGAGAATCCACAGGTGATTTGATGAGGACGATTGGATTATCCTTCGCGATGAGTAGAGCATATTGACGTGAGCGGGGTGCAAGATGACCAAGGAGGGCTTCTCCGGTTGGATCGATTCCCCGAAAATCATAGATTAACCATGCATCAATATTTGAATCTTGCATAAATTTTCGAATTGCGGTTAATTTGTCATTCATTCTTAGTAACGGAATTGTCATTGGACTAACACTACTAGGCGTTCTTATCTTCAAGCCCAAAAAGCTTTAGGCAGAGTAGTACGGAGCTACACGAACTTCGATTACTAACAAGATGAAATGTGGGCGATATGGCTGAAAAATCCGCTCCCGACAAAGATGCGTTTGGAACCATCCTTGAACAATTGCGGAAAGTTCAAGCAGCGATGCGTGTATGTGTACGCGCAATTCAAGAGTCACGCAATCAAGCCTGGGAATGGCGTGATCGCCGGGATGAATTACGAACTGAGGCTCCTCAAATTCATGATGAGATTTCAGAGCAGCGGGATGCTCGTGATGAACTGAATGCTGAGGTTCAACGTCAAAAGGAGCTGCGAGATAAGGAAACAGATCGTGCACGTGAATTACAGGAGCAGTTGAACGAGTTACGTGGAAAAAGAAGGGGTCCAGAAGAATATGTGTCATTGGAAGACATGCAACGTGAATTTCGTGAGCTTGAATGGAAGCAGCAGACGACGTCTTTAACAGTGGATGAAGAGAAGGCAGTTATTGAAGAGATGGAAAGACTGTCGAGGACCATCGCGTCTACGCCAACAGATACACCTAAACCCGCTGATTTAACCGAAGAAATGGAGAAGCTTTGGCAGGAAATTCAGGATGCGCGCAGTAAGGCCCAAGAGCATCATGAAAGAATGGTTGCGGTAGTTGAAGAGGCCCAACTGAAACACAAAAGTGTCATTCAACTGTCACAGAATCTTAATCCATCACGAACTGAGGCTGGAGAAGCACATCAGATGTATGTTCAATGTCTGCAGGAAGCCGATGAAATGCGAGAACGGCTTGATGAACTCCGTGAACAAGAGCTGACCCTCAAAGCCCAATTAGACACTATTCGGAAAAGTCGAAAGGAAACTCGTCGAGAGCGGGAGAAAGTGGCGATGGAGAGATTAGCAGAGCAAGCGCGGACAAAACAGCAGTCCGGTCAAAAGCTCACCCTTCAAGAGCTGCGGGCACTTATGGAGACGGATGGATTAGAGTAAGATTCGAAATATGCTAGAATGAGCGTTGGTAAATGAAATCAACCAACGAGGTCAAGAGTTGGGTTGATTTTTGATTGGGGAAGGCTTTAAGTGCCTTTTTTGCTGCGTCCACTAATTGTTTGGCTTGTTTTTGCACAATGCTACTAGCCTCAGTTTGCTTTAGGAGTTTGATTATCTTCATCACTTCAGATTCCGTGGGTTCTGGGGAACGAAGAACATTAAGGACAAAGGAGCGATCGGTGTCAGATAATAACGGAATTGCATGGAGAATGATTGCGTTGCCAAGTTTATGTTCATAGATGTCTTTGCCTAGTTTTTTTCCGAGTTTAGCTTCTTCGGCGAAAAGGTCTAAGATATCATCTGCCAGTTGAAACGCAATTCCAGCCTTCCAGCCAAAGTTCCTAGCAGCAGATTGTAATTCCTTTGAACCACCTGCACAAATAACTCCAACTTCGCATGCGGCTCGGATGAGAGCTGCAGTCTTGTATCCAATCATAGACTCGTAATCTTCTAAGTTAACATCATGGTAGCGGTGTTTATCAGCATAATCTTGATCACCTGGAAGCTGTTCGAAGAGCACATCAAGGCGTTCTCCCTCAACTAACTCTCGGATTGTATCTGCAATGATACGAGCAATTGGAAGAGGATTGGGGGACTGGAGCACGCCTTCTTCAATCGCTTCACGATAATGTGTTGAGGCTAGAATGGCAAACGAAAGACCGAATTTTTTCCAAGTTGTTGGTAGGTTACGACGAACATTGGCATCGTCGATGATATCATCCAAAATGAGTGAGTAATTATGAGTCAATTCAATGGCAGCGGCACTAGATAAGGCATCTTCGAGTGAACCACCAGTGGCTTCGCAAAAAAGAATTGATAAAGCGGGACGAATGCGTTTTCCCCCTGCCTGGACTTGGTGGAACACAACCTCATGGAAGTCTTTTGCGGCTCCCTCAGCAAGGAGCTCAAGCATTTTTTCATCGACTCGCGAGCCAATCGTCCTAAGAACCTGTAATATATCCGGCAATAGTGTCACCATCCAGTCATGGAGAAGCCCCTATTATAAAGAGATATTTACGCCTTTCCTACATTGAAATGAGAACTTGAACCACCGATTTTAATCCGATGGAGAGGCTAAATTGCGTCGTTTGGCTTGAATGCAGAGGAAGGAAGTTATTATTCTTGCTGCACAAATCGCAGTAATTCCTTGGTCATATTGTGGAGTGACTTCGTTTATATCAAAAATTGTCGCACGAGGAGTAATTACACGAAGAATAGAAAGAAGTTCCGAAGTAGTGATTCCAGCGGCTTCCGGGTTGCCTACTCCAGGAGCGTAAGCAGGATCAAGCACATCCATGTCCACCGAAATGTATACTGGAGGACCGGGAGGGATGGCATCATTAATCCGACGTGCAATTGCCGATGCGCCTTCTTTTTTGATATCTTTGCTTGTATAGTAGACGATGTTGTGTTTTTCAGCGTAATCGTATTCATCCTTTGCCACAGCTCGGACCCCGATTTGAATGAGATGGTCTGGTCCAAGTTGCTCTATGATGCGTCGTTGGACACAAGCATGAGAGAATTCGAGGTCATTGTAGCGGTCACGAAGATCCATGTGAGCGTCAAACTGGACTAATACAATGTCACGAGGAAGAGCTCGGACAGCGGCTAGTGTTAGGGTGTGTTCACCACCCAATAGTATTGGCACCTTATCTTGTTGATTTAATTGCGCAACAACGGATTCTACTGCCTTCAACATGTTTGAAACTGATTCAACGTCGAAGTTAATATCCCCAATGTCAGCAATGGGAAGTTTAGCAGCATCGAAGTCTAAGTTTTCTTGAAGACAATAGCTTTCAATATGCTGAGAGGCTGTCCGAATAGCAGCTGGGCCCTTCTTTGACCCCTGGCGATAGGTACTTGTTTTATCAAACGGCACGCCAGTGACAACGAATGTTGCTGGTGTTGGGTCAATGGGAGCTCCAAAAAACGTATTGACTACCGGCTTGACACCTGGAAACATAGAATTCGCGGTCAGGATTAGTCCCTCTAAAGAAATGACCGTTACGCTGCTATATTGGTGTTGCTTTTTTGATGTTGAAGTTAAATTAGCTGGTTGGGGAGTTTTAGGTCAAGATCTTTGATTCGTGTTTTTAGAGTTGAAGGAGTATGGAGTTCATAGTATAGAGCGTTAATGAACTCATCAAGGAGATTGGCTTCTTGAGCCGCTTTAAAGAAGCCTTTCACAAGCCAAGCCCCAACGAAGTAAGTGAAGCCATAGGGTCCCCATATGGGGTCGATCATAAAGGGAAGTTGGGCTTTTGCATACGCTTCTTCATAAGCACCCAATTCTTTGATGTATCCGAGAACTTCTGATTCGTTTTTTTGTTGCTGTTGAAGCATAACTAATGCGTTAACCCCAACTGCTCGACGTAATTGGGTTATATACGAAGTGATGGTTTCGGCTTCTGTTGGAGGTCGGTCGGAACTTAGGATGTTAGGACCAGTTTCTGCTAGTCCTTCAACGATGGTGCAATCAGGAGTATTGATGAGTGCTATTGTGGCTTCGAGATTTTGTGTGTCTTGCTGATACCCTAGTTCACGTTGAACCAATTGTGTTTGATGTCCAGGATACGCCTCGTGGGTTACCCATTTCCATATTCCGTATTTACTCCGAGGGAGTTGGGTGTTGATTTCTATTACCGCTTTAAAATCGCCTTGGTAGTAGTTGTAAGCGCTCCAAGGAGCATCAGGCACGGCCCGAAATTCAACACTTTCAGTTTCAGGTAATTCGAAGAGAACACGTTGAGTTGACCGACGTGCATCCATTGCGATTTCTTGTGCGATGGGAATGATCTCGGATCCAGTTGTCATAGCTTGTTTTCGCCAACGGGCCGCCATTGACGTTAAATCTCCTTTCAGGACTTTTTTACGGAGCGCGCGATTGGCTTGTTCAGCTAGTTCTTCGATGCGTTCACTGGAAACTGTTACAACTTCAACGTCAAGTCCTGTTCGTACTCGTTCTTCAAAAGTCACGTTATCATCAAGGGCATAGCGCACAAGTAGAACTATTGCATCCAATTGTTTAGTGAGAAAGGTTCGATGTGGTTCTTCGTGTATTTCCTTTCGTATTCTGGCGCGAAAAGTGTGAAGAGATTTGAGAAGTTCGTCTGGATTAGGGGTTTTGTCTTTATGTTTAAAATCAGGTGGTCCAAAATAACTGTCAATTACAACGAAATCTTTTCCTTTGGCTTCCTTGACTAATGCATCCACCATGAAACAAAGTTGAATGTATTCTTCACTTACGGTTCCTTGATTTGATAGCATTCATTTACGTCTCCGTGAAGAGTTTGTCCATTAATCGAGTTGCAAGGTCTAAAAAGGCGTCGTGAACATTCCTCCCATCAAAGGCGCTTGTTTCATAATAATTCCCTTTCATTCGGTCTGTCGCCTGTTTAGCAGCGTATTCAGACACTTCTCGTTCATGGTCTAAATCAATCTTATTTGCTAACAAAAGTCTCTCATAGTCTGAACCTAATACTTCCTCTACTTCATCAATCCACCGAGATTCGATTGCCGATGCAGACGAGGCACGGGTCACATCAAAAACAAAGACGGCGGCATTGGCTCCTGTGTAATATCGTTGCCGCATGGTTCGAAACCGCTCCTGTCCCCCGGTATCGAACATTTGCAGCTTTAGTTTTCGTCCTTTAACATCCAAAATTTTGGTTACAACATTTACACCAATGCTTGGCTTGTAATCATGATCGAATTTATTCTCCGCAAACCGACGAACCAGACTAGTTTTTCCTACGCCCCAATCACCACAAAACACGACTTTCACCACATATTGTGCTTCCTGAGATTCGTCAGTTTCAGAGCTTTCAATGTCATTAGGAAAAGGGGATATGGTCCTCACCTCTTCTAACCATTCAGCACCAGCTTAGGTAAGAGTCTTACGTTTGGAAAGAACAAACGATTGCTCCACTTTTATTCATCCCAGGAATGAAATCTGAGAATTGAAGAAGGAAGCGAAGGTGCCATTGAAAAGGTGAAGGGAGGGGGAGCGAGGGGAGGGCGAGGAACGATGCGGACACAACATTACATCATATCCCTTCGCTTCCTTCAAGAGAGTGGTTTCTGCAAATTATTTAAACTCCTCAACTGCAGAGCAAAAACTAGCTCGTTTTTTCTTGTATGGAGTAGCATTTTTTAGTTCACAGAATTTGGTTTGCTAAGTGAACCGATGAAAAGCTAATCTTTTCGGATGATTTGTGAAACCATAAGAGTTAGGGTTTCTTTTACTCCGTCTGTGGGTCGGAGTTTTTTGAAGATGAATTCATTAAGCTTCTCTTCATTGGCTACTTCAATGAGACAAAAGATATCATGGATTCCGTAGACAGATGAAATTTCTTTCACCATCGGTAAATCTTTCAACGCATCAAATATTGTATCGGTGAGGGGAGGATCAACATCAATGAGGATAATCGCGGTTAAGGTCATAAATTAACAGCCCCGTCAATAGACAATCAACCTTTCAGTTCCCGCTTTCTATATTTGTGAACTACTCCACACTAATTGGTGGAGTTTCCTGCTTCGACGCTTCAGTTACCACTGACAGCTCCACAGGCCCAACCCGAGGTTCCCTCGGTGTTATAATGGACACAAGTCCTATCATCTTAATATTTTTTGCGGCATTGATGTCCCGGTCAAGAAGCTTACCACATGCAGGGCAGATCCATACTCGGTCTTCCAAAGAGAGTGCCATATTGATGTGACCACAGTTATGACACCGCTTTGATGTGGGTGCAAACAAGCCCACCTCAATTAGAGTTTTGCCATACCATTCGGCTTTATACCGTAACATTCTAAGGAACTGGGACCAGGCGGCTCCAGCTACCGACTTGGCAAGCTGCCGATTACGTAACAATCCGTAGACGTTGAGACTCTCCACCATGATTGCTTGGTTCTCGCGAATCAATCGGGTCGAGAGCTTCTGCTGAAAGTCCGCCCGCTGATTAACTACTCGCTCATAGCAGCGAGCCAATCGCTGTCGCGCTTTTTCCCAGTTTCGACTCCCCTGCACCTTTTTGCTTAATCTGTGATGCAGGCACTGAAGACGTTTCAATGCATTTCGTAGAAAGCGTGGATTCCCAACCTTTTCACCAGTACACATAGTGACATAGTTCGTCAATCCAACATCAACCCCAACCGACGTCTGGTCCGTCGCCTGTGGCTTCGGAGGCGGGACTTTTCCATCGTCGACTATAATCGAGATGAAAAACTTGCCCGTGACGGTCGAAACAATAGTACAGGTTTTTGGAGTACCCGTGAACCTTCGATGGATAATAGTCATAACCGCCCCAATCTTAGGGAGATTGACTCGCCCCTTAACAAAATCAACAGTGAAAAACTGGGGCACATCAAAGGATTGCCGATGCGCCTTGCGCCGTTTGAACTTTGGATAACCTGGCTGTTCCTTGCCATTAGTGATGCGGCGAAAGAAGTGTTGGAAGGCTATGTGGAGGCGCTTAGCCGCTTGTTGGAGAGATTGGGAGTATACGTCTTTGAGAAAAGGGTGATTTTCCTTTAGTTCTACTAGACGGTTGTTCAGGTCGAACCAGCTTAGGTTCGTTCCATCCATTTCATAGCTTTTCTTCTTGGTTTCCAATGCCCAGTTATAGACAAAGCGACAAGCATCATTGGTTTTCCGAATCCGCTCTCGTTGCATTTGATTTGGGTAGAGGCGATACCTGAAGCTCCTGAGCATAATATTATGTTCAGCAACGAACTATTTGAAGTCTGCAATTCATCGTCGCCTTGAAGGATTAGGTCTTCTTGGGGATAGATCAATCCAAAAGTAGATGAAAACCCGCGATTTGTAATCTGTTCCGAATTCGAGCCTCCAGTGATGCCCTATTTCATAGAAGTCATGCACGAAATCATTGAACGAGAATGAAAAACTTCAAAGGTAAGTCGTGACCATGTGAAGTATCCCCTCACAGTCAAGGTCATACTGTGAATCTGGACTCTTTATTCAAAGGAGGGATCATCTTGAACTTATCTAAATCTGATAAAATCCTTGTCACATGTGGATTACCCTATGCGAACGGTTCTGCCCACCTTGGCCACCTTCGCACCTATATTCCGGGTGACGCGTATACTAGATACCTCAAGCGATTTGGCCTTGACGTGATATTTTTCTGTGGATCTGATACTCATGGTGCCCCTATTGAACTCGCTGCTGTGCAGGCAGGTCTTTCCCCCAAGGAATTTACCGAGAAATACCACACCCACTATAAAAGCATCTTTGAGAGATTGAATATCAACGTCGATTTATATGGGACCACCGAAGCACCGTATCATTATCGGAGAGCCCAAACCATTATTCGAATTCTTGAGAAAAATGGGCACATCGAAACTCGAGAAGTTGGATTACCCTATTGTGAAACCTGCCAAACATTTCTAGCTGATCGATTTCTTACAGGAACATGTCCCTATTGTGGGGCTCAAGCCCGTGGTGATGAATGTGACCAAGGCTGTCAAAGGTACCTTGACGCAGATCAGCTCATCGACCCCCGATGTGTAACTTGTGGGAATCCGTCTATCATAAAGAAAACACGCCATCACTTCTTCAAACTGCCTGACTTCACTGATTTCCTCATCAAGTATAATGAGCAATTGAAAGGAACTCCCCTTGCGAGAAATTATGCCCTAGGCTGGATTCGGCAAGGGCTTAAAGAATGGAACATCTCACGTAACCTAAAGTGGGGTATTCCATACCCGGATGACGATGAACTTGTACTCTATGTTTGGGCAGAAAATTATGCAGGTTATATCTCTTTTACCGAGGAATGGGCGCGGCAGAAAGGTGCTGACTGGGAAAAGTACTGGATTCGCGACGGAAAGCTCGTTCACTTCATAGGAGCAGACATTGTTTACCATCATGCAATCTTTTGGCCAGCAATACTCAAGGGCGCTAACTACAATACACCATATGCTGTCGTCGCAAGCGGCATGGTCAAAGTCGAAGGTCACGGACTATCAAAGAGCCGTGGATTCGTCATTGATATCGAAGACGATTTCATCAAGAACCAAATTGACCTTGATGCAGTCCGATATTATATGCTATCTTACACAGGGTTTACCAAGGACCTGGATTTTGTCTGGAAGGACTTTCAAACCAAAATGAACAACGAACTGGTCGGTATTTTCGGAAATTATGCATACCGAGTGCTTTTATTTATTCATAAAAACTACGGGAAAATTCCTGAAGGCTCCCTTACTCCAGAGACTAAGCAGAAGATCACTCAGACAATCGAATCTGTTCAGAAATCAGTGGATGAATTTCGGTTCAAAGAAGCGATAGACAATACTATGCAACTTGCCGCGTATGGAAACACAACCTTTCAACAATGTGAACCTTGGAAATCAATCAAAGAAGACTCTACACGTTGCCAAAGCGATTTGTATCAATGTCTACAACTCCTCAAGGCTATCGCCATTTTAATTGAACCAGCAATGCCAACTGTAGCGGAGCGCCTCTGGCTACAAGTAGGTCAAACCGGAAATGTTCACGAAACCACGGTGAAAGATTGTCTAGAGCCACTTACCTCTGAAATAAAACTACCTAAACCAAAGGTCCTATTTACAAAAATGCCCGATGAAATCGTTGAAAAAATGAGCACAATACTGACCCACCGTATCAAATCTGCGAGATCAAAAGCGAATTAGGCACTTTCAACATAATTTCTTAG
>JAEOSK010000022.1 GCA_016840405.1 Candidatus Hermodarchaeum yapensis
TGGTGTAGGGTTTTCGCCCTATCTAACTGCATACATCTGTGAAGTACCGTAACGGTGAGAAGCAGACCAACGCAGGAGTGGCCTACCGTATAAGGTGGGTACCGCTGGGCCCTGGATCCACTGAAAAGGCGCGCGGGAAGGAGCCCCCGTGATCGTACCCAGAACCGACACAGGTGCCCCTAGCTGAGTAGGCTCAGGCGTTTCGGGTTACAGCAGGCGAGGGAACTCGGCAAATTAGCCCCGTACCCTTGGAAGATGGGGTGCCTTAGGTCTTCTGCTCGCAGGGGACCAGAGGTCGCAGTGACAAGGGGGGCCCATCTGTTCAATACAAACATAGCCGACTGCAAGGGCGAAAGCCTGTGTACAGTCGGTGAATCCTGTCCAGTGACTGTATGTTAAGGCTCAGTTCAATGGGCTCAAGCACAGTTAAACGACGGGAGTAACTATGACTCTTAGCTAAACACCAAATGGGAGTCGTAAAATCCGGCTATATGCTGGAACGCTCGATCCTTTCGCTCCTGAGTAAGGGACAATGCGGAAGGAAATGAGAGTAATCAGCAGGAAACCGAAAACAGGTGAGTTACATGCGAAGACAGAAAATATACTCGTATCTGCTCGGTATCATCGATGCCGAAGGATGTTTCAGTGTTTCAATCAAGAAGCAAGACACTGCACGATTCGGATGGGTCATAGACCCAGTCTTCCATGTCACACAACATCATTCCGCGCGAGATGTCCTCGAAGATCTCAAGTCTGCCTTCAATGCTGGACGGATTATCCCCAAACCCGGGCAGGAAAACCTGCTCATCTTCATTGTGGATAACCGCCGTCAACTTGTAGAGAAGGTAATTCCATTCTTCACCCGGTATCCACTCCGGATAAAGAAGAACGATTTTGAAATCTTCAAAGAAATCGTTGAAGCGCTGGAACGAAAAGAGCATGGCACGGAAGACGGGTTCAAACGACTCGTCAAGAAAGCCAGAAGTTTCAAACGCGCTCGTAAAGGGCGCTACAAATATTCCCTCGAAGATATTCTAGGAACCGAAGAATAATTTCGGGATTCCTCAGAGACTATACGCCGGACACACCACTCAAACCCATAGTATGGAGAGTAGTGTGAAGATATAGTCCGGCCACACAATGTGGTTGCTTAAGGTAGCCAAATGCCTTGTCGGATAAGTACCGACGCGCATGAATGGATCAATGAGGTCCCTACTGTCCCCGCCTGCTACCCGGTGAACCCACCTCCTGGCGAACAGTCCAGGGACACCCAAAGGGAAGAGAAGACCCTGTGGAGTTTTACTGCAGCCTGTTGCTGGGTTACGGGCATTGATGCAGAGCGTAGCTGGGAGACGTCGAAGCCACCCTTGCGGGGGTGGTGGAGTCGCCAATGGAACACCAGCCTTTAATGTTTGCAGCTCTTAATGCACCAAACGGCGCATGACACCAGCAGGTGGGCAGTTTGGCTGGGGCGGCACGCCCACGAAAAGATATCATGGGCGCCCAAAGGTCAGCTCAACGCGGACAGAAACCGCGTGTAGCGCGCAAGGGTAAAAGCTGGCTTAACAGTGCCCCGAAAAGCAAAGGGCGCTGGTGCGAAAGCAGGGCCTAGCGAACGATCAAACCCTACCGATGAGGGTTGGTCACGTCAGAAAAATTACCCCAGGGGTAATCTCAGGCCGGACGAGAACGGCGAGTCACACACTTCTCAAACACCACTACGTGCTCTTTGGAAGCGGAGCCTGGGGTAACCGCAACCAAGAGCATCACATCACGATTACAAAACTCGCCAAGTAACACCGACCTGGGACCCTAAACAGAGTCGTCGCGGGCAAGAGTCCATATCGACCCCGCGGCTTGCTTCCTCGATGTCGGCTCTTCCTATCCTGGGGGTGCATTAGCTCCCAAGGGTAAGGCTGTACGCCTGTTAAAAGGGAACGTGAGCTGGGTTTAGACCGTCGTGAGACAGGTTGGATTCTCTCTTTTGGGTGCGTTGGGTGATTGAGGGTCAGGTCCGCTCGGTACGAGAGGAACGGCGGATCGCAGCCACTGGTGTACCGGTTGTCTGATAAGGCATCGCCGGGCAGCTACGCTGTGCCCGATAAGCGCTGAAAGCATCTAAGCGCGAAGCGGGTCCCGAGACGAATCACCCACTCCATAATCATTGGGTGCATAGCCCACGGCGGGCTTGGCGACTTGAACGCCGGATTGTGGACGAAGGCTCCGGTAAAAGACCGGTTTGAACGAGCGGCCGTGTACGCATCGAGCCACGGCGAGATGTTGAGCGGGCCGCCACGTACCGCCTAAGTGTGTTGCTTTCGAAAGGAGCTATAAGCTCTGATTCTGGAGTGATATTTTCTCAGGGTATGCGACCACCACTTTCTTTTTCAGATAATGTATGTTGGTTGGAGTTAATCATTTAAACATGAATTGGAGCATTCTAAAACAATGGACAATTCCATAAGATTTTAGAAAAAACCTGTTTTTATCTTCTTAATAGCAATACAAACAGTACATGAATTATTAAATTAGTCATTTGTTTGTTTAATTCCTCTAAGGAATGGCTTATATATCTCAAAGGGCAAAAGACCCTACACGACTGCATTTTAGAAAATGCAGCGTCGAGGGAAAAAAATGAAAAGATACCAAATCGTTGCAATAGTGATCATCGTAGCTATCGTCATTGGTTCTGTTGGCATCTACATGCTCTTTCTACCTCCTCCGGCACCCAATGTTATCATCATGGGTACAACGGACTCAGTGGAATCTAGTCTTGACATCGCTCAATCCTATGACTACTTCGGTTGGAACACCATTAACTCACTTAGCGAAGGACTGGTGGGCATTGATCCCGGTTCTGAGGCAGGGCCCGATGATATCATACCGGGACTCGCAGAATCTTGGGCGTCAAGTGCTGGTGGAACCATATGGGACTTCGTTCTCCGGCAAGGAGTTACTTTCGACGGAACAAGACCTTTCAATGCTTCAGTCGTGAAATACACCTTCGATAGGAACTGTAACCTTACAGGCGTTGGCCTCGCTGAACCCGACGGACCGCAACTCAACATGGGTTACGCCGACATTATCGATAACGTAACCATAATTGATGAATACAATGTCCGATTCTATCTCCGCATTCCGTTTGCACCATTCCTGCAACTCATGGCATGCACAGCCTCATTCATGATTGATCCCGTAAAAGCGCCCATGGATGAACTAGTGCCCTACGCCGAAGGTGACCCAGAAAATAGTCATCCTGGTGCCCTTGGTCCCTTTATTCTCGAATCATGGACACGCGTTGGTGGGTCAGATGAAGAAATGCGCTTAGTTGCGAATCCCCATTATTGGGATGCGGCTAGTGGCATACCGAAAACTCCAACCATCATCCTCAGATTCTATGCATCCGACTCTGCGCTAGCCTTAGCAATGACCTCGGGTGAAATTGATATCGCCTACCGACAACTCACAGCTCAACAAATCAATACTTTCAGAACGAATCCCGATGTTCGAGTCTGGGAAGGCATAGGTGCGCAAATCCAATACCTGTGTTTCCAGCAAAACATCTATCCATACAATGAGACTCCAATTCGACAAGCAATTACTGCCGCCTTAAATCGATCTCATGTCTGCGAGACCGTCTTCCTTGGTGATTTCGATCCGTTGTACAGTATGGTTCCCGCAGGGATGGCCTACCATAAACCATCCTTCGAGCAATGGGGCGACGCTAACTATACAGCCACAGTAGATCTCCTAGATCCCTACGGCTATAACGCAACCCACCCACTTGTTGTCGAATTATACTATGAGAACTCTGGACACTATCCACAAAGCGCAGAGCAAGCCGCTGTATACAAGAGTGATCTCGAAGCTAGCGGCGTCATTACTGTGAACCTCCATGGACTGGAATGGGCTACGTATCGTACCCAAAGAAACGCGGGGACAATGCCCGTATTCATTTACGGTTGGTACCCTGACTACATTGACCCTGACAACTACCTGTTCCTCCCATTTGCATCCTGGCTTAATCTAGGATACAATGAAACCTATCCAGCAGGTGGAGTTGCACAATACAACCTCTGGGTTGATGGTCGTAGCGCCACCACCTCATCTGCTCGAGAGACCGCCTATCATGACCTGCAAGACTTGCAAGCCGATGAGTGTTCCGTCATTCCACTTTGGCAGAGCGGAACCATTGCTGTCACCAAACTCACCATTCACGGAGTTATCTTAGATATCTCCGTATTGTGGCGACACTGGCTACTGTACATAGGACCCCCCGCAACAACTGGACCATGAAAGAACTCATAAGTATGTGCTATCAGTTCCGATAACATCATGGACTCCAAATGGATTCCCCGATGAAGATTGGTGCTGGTAGCACTAGATTTTTATTTTTCAAAGAAGATGGTGCATAAAGTATGTCGCTAAAATCCTATGTTACCAGTAGAGTTCTGCTCACAATACCCATGGTTTTCCTACTACTAACACTAGTTTTCGTCATTATTCGTGTTATGCCTGGTGATCCAGCGCTTCTACATTTTGAGCGGCATGTAAGTCCTGAAGTACTCGCTGAATTTCGTCGAAGATTAGGCTTAGATTTACCTATTTGGCAGCAATACATAAACTACATAGCAGGGCTCTTTCGGGGAGATTTTGGGATTTCAATGCAAGATTATAGTCCCATTATTCAACATCTTCATGCTAGATTTCCTGCCACACTAGAACTGTCTATCTACTCGGGCTTATTTGCAGTTGTGTTTGGAGTAATTTTAGGTGTTATCTCAGCAAGGAAATATGACACTACTACAGACCATTCAATTCGTCTTTTAGCCATTGTCACCTATGCAATTCCTGTATTTTTCTTAGGTATGATATTCCAGATAATTTTCTCAGTATGGCTAAGAATCCTTCCAAGTGGACTTAGATTTGATCCCCACTATACGCCTCCACCAACAATAACTGGTCTGTATACCATTGATAGCCTTCTCACAGGCAATATATGGGCTTTCGGCATTTCCATCCGTTATCTCCTACTCCCCTCCGTCACACTTGGAATAATTCTCCTTGGTATTTTCATACGATTAACACGCACAAATATGCTCGAGACCCAACAAAGTGATTTTGTAATGTCAGCCAAAGCACGAGGACTTTCCAGCTTCAGTATAACCTATCGCTACTCCCTGAAGAATGCCTTTCTACCAATTCTAACTATGATTGGAATTCAAGTTGCCATACTCTTAGCAGGCGCTGTGCTAACAGAAACGACATTCAGCTGGCCAGGGCTAGGAACCTACCTCGTCGACCGAATCTACCATCGCGATTACACTGCAATCCAAGGCACTGTGGTGTTCTTCGCCATAATGGTTGCTGTCGTAACACTTGCTGTAGACATCTTATATGCCTACTTTGACCCACGAATTAGACTGTGAGTTGAAATTAGTTTTGACACAAACAAAATCGATCAAAGGCATCTTTCTCCAGTTGGCACCGATTCGGGGAACTTTTGAGGGGCAATCTAAACGATGGTGGATAATTTTTATTGTTATTATTGGCGGCTCTCTATCACTAGTCGTTAGCCTCATTTTGTTGGCAATTAATTCAAATAGTGGTCTAGGTGTTCACGTAGTCACAGCAAACATAATCATTGGTCTTATTATCCTATACAGCGACATTGTGCGTAAACGCGTTGTGAAATATAAACTCCTTTCACAACGACTTAGTATTTTGCTCATTGCAGGCATTTCAGGAGTTATCGCAATAATCACAATGGGCTTAAGCATCTTTTTTATTCCCGCAGCATGGATCGAATTCTTTGGAGCTGTGTTTTTTGGTGGTTTTGTAGTGGGAATTATTTTGATATTTTTGTATGAAGGATTTCCCATTTTAAATGTGTACAAATCCTCGGGGTGGATAACCATTGCTGGTTTTTTGATCGTATCTGCAATTATCTACATGACAGTCGTCGCAGAATGGATCGTTCCTTATGACCCCTTCACCCTCAATGTAGGACCACTATTGGGACCACCTACACCCCAATTTCCACTCGGTACAACATCCCTTGGTCAAGATTTACTTAGTCGAACGATAGCGGGAGGGGCCATTATGCTACAAGTCGCATTCGTATCCGTTATCATATGCTTCTCCATTGGGGTACCTCTAGGACTTTTTGCATCATATCGGGGTGGAATAATTGATAACACCGTGTCGCTTATCATGAATGCCATTTTTGCATTCCCCGGTCTAATCTTAGCTATCGCAATTGCGGCCATTCTAGGACCAGGCGTAGTAAACATGGCTCTGGCTATTGCCGTAGTTTATATCCCCTCATACTTCAGAGTGGTGCGCAGCCGGGTTATAACAGTCAAAGAACTTCCTTACGTCGAAGCATCAGTTGCCCTAGGAGGAAGTGAAGGAGCAATCGTGTCTAGATACATTCTTCCAAACGTCATCCCCTCTGCCATTGTTGTCATGTCAATCAATTTCGCAGATGCAATACTTGTTGCAGCTGGATTGACCTTCGTTGGTTTGGGGCTTCCGATTGATGTCCCAGACTGGGGTTGGGATCTTACCTTTGGATCGCATCAATTAATTACAGGCGCTTGGTGGGTCATCACCTTCCCCGGTCTAATGATTGTCATTCTCGCTCTAGGATTCGCCCTTATTGGAGAAGGGCTCAATGAGATTCTTACGCCAAAACTTGAAAAAGGAGTTTAAATGACTAATCTACTTCAAATTGAAAATCTATCAGTGGAATACAAAACGCGACGAGGAATCGCACGAGCAGTTGATAATGTGTTCCTCAACCTAGAGGAAAATAAGACTCTCGGGCTCGCAGGTGAATCTGGGTGTGGAAAATCAACACTTGGCCTCTCCATCATGAGACTAGTACCTCACCCCGGTCGTATCAACGAAGGAAAGATCCTTTTCAATTTAGATGAATCTCTTATTTTTGAAGGCGGTTCAGTCGAAAAAGGGCAAATCGACTTAATGCAACTTGACGACAACCAAATGAGAGCGATACGCGGACGAAAGCTAGCGTATATTTTCCAAGATCCTATGACCTCACTCAACCCGCTGATTAGAATTGGAGATCACTTCACTGAGATAATTCAGGCACACGAAGAAGATGTAAAAAAGGATGAAGCCATAAACCGGGGCGAAGAAATTCTTGAAACCCTTGGAATACTTCCTGAGCGAATTACAGATTATCCTCATCAATTCAGTGGAGGGATGCGGCAAAGAGTAATGATCGGGCTCGGAATTGCTCTCCGACCTCGGTTGCTAATTGCAGATGAACCAACCACTGCCTTAGATGTTATTGTAGAGGCACAGATTCTTGATGAACTCGCTACTTTGAAGAAACAATTCAATCTGTCAATGTTATTAATCACCCATAATCTAGGAGTCCTTGCTCAAACGGCTGATGATATTGCCATAATGTACACTGGACGAGTAATGGAGATAGCTAAGACGGAGAGTCTTTTTGAAGATCCTAAACATCCCTACACACAATGCCTCCTGAAAGCAGTACCTGATGTCCGGAAGCCTGACAAAACGCTTGCTTGGATTGCGGGGGCGCCCCCTGATCTTATTGATCCTATACCTGGTTGCATGTTCAGACCCCGATGTGAATTTGCAATGGAAATTTGTGCAACTCAACCTCCACCACTCGAAAAGCTGGATACAGGGCAACGTGTAGCGTGCTATCTCTATACAAAGGGGGTTAGTAAGAAATGATTGAAGTCAAGAACCTCGTGAAGTATTTTCCAGTTCAAAAAGGCTTCATGGACGCCCTCTTTACCCGAGAAAAAGACTTTGTCAAGGCGGTTGACGACGTATCCTTCAAAATTGAAAAAGGAGAAATTTTCGGGCTCGCTGGTGAAAGCGGATCTGGTAAAACCACTGTTGGTAGGCTTTGCGTTCGCCTAACCCCCGCTACTTCAGGAGAAATTATCTTTGAGGGGCAAGATATCACAAAAATCAAAGGAAAACAACTTCGATTATTGAAGCGCCGGCTTCAAATCACCTTTCAAGACCCCACCTCTTCATTAAATCCCCGAATGACAATTGGTAATGCTATCGCCGATGCACTTAGACTTCAGAATATCGGCACCAGAACAGAGCAAAGAAAGCAAACGGAAGACGCTCTAGAACGCGTCGGGCTCTCTCCGGCCAGCGCCTTTTATGACCGCTATCCGCACCAACTTAGTGGTGGTCAACGTCAACGAGTGATCTTCGCACGGGCGTTCATTCTCAGACCCGCGTTCGTAGTCACCGATGAACCAGTTGCGATGGTAGATGTATCCATTCGAGCACAAATCCTCAATCTAATGCGGGACCTTCAAAAGGAACTCGACCTCACCTACCTCTATATCACTCACGATCTAGCAACAGCCCGACACATCTGCGACCGCATTGGCATCATGTATCTTGGTAAATTCTTCGAGATAGCAGACAGCCGTGCCATTTACGAAAATGCCCTGCACCCTTACACTGTTGGCTTGATGAGCGCTATCCCCGTTCCGGACCCGAAAGCCGAAAAATCAGAGGCTATTCCTACGGGAGAAATTCCAAGTCCAATCAACCCTCCGCCTGGCTGTCGTTTTCATCCACGTTGTCCCCGTGCCTTTGAAAGATGTCCAAAAGAAGAACCAGAACTCCTTTTGGTAGAGAAAAACCACTGGGTCGCATGTCATCTATACTCAGACTAGACCGGTTCAAGAAACCTAGAACATGTGACTAGCATTTCTTTCTTTTTCACCATAATATTTCATAGGGATTTATACGCAGAATAAGTAGTGAATACGGTCAGGTGGACTCTGTGACCGTCAAAGAAAATTCATGGCTACAAGCCTATCAAGACGTGGTTTCGAAGTGGGGAGATGAGCCGGATTGGCGGCTCATGGAATATGCCCGATTTGTCCCAGAGGGTCCTGTACTAGATTTGGGAATAGGAGACGGTCGGAACGCCCTCTATTTTGCAAAACTCGGTTATCCCGTAGAGGGAGTAGACGAGTCGAAGACCTACGTCAAGCGATGTCGAGATCGTGCAAAAGCGGAAGGCTTGGACCTAACAGTCAAGGAGGCAGATTTACGCTCTGTTGAGATTCCACGGAGACGATATGCATTGATTATTGCCTCCAAGTTATTGCAGATGTTCTTGAAATCAGAGAGCACAGCAATTGCAGAGAAAATGTATCTTGGACTCATGCCGAAGGGACTCATCTATATACGAACCTTTTCTGTAGAACGTATTGCACAATCCGCGGCTCTTCGAGCCTTGGAAGAGGTGGAACCCAACACTTTCTATGCCCCACAACGGAAACGCCACTATCATTATTTTACGCGAGATGAAATTCTTTCATTATTTCCAAAAATGAGAGTATTGTATTGTGTTGAAGGGTTGGAGCTAGATAGGTTCCGGAGTAAGACGTCGAAAAAACCTCAAACTCCGGCAATCATCGAATTCATCGGGCAACGAATCCGTTAGCTTCAATGAACTGATTTTGAAGTGTGGAGGCTTTAAGGTTCGTTGCAAATGATGCACTGATAGGTCCTATGGTGAATGAAAGACACCCAATAGCAAAAGTGCTCATAGCTGGAGCACCAAGCGCTGGAAAAACCAGCCTAGTCCATAGTCTCATTTTTGAAGGGTTTACAGAAGTTGCTCCCACGATTGGCGTGAACTTCGCCCAGAAAGTCTGTCGTGGGGAAGCAGGTCCTGTCAATCTGAGCATATGGGATCTGAGCGGGCAATCGCGATTTCGATGCCTGATGCCTCGATTTTGCCAAGGAGCAAATGGTGTTGTACTTGTAGTTGACCTAACCGACCCCGACTCGCTAGACATTGCTGGTCAGTGGTTAGAGCTCATTTCTTCTTTCAATAACTTACAACAGGAATTCGCTGTGGTTTTAGCGGGAAATAAAGGAGATTTACTAGGAGTGCTTACGCAAAAAAGAATTCAGCTGTTTTGTGCACGGCATAATATTATGGAATATATTCCGTGTTCAGCGAAAACTGGTGAAAATGTCAGATTAGTATTTGAGTCACTGTGTTCCGCTATGCAACGCAATCATCTCGCGGTTACTGCACCGTCAAGTAACCTTGCTCAAATTGATCCGTCTATACTTTGATCACAAGGCATAAGATCTGAGGACAAAAGAATGAGAGCTCTCTGAAACCTGTTCTAACAACTCTCTCGATGGATTACCATAAGGACAAACGTCCATACATCTTGAGCATTCTATGTAGCTATGCACAGTGGGTCGTGCTGTCAGCCGCTGCTCTATTTTTCGAACCTTCTCTGGCACCTCGGGGTCATCCGGACATTCTAGGGCATAAACAATGCATCGGAAAATATTACATTCATAAGGTGCTAAAGCTTGAGCAGGGCAGGCTTTCACACATTTCATACAATCTTTGCACAAATCCTCTTGGAAAGGTTCATCACAATCCAGTTCAGCATCCGTCAAAATCGCAATCAGGTTGACCCGGGGGCCATGATGTGGTGTAACTAAAAGGGTGCTTTTACCTTGCCATCCCAATCCACATTGCACTGCAATGGGTTTGAGCGGAATCCCTGCTGAGTAGATTGCATTATGCCCCTGAGATTCTAGATACTGGATGACCTTCCAAGCCTTGTTTTTCATTACTTCGTAGCTAATAAAATATCCTTCAAATGAATCAAAAGAGGACGAGTTGCCTGAGTCTATTCCATTCGGTGCTCTAATATTAATGTTGAAAATTTCATCCCAGACATAGAATGCCATTACGATGATGGAGTTGACAGGAGGAAATTCTTCTTCAGGGGGCTGTAATCTTCGAGCCTGACCAACCCAGCCATGGGGCAGGTTTTCAAGCCTGTCAGGAATAGTAATCCCAACTGCTACAAATCCTGCATCAAGAGCTATCTGTTTGACATTTGAAGTTAGAGTACTTGTCACGTTACTCACCACCAGAATCAGATAACATCGTGAAGCATATTCGTTCTACCGTCACCTGACGGTAGGAAACAGACAATGAAAAAGAAAATCCTGAAAACGTGAGCACTGGAACCGCTCACGCAAGGATTGTGGTAACAAGGCGCTGCTTTACGTCGGTTGGGAGATGAACATACAACTGTAGAAACGGAACTAACGATGAAACTAGCTTACTTTCCGCTTTTTGCAAATGTTCTTGAAATGTGGTCCGCGGAATCCGTTTCATAGCTGCCAGATTCTTCACATTAGTTTGCCTTGGAAACCGATAATAACCATTAGAATGGGCTGTTATCAACGCTGCTTGTTGTTTCTCAGTAAGGCTCGAAAATAGTGCATCAGCAGTCAACGTCAAACTGCTAGAAATCATACCATCAAACGGGGCCTTCCGCACAATCTCATATTCATACCCCTTTTCATCAAACCGCTGGAACAGCTTATCAATATTTTCATGACGGAAAACGATTACGCGAAAATACTCCCATCCCCCATCAAGAATCACTGGCGACAAATGAAGAATACGAAATTCATCAATAACCTCCGAAATCGATCCACCGTATTGACATGAACACTGCTTCACAATAAGATGAACGTGTCCATTCTCGTAAGTTTGTTCTTTAATACCCGCAAACTTTTCCAGTTCTTCCATCACAAGGTCATAATCCTCTTTTCCAATTGAAGCAACCTCAATAACATCATTTTCCCCATTACACCACAAATAAAACTTCATAGTCGGAAATTTCCGAGAAAAGTTACCATAGGGACAATCATGAATCACTTTGAAGACTAATTCGAACAACGGCATATCGTCAACCCCGTTTCCACATCACTCCCCTCCTACATATAAGTACGCCCGTCATATGACGGCTCAAAATTCATTCATGACTCAAATAATCTATTGACACTAGGCTCCTAACGGTTTCGGTGGGCGAACCTCGATTAATTCTAAAATGGTTCCCAATTGATCTTGTGTATCCAAGTAGGCAAATGGCACTGAGAAAATCTGTCCACTCCAAAGAACCGTGAACCCAGTAACCAACGTTGCGTCAACGGCGGCGTGAAGGTCTGGAACATTTATACCAACATGGTGTAATCCCTCACCACACCGATCAAGAAAATCTGTATAGAGCCTTGGAGCTCCCTCAAGAACTTGGATGAATTCCAATTGCAGTTCACCAAGTGTTACCAGAGCAAAGCGAACCCTATAGGATGGAATAGCTTTCCCATCGAGCCCTTCCCGCGCGTTGGTAACCTCTGATTCGAAAACAACGGCTGGATTCGCACCAAACAAGCTCTGATACTTCTCAGCCGTCTCGGCAGCATTTTTCACAACATAACCTAGCTGGTTAATGCCTTCAAAATTGAGATTCATGGTCCCCATCACTACCAATCGTATAGTGATTAGGGTGAAGTTCTACTTATTTTGTTAGGACTTTTTTGAATTGATCACAGAGATCTGGATTACGAACCAAGACTCCAAGTGTGGCAACGAGGTCTCCGAGGTATTTGATTCCGTAGAGGTCTTCTTTACTGAATATCTCGGAAATTCCTTCACTTTCAGGAGTTTTACGGTACAACTCCATGAGCATGCCTTCATGTTTTTCGTAATATTGTTCCATTAATTTTCGAAAAACATCTACATCAATAGAAACGTCGAACAATTCCTGGGCTAAAATGGTGAGTTTCTTGATAACGAGTTTCCCCTTTTTTTTCGTCCACCATTTAGGTTTTCCTTCCTCGTCCTCTTGAAGGAACACGTTAGCTGTTCGGCAAAACAATTTCTCAGTTAACCGGCTATCCTTCCGTTTTCGATGGCCGCATTCTTGGACGAGTCCTACTTTTTCCAGAGTTTCTAGATATCGGTACACGGTTTTAATGGTTTTATCATACTTTTCCTTTTCTGGATTCCAATACAGCGCATGAATTTCTTTAACTGAGAGGTTTTTCCCCACCATCGCTCTTATGATATCATGGTGGTCATCAATCGCGGCTGCCTGTTCTTCTGACGTGAAAAGAATGGGTTCTGGGCGCTCGGTGATAAAATCTTCATAGTCTGTGGGTTTTTTCTTTTTCTTGGGATCGCCCATAATGCATCAATCCTGTAAGCGATAGATACGGTTTTTAATCATTCACTATTAAAATCATTGTCACGTACAGTAATATTAATATACCGGTTAGTCATTATAGGGACATTGCGTGACATCAATATGACATTAGGCGTCAGAACAACTGGCATTTGTGACAACTTTTGTACGAATCTCTCCGCAAATCGAGACAGTCATCTCGAATCAAAACCAAGAGGTGAGGTAACCATGACCCCCGAACCAGAGGGTAAGAAACAAACTGAACCTCACACACCCAATAAGGAAGAGGAAGAACGCAAGAACCAAATCTTTAGATCAACTCTTCGTGAGAGAGTGCTCTAACCAGCACAGCAACAGCGCGGCACAGATCCGAGCTAATCCGCTGACCCTTTTCTCTTGAACGTTTGACGCGCAGGCCACAGCAATTATTTGACACGAAGCCTGCGAAAAGGTCAATAAAACAGATAACCACTGAACGACTGTAAGGGAGTGATAACAGCCTGGTTTCCTTTACCCGGAGGGAAAACAGGCAACCTCACTCCTCTTTTATCCATGAGAAGAATCCCGCCATTAGGCTTGGTGTGATTTGTGGTGTTTAAATCGTCCTGTGCATACTCTCATCTGAGGACCCAGTCGGTATCCATCAACCTTGGTTTACCAAGGCTGGGCAACATCGCTGGAACAGCGAGTAGAGCCTGTGGAGCTGCCCCACTAGGGGAGTGATGAAGCAGGAAGTCCAACACTAAGGTGTGGGCAGTTCACCTTCTCAGTTCAAGTTCAAAGTACTGGTTAGATTGACCTCGGCGTGGATCGTGATGAAGTTTGGAGGGAGGGTAGTTGCCTTCTCTCCGCGCTCATTTTTTTTGAGGTGTTAGTCCCAAAACGTGTGGACGCTAGAATTCTGAACCATTACGTTCAGAAAGAAGATTTCTTTTCGTTTATCAGGTCTTTTTCCGAACTTGCCGGATAACGAGAAAATATACATTGGATAATTAATTCGATTTCAGAACCTAGTGAAATGTGAAAACCATGAAACTCAAAACACTTCTCCTGGTCACGATGATCGCCTTCAGTTGCTTTGGAGTATTCTCCTTACCTACCGCAACGGCTCAAAGCATGAACGATGTGCATGTCTTGTTCGTTCTCTCTGATGGATTTGGGTGGAGTTACTTCACTGCCCAAGATTACTTTGATAATTGGGGCGTTCAAACAACAAGCGTCACTCGTGGTTCCACATTAACTGTTGCTGCTTGCCACAATCGTCCCTATCGTTCAACAACCGCAGATTTCCTGCTCTCAGACTTTGACTTGAACACACTGACCGACTATGACTGCGTTTTCATCCCGGCGGGTGGAAACTGGCCGAATTTGCGGTCAAGCCAAATGGTTCGCGATCTCATCTCAACAGCTCATGCCAATGGATTAGTAATCGCAACATTTTGCATTGGAAACACGGTGGTAGCCGGTGCAAACAACATCGTCACCGGAGTGAAAGTTGCCTCCTTTTCCATGTCCAATGACGAAATGGCCGTTGCCAGAGCCAACATCGTAGAGGCAGTCCGCATTGTTTGTGATAATCGCATCATAACCGGCAGCGAAGGCGGAGGAATCGCTGGTGGCGGATACACCACAGCCCCCATCTATGAAGCATGTGCCATGGTTGTCAAAATGATATTACAGCAATCCTTTGTGCAAAGTGTTCAGGTCACTCCCACTACTACCTTCCAAGGCACGGGGTATTCCATAGCCGTGGAAACAATCGATCCTGCCAGTAACCTGCCCGGCATTAACTCTACAACAATTTCAACGGTTACCGCTCAAGTCTATTCTCCATCAAATCGCATTACACCCATTACCTCTCTCACACTATCAGATTCTGATACAGATGGTATATACACCGGAACTCTAACAGGACTAACCGCTGGCCCATATTTCATTGATATCGAAGTCCACGACTCCGATCACGTGCTAGAAGTGATAAGAAACACATCCAGTATCTTTCCAGCCTTACCAATAATAATTGGTGGAGTAATCGCGGTTGTCGGGATAATTGCTGTCATAGGTGTCCTTTTTTACCGGAAGCAAAAATCAGCTTTTTAATGGTCTCCTATCAGGACAGTAACCACTGCTGTCCGTATTCCCTTTTTTTGGAACTGAACTAATTTTCTCCCAATCTTTCTTATGTGACCAATTCGTCAAGGACACCAGTGATGCTAGTTCTAGGGGCGATTTTCATGTCTAATAGGCAAACAGAAATTGAAAAAATACGGGAAACAATACGGCACTTCCATTGGGCGCAAGAAAATGGTGACGAAAAAGCCTTTCTTAGCGTATGGCATCCAGAGGCAAAGCGCTTTGGCTTTGGACCAAATAACGAATTGTACGTCCTCTCCGCTGAAGATATATTAAGAGACCAGTTTTATGAAATTCAAAAGGCGAAAGAAGAAAATCCAGAATATTCAGTTAGCTTTTTCATTAAACAGATGAAATTCTTCGATGTGCAACCGGATAATCTCATTGCCTCAGCTTTTGTTGAATGGCAGATGTTGGTTTTAGGCGAATGCGTGGGATTTCATTACACGTATTATCATTTTGTTAAGACGGAAGGCAATTGGGTAATCGTCAACCTAACGGATCGTGCAAGAAGTCCCCCTTAACCGTTCTTTTTAACTTTCCAAACAGCGGTTACTCCTGGTTTGCTCAGGAAGTGGAGGAAGCCGGTTTACAACCTGTCGTCCCTTTTCTGTCAAAACAAAGGTGATAGAACCCTTTTGGGTTCGGCAAATAAAATAATCTAAAACCTCAGTGGCGGTTTGAAATGCTGCAGAAACGTCAGCAATCTTGAAGGGCGATAACTGAAGTTGTTCTTCTACAAAGACCTTTGAAATCGCGACTTCTTGGGCATTCCGAGTTTGATGATGAAATGCAATGCAGCAAAGAATCTCAGCTGCATCCCGCGGTCGCTTTACAAGGAGAAATTCATTCAATGTAAGCGGACGTGCAAGCGTCGGCATAGCTGGACGCATCCCATTAATATTACAAGCTAAACGCCGTAATCGGGTGAGACAATAACCATGGGCAGTGAACTCCTTATCTTCGTGACGAATTGTCCGCAACTCTTGCTCACGCTCAATCGGTCTTAAACAAATTGCGCAAAAAATTGATTCCACACGCGACGTTTCGTCTTTCCCCCTAATACCCAGTTAAGAAAGGGGAAAAGTAGAGGAGCGGCTAGCTACTTCTTCTCTTCCTCTTCTTCTTCTTCGAGGCTATTTTCTTCCCAGATACGACCAAGAATAAGCAATCCAAGGACTAATTCGGAGCCCTTGAGTTTCTTCACCATGAATTCGACGCTTTCAGAAACCGTATCTTCATAGTTCCACGCTTCTCTTGCTGTGTTTACAATTTCATCGAATTGGTCTTCTTGAAGACCAAAAGCTCCAGTGAGAGTCTTGCTTTCGTGATCTGAAACAGTTAATTTTCCTAGTTCGTAGGTATCGGCCAAGCTAGTTCACCTATTCCATCGTCTTTGAATACTGTCTTATTAAGATGATGCTCTTGCACCTGTGACCATTTTCTTCGTAAAGATAAACGGGAGATAGGCACAAACCTCTCCTGAGAAACATGGCATAAAAACTCGTAGATTATGTAAGTTGGGAAAACCTTTGAGGGCAGGATTTCCTTATTGTAGTGAAGTTTTTCGATAGCAACTTTTCTCTATGAAAAGAGTATATCTATTGGTAATCGTTTCAATCACAAATTGCAGAAGCCCTGAGCTGTCTTATAATGCATGAAGCAATGCTGTATTCAAAGCGAGACGACAACAAGGTCAGCTGCCATCTATGTGCACGTCGATGCACAATTAATGAAGGCAAATTAGGATACTGCCAAGTTCGAAAAAACACACAGGGTACTCTCCATACTCTAGTGTACGGCAAAGCCTGCTCCGCAAACCCCGATCCTATTGAGAAAAAACCTCTCTGGCACTTCCGCCCTGGCTCTCTTGTAATGTCAGTAGCCACCGTAGGCTGTAACTTCCGTTGCCAATTCTGCCAGAATTGGCAAATTAGCCATGAACGAGAAATTGTTGGGCGTGCCCTCTCACCAGAAAAAATTATTGATTTAGCTTTTCAAACCGGCTGTTCCGGGATCTCATATACCTATTCGGAACCCACTATCTTCTTTGAATACGCCTACGATATCGCAAAAATTGCCCATGAAAAAGGCCTCTTCAACACCTTTGTCACTAACGGATATCTCACCCCGGAAGCCATTGAGACTATAGCGCCATACCTTGATGCAGCCACCGTCGATTTCAAAGGAAATGGCAACCCCTCGTTCTATAAAAAATACTGTAACGTGTCTTCCGTGAATCCTATTTATGATGCGCTAAAGGCGATGAAAGCTGCGGGGATACACATTGAACTCACCAATCTGGTTGTGACAGATGTTGGTGATGACATACAAGATGCCAAAAATCTGGCCCAGTGGATAGTGACAGAGCTTGGGGAAGAAACACCACTCCATCTTCTGCGATTCTATCCGCATCATAAAATGAGAAACCTACCCCCTACACCCATCAAAACACTTGAAGAATCTGCCTCTGCCTCGACTCGGGCCGGTCTTAAATACGTCTACTTGGGCAACGTGCCTGGCCACCAAGGCGCGAATACAATTTGCGCCAATTGTGGCGCGCTACTTATCGAACGTCTAGGTGTACACACCACCTCCGTTCGATTAACTCGCCAAGGACACTGTCCATCATGCAACCTTCCCATACCCATCGTCCTCTCCAAAGAATCCTCCAATTCCGACTGACAGCCTTCTGCGAAATAGAGTAAAATTTCATTCTTCTCCGTAATCTAACGCCATCTTTAAGTGGTTATTGAGGCTGAATTCAATTAGCGAGGGTGATGATCATTCGTTTTATTGCCTCCACGGAAGCCGATGTTGCCCCCTTTCAGGACCATTTTCTCGGGCTCAAAACCATCTTTGAAGAAGCCCAATTCCCTTACTGGATTCTTGTACGCGATCAAACCGTAATGGGACTAATTGTAGCTGCCAAAGAACCCCGAGAACTCCTCCAGCAACCAAGTACCACATTCATCCAAATCTACCTCTTTCGTCATGAACTGGATGCGGTTTCACAATTACTTTCTGAAGCACAAAGAATCGCAACAGAACATCAAGCCGCCTACATTAGTTGCAAAGTCAGTACTGATAAACACGAATCCATTCAGGCTCTCGAGAAAGCAGAATTTACCGTATATGATGAAACCGTCAAAATGGGTGTTCCCTTGGATAATGTGGTTCCTCCAGCAACCAATCTTTCCTTCTATCGCACCTCTCCTGAAGAAACCTCACAAATCTTGGACAATTTGGCATCTTCAATGACCAATACTCCCGACCGGCTTCTCCATACCGTTGTCTATAACATTCGCAACCTTCCTCCTGACCAGCTAGAATCTACGCTATCCCAAATGGAAGTCGTGCTAGTCAAAGATTCCACCAATACTGTGGGGCTTCTAAGCTTGGAAGGTCCAACCATTGGGATGCTAGGGGTTCATCCAAACGCTCGCGGAAAAGGCTATGGTCAAGCCATTACCCAATGGGCAAAAAGCCACCTCGCTGAACAGGGACACTTTCGGGCTTGGCTTCGTGTATCAGTTGCCAATGCCCCCGCTCGTCATATTTTTGAAAAAAATGGATTCAAAGTCAGTGAACAAATACGCTACTACGTTAAGACTATCCCGGCTCTCTGGCGAGACATCCCACCATAAACCACAATTTCTACACATATTATTCCGGTTGCTTTCGAAGATTTTCAGAAGCCATGGGGCAATCCAAGTACTCCTCATCAACACAGGAAGAAACCGCTTCACCGCCGATATACTTGTACGCTTGATAGACGGCTAAAACCCCTTCTGCAACGCCTGTAATGGCCTGTTTGAACTCTGTATCCGTGACATCCCCCGCAGCAAAAACGCCTTTGATGTTGGTTCCAGTCTGACGGTTGATGACAATCTCCCCCTTCGGATTGGTTTTCACTCCCAGCTTCTTAGCGAGATCAGAGAGAGGAACACTACCGATTGCAATGAACACACCCTGCACGGCTAGCTCCTTATTTCCCTGGAAAGGTTTGTCTAGTAGAACTTTCTCAACACGGTCCCCGCCTTCAATACGGGTCACATTAGTGTTCAGAAGAAGAGTGATTTTCTCACTCTGATTGACTCGCTCAAGGTTGATAGGTTCAGCTTTCAAGCGATCTCCTCGCACCATAATGTAAATCCTCTGTGCCCATTGTGTGAGAATCAAAGCTTCTTTCGCTGCACTATCTCCACCGCCAACTACTGCCAAGGTTTTATTCTGAAACATGGGGCCATCACAAAGGCCACAAAACTGAACACCCTTCCCTTCATAGGTATCTGAGCCGGGCACCTCGAGTTTTCGATAATGTGTCCCTGTTGAAAAAAGGATAGTTTTCGCACGGTACTGACGAAAGGCTGTTTGGACAACGAAAACACCGTCTTGTTGGCTAACATCGGTAACGTTGTCTAATATGGGTTCAATGCCATACTCTTTCGCGTGTGCTGTAATTTTATCTGCCAGTTCTTTTCCTGAAAGTGAAATGAACCCCGGATAATTCTCTATCCAATCCGTTGTGGCGATGACCCCACCCGGTGGAAAGCCAATAAGAATTGTCTTGAGTTTCATGCGTCCGGCATACATCGCAGCTGCGAGACCGGTCACACCGCTACCAATAATGGCAATGTCATATATCGCTTGTTTCTCAGTCACTTTCTTCACAACCAAATATAACTGAAATTTTGTGGTTAGATAGTTGGCGAAATACCAGTGGGTGATCCCTGTGCAGCTTGTTGAATGAAATTAATAAATTGCATGGGCGGTACAAGCCCTTCAAACTGAGTCGTTTCATTCAGCGCCGCCTTCGGTGTGCCAATCACATTGTATTTATTCACTAAATGAGGAAACTCCGCGATTTCAACAATATCTACTGAAATATTGCTATTTGCTACAGCGAACTGAAACGCCATTGCACCTAGTACCGGGCATACTGGACAGGTGGGAATTACAAAGATTTGAATATGCACCGGACTGGTTGCCGCCTTTGCTAATACCTCCACAGCTTCAGAAGGTAGTTGACTGTCACCACTAGAAACCAAGATAATGCCCTCTATGAGCGTTTGAAACTCATAGCCCGAAGGAATCCCATAAAATCGAAGGCCATAATCCTTCCCCCCCAAGATAGCTAACGCTGGAATCTTCTCAATGCCCAGTTCTTCTGCTTTTTCCTTGTCCTTCACAAAATCATACACTTCAAAGCCAATATTCTCTGATAATTTCGCAACTGTTTCTAACAACTGATGAGTTTGTGCACAAAACGGGCATTCCATCTCCTGGGTAAAATACACCAACCGCACTGGCTTCTTCAATTCCTCTTCAAAGCGTTTTACAACGGTTTCCGCGATATCCTCTGGGACTTCACTCATTCATGGCACCCGTTACTAAATTAGAACCCCTTACCCCAAAAAGATAGAGGTTTTCCGACATTCCAAAATCAAGGTGTTCTCTCGATGAAATGAAATAATAGCCAGAACCATATACTACGAAAAATCACATGACAGGTGAAAAAACTATGGAAGTAAAGGTGACCTATTTCCCCGAAAAAGGCGTAGAAAATACTGAAGCCACCTGCCGCTTGGCCGCAGAACGAGCGAAAAAATTAGGGATCAAATATATCATCATCCCCACCACATCAGGAGCCACTGCCGTAAAAGCACTCAGATTTCTCAAAGGTTTCAACCTCGTCGTTGTCACCCATGTAACTGGCTTCAAAGCACCCGGAGAAAACCAACTCCTTCCTGAGCATCGAAAAACCCTGCAAAAATCGAATGTCCCCATCCTAACCACAACACATGTACTGAGTGGTGTTGAACGCGGGATTCGCAAAAAGCTTGACACCATTGGCTACGCTGTCATCATTGCCAGTGCACTCCGAATGCTAGGCCAAGGAGTTAAAGTTGGTGTCGAAATCACACTCATGGCTGCTGATGCAGGACTCATCCCAATGGATAAATCAGTTATCGCCTTGGGGGGAACTGGACGTGGTGTCGATACAGCCATGGTCGTCCAACCCGCCCATGCGAACAACATATTCGACTTATACATTCAGGAAATAATCTGCAAACCACGCTAGCCGCTATCTCTACCCGGATCCCCTACTAACGCAGAGGTATTGTAAGGTAGTCAATATCCCGTGGATAATAGGTCACTTGTTCCTTCCCATCTTCGGTAATAAATATCGTATCTGAATGGCGAAATCCACCGATTGATCGATCATAGATACCTGGCTCCACAGTAAACACCATACCCGGCTCCATCTTCACATCCATGCCATGATCAAGAAACGGCTTTTCATGTCCCTCTAATCCAATAGCATGTCCCGTATGATGCTGCACCAAGTTCCACACACCATGCTTCTTAAAGACCGCCCGCGCCGCCTTATCCACCTTCGAACACGGATCACCCGGAGCAAAAGCAGCCAATGCCGCATCCTGAGCCTCCATCATGATATCAAAATATTTCCGCTGCTTGTCATTTGGGGGACCCAAAAACATGGTCCGTTCCAACTCTGAATAATACCCGGCCACGTTTGACGAGGCGCCAGTTACCAAAGTATCGCCCGCTTGAAAAATCGCAAATCGTGTCATGGCATGCGGAATCGCAGAATAAGTGCCGATTTGTCCACGGTATCCAGCGTGTACGGGTAACCCTCGAAAAGTAAAGGGTCGATACGCAATGCCCAGGGCTTTACCCATAGCTTGTGACGCTTCCAGAGACGCCGAAGTAGACACATCGACCTCATTTGCTCCAACCCGTGTTTTCTCCTGCAGGAGCTGATGAGCAAGATTTGCCCACATCGAAGACTCACGAATACAAGCGAGTTCATCGTCGTCCTTAATCACTCGCATATCGACAAGAATCTGGGGAAACACTTTCACCGGGAGTCCCAAGACCTCTTCCAGTTTAGGGCCTTCATACCCTTGACGCCCGGGGCTACCTGCTCCCTCTGCACCCAAATCACCCGTAATACTCAGGTCCTTTTTGAGAAAAGTAGCAAAATGCTTCATTGGATGAGTGGCATCCGGGTAATCAAAATACGTCCCAATCTTCGCCGTCTGAGGTACTTCCTCTTCCACATGCTGTTTCTCTAATTCAGGCACAAAAAAGTTGATTTCAGAATCCTGAACGATCAAACCAAACGGACGTTCTGTGGGAATATGAACAAACCCGGTTAGATAGTAGATATGCGTGGGATTAAACACGATAAAATGCTTAATTTTCTTCTCTGCGAGCTCTGCCCGCAACTTATCCAGTCGTTCGTCAAAACGATGTTTTGGAATCTTTACAATAGGCAACCCGACAATCCTCCTCGCTCATGAGGTTGGTTACCAAGTATCCGCTTGTTAACAAAAAGGCTTCGTAACGTTTGAGTTTTAGATTGTAAAAAAAATGGGAGGAAGGAGCCTATGCTCCTCCACCTTCTGCTTCGATGAAGAACAGGATTGCTGCAACCAGACAGAGAACGGCACCTACTCCTCCAATAATCGCCCACTCGAAGGCAAAAACGGCACCCACAATCGAAAAGATTAGGATGAGAACAGCTCCCATAACTCGGTTTTTGTCAACCATTGGTAAAAACAGGAACAACAGGAGAAAGCCAAAGACAACTGCTATGGCACCTGCAACGACTACTAAGATAGGCCAGATGTAAATCTGACCGGGATAGTTGATTAGATCTCCGACAACGTAGATGGCCCATTCACCGAGTTGCACAAACCCTGCAAGAATGACGAGGATTGAACCGATTCGAGCTAATATTTTTCCAACATCATATGTTTCCAAGACGGGGTTCACCTGCCACGGTATTGTGACAATGAACCTTTTTTCATATCTAACTTTAACAAAAGACTTTCGCGCTTACTACAAAACGACATTCGTATTCTTAGGATTCAGCTTGACAGCATGTAAACACGCGATGTGTTTCTTCAATGAGTGCTTTGACGCGGTCCTCAGACAAACCTGTATCCTTCGGTGTTTCTTTCACTAACTGCTGAAGTGTCAATATCCCATTTACATACAAAACATCCCGCTCATCATCCGTTATAGTTCGCAGAATTGTTACTGGATACAATTTCTTTTTTTCAATAAACGTCTCCAAACCTCGACCTCGTGGAGTATTCCACCCAAAATGTTCAATCCCCACACACTCAGCATACCGTTGAGCATGTTTGGTCAATCGCGTGTTCGTCACAATCAACACCCGATCAAACGAACAATCATTTAATCCTTTTTTACACCCCGCCTCCAAATCATCCCACTTCGCCTTCGCTGACAACGTAACCTCAAAAGGCGTATACCGGGCTAAAACACTATGATGCTTCATCTCCACATATACCGTCTCTCCATCCCGTTCAGCAATACTATCCACCTCATGTGCCACACACGCCCCTTGTATCACCACATTCCCCGAAACCTTATACCCATACTCCTGCAAAATCAATCTGACATACTCTTCAAACCGAAATCCACTGCCAATCCGGGCCAACCCATCCCGCAAATCACGACGAAACTCCACAACCTCTTTATGGTCCTCCAATGAATCAACCGCCATTTCATACACTTCTTTTGTCGTCATTCCCTCCTCAATCTGATCTGCAATATCCTCTGCAATTTCTTCCGCCACACCCTGCGGCGCTCCCATTCGTGTAAGTGTACGGACAATTTTAGTTGGATCAAACTCCTCGGTACGACCATCCCATTTTACAACCATAACCATAAACACTCACCACAAAAGAGACCAATTCGTAGATTAACTGAAATTTTGTACTATTTCTTAGACTGGTACGTGTACTGCTTAGAGATATAATGACTTCGGGTTCGCCGAAACACATGGTAAAACGTACCAGGTGGTTTCTTCTTCGCCCGTCGACCATGATAGGTAATAGTAATTCGTTCTCCCAATCGCACCCCTGTTCGACCAGATCCCCCCTGTAAATAATCTCGGAGCATTTTTGCATTCGCTTGAATGACAAGAATCCGACTCTTTTCGTCATCAAACAACAGAAACACAGGGACCTCGCCAAAACGCGTTATGCGAAACAATTTCCCGACAACTAAGCCGGTGACTTCATCACCAGCCTTGTCAAACACTACTTCTTCGAACGTCAACCAATCTGGGATTCGAAAGTCCATAGAAGCCCTCCTTCATTTGGTGCAAAGTGGGTAATTATTAAGCTAATATTATTCTCCTAAAAGAATGGATATGAATACTATGTCCCGTGAACTTGTGCTACAAGACGTGCTACACGGGTGCCAAGTGCTCTACAGGATTTCTGCTCCTTTTCATCTGGGGCTCCCTTCGCAGCTGCACCATAATGCTGCATCGGACCCCGCGCGCTCCCCTGCACAATCATCCCATGCACTAACATCGCTTCCAGAATGGATAAAATCGTCGTTTCAGCACCTGTAGCAATTCCACCACTGGAAGCAAAGGCACCACCCACTTTTCCATCGAGTTTTCCATGAATTTTGACTGAAGCATCGAATACTTGTTTCAACGGAGCTGACATGAGACCATAATAGACAGGAGATCCCGCGATAATTCCCTCGGCATTGAGCAAATCATCGTTTGTCGTATTTTTCGCTCGTTTCACAACGACTTCAACACCTTCAACCTCAGCGACTCCTTCTTCGACAATCTTGGCCATTTTTTCTGTATTTCCAGTTTCCGAATCATAGACAATCAATACTTTTGGCATCCTCTTCACCAATTCTGGTACTTTTTTTAATCCCATTCGTTCGCATAGGCTTCACAGGTTTCAGCAATTTCTAGCGCATAACCCTTGGCGATATTAAATTTCTGGCGCATCCGCCACTCCCCTTCCTTATTTCTTTGCCATCCCACCAACCGCAGTTGCTGACCCTTCTTTAGCTCAACTAACACAATGGCTTTATGCCAGCTTGGCGTCTTCGTCAACGTTTTCCCACGGATTATCTTTAATTCTGATCGCCTGGGAAATGATTCACCTGGTTCGTCTAGCAGTGTTGATAGACCCTTGAAGTACACTTCATACACCCACTGGTTACCCTAAGAATAGATAACCGAATGAATGTTTTCATTCCCGAATTTTCAGTAATAGTCTGACAAAGATGCTTGTCCAGTCATCCGCGTAAGATTTGTCACACGAACTCCTACCAGACGTACTGGCGCATCTGGTTTCCGATGTTCTTCAAATAACGAAGTCACGGTCTTACACAGCGTATGTAAGTCGTTTGTACTAACAGGTAAGGTTCGACTTCGCTGCACAGTCTCATAATTACGATATCGGATTTTCACTGTCACAGTACGGAAATGATATGATTTCGACTGCAGCCTCTGGCTAATCCGAGTCGACAATTCCTCCAGCGTTTCCACCGCCACCTCCACAGATTTTGGGTCGACGTCTTTCGGAAAGGTTCGGTCTTTGCCCATCGATTTCCGCCGCCACGGACCACTCCGTACAATCCCACGAGTATCAATACCCCACGCCCGATCATACAACCATTTTGACCCCTTACCAAACACGGGATAAAGCTCCTGCAGGGACATCTGTTGAATCTGTCCCAAGGTTCGAATCCCATGTTTTTTCAATCGATTCCCCGAAACACGCCCAATGCCATTAATGACTGTCACATCAAGAGGAGCAAGAAACGCTGCCACAGCCTGAGAATCCTGTGGCACCAGAGTAATACCCAAAGGCTTATTCTGTTCGGTCGCGATTTTTGCCACAGCCATATTTGGAGCAATCCCAATTGATGCAGGGAGTTTTGTCTCCTCTTTAATCGCGGTTTGAATTTCTTGCGCTAACGCCCTCGGACTGGGATAGGCTTTCACACGTTCAGTAACCTCAAGGTAGGCTTCATCAATACTTGCTTTACGAATCCGCTGCTCATCTGCAAACCGTTCAATAACCTCCATGACTTCATCGGAAGCTTCAAAATAATTGGAAAACTCACCAAAGACAAAGACCGCCTCGGGACACAAATTATAGGCTTTTAACACCGACATCCCTGACCGAATACCAAACGCTCGCGCCTCATACGACGCTGCACGTACGACTCCCCGATTCTTCCCCTGTTTTGGATCCGGACCCACACACAGCGGGTGTCCAATATACTCTGGATGAACCCGACACTGTTCAACCGACGCATAGAACGCATCCATGTCAATATGAAATATCCAACGAGGCATGGAACTAACCTCGAATCACCGCTTTCTCCAGATGATTGGTTCTAGCATCAGGTCATTAAATAGGGAGAGAGACCCACAGCGAAGTGACACAAATTCTGTCCATCTGACACGATTATTAGCAAGAACTCATTAACCATTGGATTCATGCAGATCTCTCTCAAATCCACTGAACGCGATGCCTTCATTGTCCACCTGCTTTTTGTGATACTGTGTGCAGGCATCCTACTCCTACCTATTCCATTGCTAATTGGTCCGCGGTTATTCATCCTCGTGGTTGCCTACAATATTCTGATACCTGCCATTGGCTACTGGAGAGGTCACAAAGACTGGCTCTATCTCTGGGTCTTCGTGGCCCTCATCAGTCTCTTGATGATTTTTCCAGACTGGTTTCTCGTCACCCCTCTCGGCACCCTTGTCTTCCTACCCGATGGATTTCCTCAAATAGGACCGGTCTCCGGATACATGGCACTACTTTGGGCCATCCCCCTCTTCATCATTATCTTTCTCGGACTCCGCATTATCGAACGACGATCTAAACCCCTTGCTTATGGGATTGTGGCACTCACATCCTTTCTCATCTTCACTGCTGCAGAGGCTAGCCTGACCTTCGTCTGGCACGCCCAAAACGTCACCATGATTGCTAGCGTCGCCCTCTATATCCTTCTCCCAGAAATCATTCTTGGCCTCTCCGCTTTCTGGGGCTATCAATCCATCCAAGACAAATCTCATTGGTGGAAACCGGTCGCTGCCTTCCTCATCATGCTTCTCTATATCGGCAGCGCTTGTTTCTTCTATCTACTCATCGAAATCATCATCTTAGGATAATAACCAAGAGAATAATCATTTTTTCAGGATGCGAGGTGTCTTCCATTCATCTCGTAAGATGCTGTAAAGAACGCCATCCCGCCACTCTCCCCGAATAAACACGGATTTTCGAATTACACCCTCTTTCGTAAACCCCGCTTTTTCTAACACACGTTGTGATGCTCTATTCGCTGGATTCGTTTCAGCCTGAACACGAACCACATTTGCTGACAGGAACAAATAATCTACCAACAATTGTACGGCTTCCGTACAATAGCCCTTATTCCGCTCCGCTGGTAGCACCCGATAACCAATCGTGTAGTGTTTATTCACAGCTTTTTGCATAATATGACCAATTTTTGTGCCATCTTTCTTCTCAATCATAAACCACTTTTCGCCAGACGGCAGCTGGTCCAACCAACGCTCAATCTCACCAAGGGTGACTTGTTCCAGCGGTTCATATTCTCCACCAAACTCTGGATTATTCGCCCATTCCACAACAAGTGGTAAATCGGCTTTTTCCATGACCCTCAGATTCACCGTCTTACCTTCAAGCATCATAACACACGCAAACGTAGTTACTAATTCACCAACTGATAAGTAGCTCCTTAAAACTCCTCATCTTCTCATGAATCTAATCGAGTGGCATCTCACACAATTGCATCCGACATAAATCCGAACTGGTTGCGATTTCAACAAATAAAACCCAAAAAAAGTCTGCTCCTGCCAGCCTATAAAATTGACAACCGATCTTAATAATAGGGACTGGTGATTGCTTGGGAGAAGACAATGACCTGTTCCAGCGATCAATAGCTGCTTTCGCCGGAGGCTACCCTGAACGGGCGAAAAAACGACTTTTAAAACTCCTCAAAAAAGATCAAAACAACCTCGAACTCCTTACACTTCTCACCACTATCGAGCAACAGTATAACTCTCCTCAAAAAGCTCTTAATACAGCCCAACGCATCGCCCAACTCGACCCCAACAATCCCCAACATTGGAACAATCTTGGCAACCTCCACATCGCCCTCAGACAATGGCAAAAAGCCGAGCAATGTTACGCAACGGCTGCCACACTCGATAATGCCCCACCGACCATCTTTTTGAATCATGCACGGGTACTCATCGAACTGGACAGACCTCAGGCAGCATTCCTTCAACTGAAGCACGCTCTCAAAAAGTCTCTTCCCGGCGAACTAGAAAACAACATCCAAAAGGACCCAGAATTTGTCAAACTCCGTCCACTCCTAGCAAAGCTCGAATAAAATAACTCATTATCGCTGCTTTTGTTCACCTTACACTTACGCTTTTTTACGCAGCTTGCTCAAGTTCAACTTAGGTTATTGAAAATAGTACATAACAACTATTTCCATTGAATTCTGTTACCATTTTGCATCAAACGGTCACCGAATCTGGGTGTAACCCCACACCCTCTATCCCGTCCACCGCAAAGGCTTCCGGGACTGCTTTGCGCCCGATATTATAACCTGCATTCACATCTGCGTTCAGGACCACTCCAGTTGATGATCGAAACAGTCCTCGGTGTATTCGCTGACCCACATAAGTTTCGTTCTGTGTGATCGGTTCATCGTCAAGGAAGCTCACCTTGGAAGTATAGGCTTCGTCTATCAAACTCACTTCGATTCCTACCAAGGCCGCCTTGTATTGTATTTGTAGGACCAGCTTCCTGAAGGGCACGTTAACAAAAGCCTGGTTCGTGCGCTTTCCCAATCTGATGAACTGCTTCCACGTCTTGTTATATCCAATCACAATCCGTCCGAAATCATTGGAAATACAATACTCAATGAGGCGTCGTGACACCTTGTGAAAGATATCGGTAATTCTGTTTTTTCGTTTTAATCGGAGTCGATGAAGGCGTCGCGTTTGGTTTGTAAGTCCTTGTTGATCCTTACAAGAAGTAAGGCGTGCTTGTTCTTTGTTATAGTATTGATTGATGGATTTGACAACTCCGCCTTTCACGCGCCAGGGGGCTAGCCCTGCGTTGTTGACAACAGTTACGAGGTTATTCAATCCAATATCAATACCGATGACACGACGTTTGTCTAATTGAAGAGCAATGGGGGTCTTATCATACACAAGTTCTAAGATGTAGTGATTACCCCGGGGTAATATCCTGACCTGATGGAATCTTCCAGTGATGCGCGTCTTGATGGGGTCCAGCTGAGTTTTTTTAGGAAACCACAGGAGCCCGTTTTTGATACGGCACTGCTGGTTTGTGAATATAACGATGCTCTCCCCTGCCTTCGGTTTATATCGAGGTAACCTTGGTTTCTCAAGGTACTTGTTCGGGTGGTCTCTCCAGTCTTTAATTGCGTTGAAGAAGGATTTCTAGTTCTTGTCAAGTAGTAGGAGAATCTGCTGGGCTGTCTGTGCTGGCAGGTTCCTGTAAGCCCCAGTGTTTTTCAGGAGCCAGTACAAATTCCTGTATCGTATCCAGTGTCCTTCGTTGATGAACTTCTGTCGAATGTGGTAGTTGGCTAGGTTGTAGAGATTTTTGGCTAAATGGCAGAGCTTCGATAGCGCCGATGTTTTTTCCAGCTGGATCCTCTCAGTCATCCGCGTGGTTTCTCACCTGCGTGGTTAACTGTCTGAAAAGTAGGTTTTCGTTTCGGCTGTTTAGTTTCATTGAGTTGGAGTGATGTGAAGAGGCGCCCACTACGCTTTTAATAAAACCTCTTGCTTTCATTAGATAATAACTGTCAAAGAAATTATTTAAGGTCCAAAATTTTGAGTCTATATCACCCTAGTTTGCTTCTCCAACGTGAAAATACCAGTTGGAGGTGAGTCAACATGGAGCTATGGCTGCTGATTCTACTAATCTTCCTTCTGACTGTCCTATTAATTGTAACACGTATGGTCCACCATACAGTAGCCGCCCTGATGGGCGCCGTGTTGGCATCAATCGCACTCATCATCCACGGCATACCTGGAGAAGACGTATTGGCGATGGTGCGTTTAGAACCAATTCTTGTTATCACTGGAATGACAGTAGTGGCTGAAGTCATGCGAGGGGCAGGAGTATTTCAGTTCGTCGCAGTCCATGTCATCCGGTTGACTCGAGGGAATCCCCAAAAACTGTTCGTGTTATTTTGCGTACTTACCGCCAGCTTATCAGCGGTCCTCCTGAACACAGTTGTAATGGTGATAATGGCATACCTGACCATTCTAACCTGCCAGGCCCTCAAACTACCACCCCATAAGTTTCTACTAGGAGAGATGCTAGCCGTTGGCGTAGGTGGGGCCTTCACTTTAATCGGCACCTCGTCTAACGTCATTGTGGCAGATTACGCAGGCTTCGATTTTGCCTACTACATCATACGATTTGGACTTCTGGCTTTGTTCGTATTGGCAGTAACCTTACTCGTCTTATTTTTGATTTTTCGTAGCCAATTGAAAACATATGATGCTGCAGCATATGAACGAGTCATAGATTTTGATCCGTGGACGATGGTTCCCAATCGACGGTTGTTTTGGGTATATTCAGGACTCTTCGTCTTAGTCATCATAGCATTTGCCGCATTTCCCCAAGCCTACGTTGTTGCCCTAGCCGGAATGATGGTGTTCATGATTGCTAGTCAAGCCGATCCCCGGACAAGTTTCCGTGACATAGAATGGGACATCATCTTCTTCATAGGCGGGCTTTTCATTCTCGCCGGAGCCCTACAACTTGTCGGGGTTCTCACAGTGTTATCACAAGTAATCTTGCAGGCAAGTGGAGGTCAACTGGTGCCAACGTCTTTAATGATGCTGTGGGCAACATGGCTAGGAACCCTAATTATTGGTGGCTCGCCCATGGCAACTACTTTCGCACCACTCGTTTCTGAAATGGCCGTTACAATGGGGTGGACAGCGGGCATACAGGATCCCCTGTTCTGGGCTGTAGGGTTTGGATCAGCCCTTGGCGGGATCGCCACACCCTTCGGTGCCGTACCGCTAATCGTGTTTTCAACACTAAGCTTCAAGGACTCAAAGCTCTCATACCGATTATTTCTCACAATTGCGCTGCTAATTAACATCCTCATGATTGGATTATGCTCCGCCTATATCCTGCTCCTCGCTCCTCCTGTATGAAAACGAAGAACCAAAAAGTATCATATAGGAAAAGCTTTAAACCAGTAAGAGCTTCTCAAAGTCAGTTAGCAAATAGTATTTAATTTCTTTTTTTTATTTAGAAGAAATCTAAAATTATCATGCTACCGTACGGTTGCGTGACACAACCACCCTTCCTCGGAAGGCAACTGGATCTCCAGCCAGGGTACCGGCATCTGCAAGTAATCTGCACCATTAGATACGCCAATTCACAACTGGCTCACCGGATGTCACACTCCACCAAAACGAATCTAGGTGAACACTATGGAAAAAGGAACCATCAAGTGGTTTAACCCCGAATCAAACTACGGCTTCATCCAACGCGACAACGGTGACGCCGACGTCTGGGTCCACGGCGACGAAGTTGAAGCCAATAAATTCCTCAACAAAGGCGACAACGTCACCTTCGAAATCAAAGAAGGCGAAGGTCGCCCCAAAGCCACCAAAGTCAAAATAGCCTAAATCGCATTGAAATTGGCACAATTTAGCCAGAAAAGGCGTGTTCTTGTTTTTAGATAAAATCTTGGGACACTGCTCTCAAAGTATAACGCGCGGCGATTACAGTACGTGTGGTAAGAATGCAGCCTTTTGTGAGCGGTTTGTTTTGAAAAGTGGGAATTTATTTGTTCTACCAAACTTCACTCGAATTTCACTTGGCCACCTTGTCTTTTCTTGTTCAAGATGGTATCGTAAAGTTCTTCGAGGGTTTTGGGAGGAATGTGCTCTTCTCCCTTTTGCTGTAAGGTAATCGCTGCAGATGGACAATTAACAGCACAAACTCCACAACCGATGCACCGGTCGAGATTCAACTGTGATTTTTCCTCAACGAGCGTAATCGCATCCATTTGACATTTGTCCACACACGTTCCACACCCAGTACACAATTCGGGATCAATCTCAACATAGAAATTTGAGGAATGATATCTCACAGGGTGTCGGGACATTTTCGTTCCCAACAGTAAGGCACAACAACAACCACAGCAACTACAAATGTATTCTACGGCTTGGCTGTTACTTGGCTGAAGGATTAGTCCATCCTTTGCGTTTTGCTCAATAATCCCTAGAAGCTCCTCCTTCGAAATTTGGCGCCCCCACCCCTCATCAATATACAATTGCGCAAACTCTCCAAACCCTAAGCATGTCTCCCGGCGTGAAGTTGCCCGACAAGGATTACCAAGGAGGTCCTGCGCTTGTCGACACACACAATCCGCCACTGCAAAAGGTCCCTCAGCTGCGTCAACGAGTTTTTTCACATGATCATAGTTTGCGACCAAATGTTCAGGGGTGAAACTCTGCTCAACAGGAATCGTACGCAACTGCGGAATCTTCGTGCTAAATGTTTCCCCTCCGTACGCCTCCAAACTGAACTGCACAATATCAAAAAACAACTCCCTCGTGAGCTTGTTCACCTGAAACTCGTAAATTCCAATCATCCACTGAATGCTGCTATAGAATTTCATGTTCTCTTCCCGTTTGAAATGAAGGAGTCCCTTACTCACCATCCCATCTAAAATCTGCTCTAACTGGTTCTTTGCATTCCCCGACATCCCAAGCCGGTCCGCAATGCTATCAAGGCTTTCCGAAGCCTTTGGAGAAAATGGCAGCTGCACAGCAATCTTTGCTTCTTCAGGGCTGAAAAGCTGTTTTAGAATTCGAATCTCCACACCCGAAGCCGTTTCCGGGAAGCCCACCGGCATACTATCCAAGTGCCTCTGTAATTCACGATACACCTTATCATCAGACATAATCCTACACCGTATTATTCATTTTTATTAACATTCACCCTCAACACACAATTGCTGGAAGAGGTGGTTTCCTCAATGAGTAAAATCATATGTGGGAATCATAAAATTTATAAGGCTGTGTTTCAAATTAGTTTGCAGGACAAACCAGTTTGAAACTGGAATTCCGAGATGAATAACAATGTCAACTTCAACGGAATTAGACGCAATCGCCCTCAAAGTCCAACAAGCCTACTATGAAGACGGACTGGCTGACCTCTTCATGGGCGTCATTTTCCTAGGCTTAGCATCTGTTTTCACCATGCTTGCTTACAACATCACATTCTTGGTATTTATGTTAATCATGTTAAATCCGCTATTTTATGACCCCCTCATCGAGGCAGCAAAACGACGGTGGGTCTATCCCCGCGCAGGATATGTAAAACCCAAGCCTTTCAAAGAGACGAGTACACGTGGAGTGCTTCTCATCTTAGTTCTCATAGCGAGTATAGTGATTCTCCCTCCCGTAGTCCTTTTCATCATCTCCGGTTATGCTGGACTTTTCTTCTGGTTGATTTGGATAGCACCCGTCGGGTTTGGCTTGTTGATCGCCATTGGACTCTTTTTCCTCGCTCATAGATATCACCTCACCCGATACTATCTCTTTGCTATCCTCCTCCCCGTTATCGGTGTCATCGTTCCCTGGTTGAACCTCAGTGTTCCCAACGCATACGCGGCGTTTTTCACTACTTTTGCAATCCAAAATGCTATTATCGGTCTCCTCGCCCTCTTTTCCGGTACAGTTCTCTTTCTCCGATTTCTGCACCGCTATCACGTTGAACCCACAGATCCCGCTGAAGGTGAGAATCCACATGCCCGCGTCTGAATTTCCTACGGATCCCTCCTTCATCGACGACGACTTAGATCCTATTGTCCATTCGCCGGCGCGGCTCAAAATCCTAACAGTTCTCAAAGAAGTGGAAAGCGCAGATTTCCTCTTCATATTACGCCAAACCGGCTTAACGAGAGGTAACCTCTCCTCCCACCTCAGCAAACTTGAGACCGTCGGTTACGTCACAATTACCAAAGAATTTGTCGAAAAAATTCCCCACACTCTCATCCAACTCACAGAAGACGGAAAGAAAGCACTACAAACCTATCGCCAGCAAATGATACAAAAACTCGACCGCCTAAAATAACGTGAATGTTCAGGCAGTAGACCTTCTACTGACACGCACCGATTTACTATTTAAATATCTAAACACGCAATCACCAAAGCGAACCAGGTGGTGAGCAAGATGATGGAGATTACCTTGAGCGTTTTGTTTTGGGGCTACGTGATGGCCTATTGTGTACATGTAATCGAGGAAGTTGCAGTGGGTGAAGGGTTCATCGAGATGATGCGTAAGACCTTTTTTGCGGAGTTTTCGTGGCGGATGTTCTTTGGCTTCAATCTCATGATCTTTATAGTGTTTGTGATTGGCATCGTACTGTTCGAGCTGTTTGGTGGTGTGTGGGTGATTTGGCCCTTGAGTTTTGCCTTTATGTTCGTGACGAACGGGCTCTGGCATCTAATTCAAACCATTGTGCTCCGCAAGTTTTCACCGGGTTTGATAACGAGCCCATTCTATTGGATTCTCATATACTTCATCACTCGCTATTTCCTGTTAACTGGTGAAATACTCCTGCTAAACTTTGTTCTCTCAGCGGTTTTTGGTACAGTCATAACCTTGGTGATGTTTGGTCTAGCCCTCTATGTCCGACGAAAAATGAAAAAAGATCAGGAATAATGCCCAGTTCATTTATACTCCTCATTAGGTCCTCTCTACAACATTTTGTCTTTTAGAAATCTAAAAGTAATCCCCGGCACTAGGTAATGTTTACGTGTTGTCAGTTTGAAGGTGAACATGTATGACCCTAATGACAGGTGAAGAGTATCGTGCCAGTCTCCGTGACCGAAAACCCCTCAAAGTCTATTTCACTGGTGAGCTGCTCCAAGATCCACTTGACCATCCAATTATTCAGGCGTCAATCAATTCAATTGCCCTAACTTATGACCTGGCACACAATCCACAATTTCGGTCTATCATGACAGCGACCTCATCGATAACTGGGGAGACCATTAACCGGTTTTGCTATTTACATCAGAGTACCGAAGATCTTGAGAAAAAGGTGCAAATGCTGCGCTTGCTTGGTCAACAATGTGGAACCTGTTTTCAACGCTGTGTCGGCATGGATGCCCTCAATGCGGTGTATCTGACGACCTACGATATTGACCAGAAACACAAGACCAACTATCAACAACGATTCATCGAATACATGAAAGAGGTGGAAAAACACGACTGGGTCATTGATGGCTGTATGACCGACCCCAAAGGAGACCGAAGCAAACGTCCCTCTGAACAAAAAGATCCCGATGTGTTTGTGCACGTTGTCGAGCGCCGCGATGATGGCGTCGTCATTCGGGGGGCGAAAGCCCATCAAACGGGTGCAGTCAACTCCCATGAACACCTGCTCATGCCGACTTTAGCCATGCGGGATGCTGAAAAAGAATTCACCATTTGTTGCGCAGTTCCCGCCGACGCAGAGGGAATCACCTATTTTTATGGTAGACAGGCTAGCGATTTACGTCGGCTAGATCAGAGTGCTGAGGGTGATATTGATTGTGGAAACCCTGAGTTCGGGGGCCAAGAATGCCTGATAATCTTCGATAATGTATTCGTTCCCACTGAACGGATATTTATGAACGGAGAATCGGAATTTTGTAGTCAACTTGTGGAAAGCTTTGCAGCATATCATCGTCAGAGCTATGGAGGCTGTAAGGTGGGCGTCGGTGATGTATTGATCGGAGCCGCAGCGACCATCGCTGAATACAACGGGGTCCAAAACGCTTCCCACATCAAAGACAAGCTCACCGAAATGGTACATTTGAATGAAACCCTTTACTCCTGTGGGCTAGCCTGCTCAAGCTGCGGGCAACAAACTGCAGCCGGCAATTATCTTGTCGACATCTTACTGGCTAATGTATGCAAACAGAACGTGACCCGGTTTCCATTCGAAATCGCTCGACTGCTACAAGATATCGCTGGCGGATTATTTGTCACCTGCCCCAGTGCCAAAGAATTAGAAAACCCCGAAACCCGCCAAATCATCGAAAAGTACCTGGTCGGAGCCGAAGGCGTCGATACCATCGACCGGATGAAAATCCTCCGACTAATTGAAAACCTAACTCTAGGACGCGCCGCAGTTGGCTATTTAACCGAATCCATGCATGGTGCAGGTTCTCCACAAGCTCAACGAATTATGATTGGAAGACTGGCAAATTTCGAAGAGAAAAAGAAGCTTGCCAAATCCCTTGCAAGAATTGAAGAAAAGTAAGCATCCAAATTTGTGTATCCTATTGATGCTCCCAGTTTTTGTACCATCGACGGAGTACTTGAGGTTTTGCCTGTGGACTTAGGGGTTTCTGATAAGATATCGCGTCAGCGGCGGCAAGCACCTCTTTTTCGCTTTTTCCTTGAGAGATGCATTCCTGCATGGTGGCTTGGACTTTGAGCATGAACGCTAATCGGTCTTGGACGAAGGTTTTGGTCATTAACGGACCGTGCCCTGGGATAATGGTGTCAAGGTCGAGAGTGAGATATTCTTGAAGAGCACGAATCCATTGATGGAGACTACTCCCTTTACCACCCCAGGGATAGCCGGGCATGAGATTGTCACCAGCCACCAGCACTCTCTCTTTAGAACAGAAGATGTAGCTAGAGTCATCAGTATGTCCGCCAGTGCGTCTAATGACAAGCCGAACGGTTCCCTCTTGGAGTTCCAACGAATCTTCAAAGAGCTTTGTGGGTGCTACGACGGGGAAACCAGGGAGAGTTTTACGTTTAGCGTCATGGAGATGCTTAGCTAGGCGGGTTGAGGCAATAATTGTGCAATCAGAGTAAAAGGGAAGGCTATGTGTATGATCGCTGTGAAAATGAGTGAGAATCACAGTTTTCACTGGCTGGCTAGCAAGGCTTTCGATTTGGCGTCTCACTGCCTGCATTTCAATTGGCGGGCGTCGTGCGCCAGCATCAATCATAACGACTTGAGAAGGTAATATGAACGCGGTGGTATTGACGCCGTTAAACAAGGCATAGCAATTGTCAGTGATTTTTTCAAAGTCCATATGTGCACAACACAACATGAGTTATTTAGTTTCAAGGTTGCGTTTCCAATCTTTCACAATTTGTCGTTCGCGATGAAAATGCCCGAGTTCACCACCCCATTTTCCCCCAACGAACGCACCTAGCGTTTCAAGTGCGGCAAGGGCTAGTCCGAAAGCGATACCGACCCATTCACCACCCAACACAAAGCCGATGGTACCCACCCAGAGCGCGGTGAAGGCTGTCCAGTACCCAGCAAAGAAGAAGAACCATTGCCGGCGAGGCGGAGAGGCTTTCAAGTAAGTAGTGTAATTGATTTTCAACGTAGGTAGGTAGTAGATATCACGAGTAATTCCATCCAAACGAATCCCCAAGGCTTTCCCGAAAATTAGGCGTCCAAACGGATAGAAGAGAAACACGATACCCGCAACGAGGGCACCCGGATAAAAATAAACCCAGAAGAGATCAACCCAGAAATTGCCCGTGGGCTGTAAATTGAAGAGAGCCAACCACACATAATAGAAGAGCCCAAGAGTCCCACATAGAAACCAGAAAAATAGCCATTTCAGCGACCTAGGTTTGCCCAAACGTTCTTCGTAGAGCAAATCGCGTATCTCTGCCGCCTTCGTGATACAGGCGTCATCGGGGGCAGGTTGACGTTTAATTTGCCCAACGATACGCCAAAAGTGTCGCCTCGTATCTGCATCCACTTGTTGAGGACTTGACACAATCTCAGTATGGATTTGATTTAGATCCTCAAGTAATCCCATACAACACAATATGTTCTTGGAAGTATATTTTTGCTAGTAAACCAGTTGTCTAAGTCGTTTTTTCGGCAATTGTTGAATTTCCCCACATCTAATTGCTTTGATAGCTTTCATAATGAACGAGTTCGTTGAGCGGTTTTCGGGGTCGGGGTTGTTCTTTGGATTGCGTATGCCCAATGGGAACAATTGCCACGGGCTGAATCGTAGCCGGTAGATTGAGGACTTTACTCAGGGCATCTTCTCGATACATTCCAATCCAACAGGCGCCCAAACCACGATTCGCTACAGCAAGGAGCAGGTTCATCGTGGCAATAGCAGAGTCTTGGATGCAGAAACGATCGGCAAAGATGCTGTTCTGTTTACCCTTGTAGGCCTGCGTATCTGTACAGACAACGATGACAACAGGCGCTTGTTTCATGAAATTTTGGGGCGTCACCTTTATCGTGCGCTTTGATGAAATCGGAACCTCAATATCCGTCGTTGTTTCCCAGATTTTTTCGATGCTCTCCGGCTTCCGGATGATAACGAACCGCCACGGTTGGTTATTGCCCGCCGAAGGCGCCCAGCGTGCCGCCTCAAGAACGTGCAATAAGTCATCATCAGAAACCTCTTTGTCCGTGAAGTAATGAATACTCCGACGCTTCTTGACCAACTCGTCAAACTCCAAACATTCAACCTCCTGCTGTGAACGTAGTGAAGTATCACATCATTCTTGATATTTTTTAGCTTGATGGATTCTATGGTAACACGATTACAACACACTAATGGTTAAAAGAAAAGGGAAGAGGGCTAGTCTGTAGTCCGCGTCTCTCTTTTTTAGAAGTGTATTGGGTGTTTCACGGTGTCTTAAAACAGAAAGTGAACCGACTGGTTACCATAACCATAAATATCTCATATGCTGAGACAGTATTCGCTTCTGGTGAGAAACTATGCCGAAGATAAAAATCACTGTCATTAAACGATTTCATCCCAAAGACGTCTTTGGCAAAGACTACGTTACCCCTAGTGGGAAAACTGCCACCGAATGCCAAAGCTTCAAGGATGGCCAAGAATTCATCATCGAAAAAGGGCAGAAACCGGACGGCTTCTGCACTTGGGCTTGGTATGACGTCTACAAGGACCTCTCCGTCCTTAACTGGGGCGGTAACTTCCGCAACTGGATGGAAGATGGCATCATGTACACAGCTTGCTCAGATGGTGTCCGACCAGTCTGCTTCAAACTAGAACGTCTTGATGAATAACCGGTACTGATTACACTAAGACTTTAAGAAAAACAACGGTGAATGGTGTTGAATGAAACGGCGTTTCGCAAATACTTGTCAAAACGTAAAGTTGACCCAGAGCAAGCCCAAACCTTCCTCAATTGCTTGGAAGAGCTGCAAAAGTTTCAAAAAACCGACAATATTGATTCCCTCCCTAAAGGCACAATATTACAGTATACAGAACACCTCGTCAAAGTTAATCCTGATGCAGTATTAGATACTCTCCGTGCACTCTACAATTATGGTTATTTCATCAAGAACTATGATTATGTGGCGGAGGTGCTGGACATCCATGAAGGATATAATGCCATGGACAACCTGTTTGACCGCGTGGCTGAACAATTCGGAGAAACAGTTCGCGATGAAATCTTTACAGACATCCAATTGCCGCCGTTGGGCGTGGATCCTGAACCCAAGTGTGAGGTCACCAAAATTGTCATGAAGCGCTTGGAAGAGACGCTCGGAGAAGACAAAACGATTGAGCTACTTGCTCCCTGTTTGCATGGGCATGATGTTGAACCGAAAGCACGGGAGGATTTTCTCAAGCTCAAAGATATTGACGCCTTTCTAGAGTTTAAACATCAGACAGTCGTCGACCGCTTTCGCCAACATATGAAGAATGGCACCTTGGAATACGCTCAGTACGTCGATGAAGACGTTGTAGCGTATGTGGAAAATACACCAACCATCTCGCCCGGGATACGTGAAGGGGACAAAATCATCAGCACAAAAATTCCGTACCACATCAAAGCAATGCTGGACGCCAAGGACCCTCACATGAAACGCTATTATGTCTGCTATTGCCCCTGGGTACGCGGAGCAATAAGAAACGGGACCGAGGATGAAATCTCCTCAAATTTCTGCCACTGCAGTGCGGGATTTACCAAACAATACTGGGACATCGTCTTCAATCAACCAGTCAAAGTGCAGCCTATTGAAACCGCATTAACCGGAGCATTACACTGCAAGTTTGCAATAGAAATTCCCAAAAAATACCAGAAGAAAGACGCAGCAAACAGATGATCACTGGATACCTGGTTGTCACCGCATTAAAACGTGGTTAGGAATAATAAGGGTAACTTCTGGTATCTGAAGACAGAAGCAGGGTACAAACATCGTTGGAGTTCAGATAAAAAATTGGTGAAATATGTTGGATAAAATTGCGTTTCGTGAATATCTGACGGAAAAAAATGTTGATGAAGAACAAGCCACAATATTCGTCAGACGCTTACAAGAATTGAAGAAGTTTTTAAAAAGCAATGACATTGATACCCTCCCTCCAGACAAAATCCTTGAATACACCGAATCCCTTGTAGAAGCCGATTCCGATACGGTATTGGAATTCTTACGCGCTTTAATCCAATACGCGAACTTTACCAAAAACTATGAGTACGTCATTGAAATTATTGACATCGCAGAAGCCTTCAACGCCATGGACAACTTGTACCAACGAATCGGAGAACAACACGGGGAGAAGGTGCGAGATGACATTCTTGCCGGGATTGAGATTCCACCGTTAGGTGTAGATCCCGAAACAAAACCTGCATTCACCAAGGTTGTCATGCAACGCCTTGAAGAAAAACTGGGTGAAGACAAAACCATTGAATTGCTTGCTCCATGTTTGCACGGTCGACCCCTCGAAGAAGCGAAGCGAGATCGCGAAGATTTACTCCGATTAGGTGACATTGATGAATTCTTGGCATTAAAACATCAGGAATTCGTCGAACGGGTGAAACAGCACCAACAGGATGGAACGCTCGAATACGCCCAGTACGTCGATGATGACGTTGTGGATTATGTGATAAACACTCTCACCATCGCTCCGGGGGTCCGAGAAGGTGATACAATCATCAGCACAAAAATTCCATATCAGACCATCAAGTATCTCACAGCTGATAGCGACCGGATGAAACGATACTATTATTGTCACTGTGCATGGGTACGAGGAGCAATCAAAAATGGTGGCGAGCATGAGATTTCACCGAATTTCTGCCATTGTAGTGCCGGATTTACCAAACTCTACTGGGACGTTGTTTTTGACCAACCGGTCAATGTTAAACCCATTGAAACGGCGTTAACCGGAGCGTTACATTGTAAGTTTGCAATCCAGATACCAAAAGGGTATCAGAAATTCATCCAGTAGCTGAACCATTCCTTTTTTGTGCATCATGCGTAGCTGTATAGCGTCACAGGATGTTAGTGAACATGAATCGGAAACGGCTTGGAATCGCAATTCTCACAGGTGCGCTCTTAGGCATTCTCTGCATTATTGGAGTTGGACTTCGACTTCCTGGTGGATACTTTGCGAATTGGGTGTTCCTAATTGGGATGTGGTATAACCGTGTCATCATGGGGCTCGTGGTTGGCCTCGCTGATGAGATTGTCATCATTAAAGGGGAAAATAGCCGGGTGTGGGCAAACGCCATTGTTCGCGGGTTGATCTTGGGGCTCATCGTGTCAGCGGCTATCTTCCTTTCCACTGAATTTCGAGATATCCTCGCATTCTTTGCAGGCATTATCTATGGCATTATTATTGACTTAGTTTCAACCGCTCTGAGCAGAACGTAAACACAGCATAAAACATACAAACAAGAAGTCGTAACGCAAAAGCGTACAAGCTCCAAATCTACGAAATGAAGAAAGGCAGGAAAGATTTGAAACTTGGGACTGTCTTGAATCTCTACTCCATGGTTACTGGACTCGTGCGGAGTTTAAGGAGTAATTGGATGGAAGCAATTGCAGCAGTCAACATTAACAGAATAGGTCCAAGAATCCAGCCCGCCCAAAGAAAGAGTGCGGATATTGCAAGGATGAATAAGAGAATCAATTGACGAGGTTTATGCGGCCAATCGGTGGAGACAAAACTGCGAATTGTGAGGAATCCGAGAATAATAGGAATGGTACCAAAAATGATAGTAATGGCAATTTGAGGGCTGGCAGGAACCTGCAAGAGGGCTAGGCCCATTTGGTAGAGAAGGAAGATACCACTGGCAATGAATAACAGTCCGATGGTAATACCCATCCAAGTAAGGAACTGCTGTTCTTCGCGAAGGCGAGGAAAACGCCAAAAGACCAACACAAAACCCAAGAGAAGGGTTACCAGAATCGGAGCAATAATTGTAAGCGGACTTTGATAGTTCCATAAATGGGTAATAAGGACGGTGAAAGGCACTGTAACCCATTCGGTGAAGCTGAAGATTTCTTGATAACCGACTGCAATCGCAAAGTTTCCAGACATCACGGGCTCATAATAGGCAAGATAGTAGCGCCCAGTAGAAGGAGCCAAGATATCAAGATCATATAGCACGTAAAAGGACGTGGGCGTGAATCCTTCATATTCCGGAATCAGTGATTCTGGTTCTAAAATCATCACCTGTGCACCGGAAGGAATTTCGAGGTTTTCGGGCGGTGTACTCATGTTAGTCAAGCCTTCGCCCATTAGGGCAAGGCGCGGTCGGAAGCCTTGATCCCCATCCGGAATGGGAACCATGAGCATCAGGCGGATTCGTTCTCCTACTTGCATATCCAGATAGAAGTAATGCGGTTCATCAACTTCGTCAATGGTAGAATAGATGACCCACGATTTGGTTGGGTTTTCAATGGGTACAGCTTCATCGAGTGAATGTCCACCCGCCATGAAAAGAGGCACATGGGCTGCAGTGGTTTGAATCAGAGAAAAGGCAACGAGAAACCCAACAAGAATCACGAAGCCACGTTTTCGCATGCTTCGAATTAGTTGAGAAGTGTCTTTTTACTCATTTGCTGTTCTTAAATAAAACAGTCAAGTCGTGAAGAGTATGTCCCGAACTGCATCTCTTAATCCATTAACATGTTATTTAGGCAAAAACGAGACTATTACTGCTGGTTGAAAAGCGACGTAGTGACAAATATGAAAGTGCTCTTCATCGAACCTCCCAAAGACTACTGGTTCATCATGGGAGAATACCGCCCACCGCCTTTCGGCATCCTCTGCTTAGCAGCCTATCTAGAAGCCCACCTCGAAGACGCAGAAATCAGTGTAGTGGACTGTCAAGCAGAACGACTTCAATGGGACGGGCTTGAAGACCGAATTACCACCTTCAAGCCGGACATGGTCTGTCCAGGTGCCCTTTCGACGGTAAATACCTATCTTGTTGCCCGAACCGTCCAACTAGCAAAAAAAGTGAATCCAGACATCACCACGGTAGTAGGAGGGTTACATTTCTCTGTCCTTGCACAGGAAAGTCTAGAAGCGTATCCAGAAATCGATTTCGTCGTACGTGGTGAAGGCGAAAACACCCTCTTGGAATTAGTAAAAACATTGGAATCCGGTCAGCCTCTCAAACAGGTGAATGGGTTAAATTACCGTCACCAAGGAAAGGTGGTCCAGACGCCTGATCGAACCCATATCAAGGACCTCGATTCGTTACCCTATCCCGGGTATCATTTCGTCCGAGACCATATGAAACACTATCATTTCACCATGATGGCAGGAAAGAAAAATCCCTATGCGTTAATCGAAGCCTCCAGGGGTTGCAACCATAAATGCTCATTCTGCACCCAATGGCAATATTGGGGACGCTGTCGACGTAAATCCCCCAAACGTGTCGCCGATGAATTTGAATACGTCTACCGTGAATTTGGCAGTCGGTTCCTCTGGCTCACCGACGACAACTTAGGCCTCGGGAAATGGATGGACCAATTCTGCGACGAATTACTCAACCGCGGTATTACCGATGACCTCCTCTGGTTCATGCAAATTCGCGCCGATGATATCATTAAACACCAAGACCTGCTCCCGAAAATGCACCAAACCGGGCTACATTGGGCCATGTCTGGTGTAGAAACCTATGATGCCTCCCGGCTGGATAATTACCGAAAGGGGCTCGATCCATCAATGGCAAAACAGGCCATGGACTTGTTGAAAGCAAATAACATCATGTCACAAACGACCGCCATCATTGGAGACCGCAACGACACCCATGAATCAATTGAAGCTTTCCGAAAATGGCTAGATGATGTAAATCCAGACATTGCCATCTTTATGATCCTAACACCATATCCGGGAACCGAATTATACGAAACAGCGAAACGAGAAGGATGGATTGAAGATGAGAACTGGTTCCACTACGATATGGTCCATGCCGTAATGCCCACCGAACACCTCTCTCGCCGAGAAGTCCAAAAAGAACTCTATAAATGTTACCGGAATTTCTTTGGGTCATGGCGGCGTCGCATTGGCGGTCTGTTCTCAACGAATAGAATCAAACGTAGCTGTTACCGCTACATGATGAAACAAGGCGTGGTCCTGATACTCAAGGACCTCTATGAAATACTTAGACCCTAATTACCATTTTCCTCTTCGTCGAGAAGGATAGGAAGCGAAAATTCGAATTTAGCGTTGGGCAAGCCCAATGAGATTTCCATCGGGATCATAGAGTGCAGCTAAGGTATCGCCCCACGGTTTCTTTGTAGGAGGGTATTTGATCTTAGCACCAAGTTGCTTGAATCGATTAAAAGTCGCCTCGATATCATCAACCCGAAACCACAGAGAAACCGCCCCTGGGTACGTGAACTCGGTGTCCTTGACTTTATCGAAGCCTAAGTACGTTCCTGCGATGGGAAATCCAAGATGATCGTCACCCTGCGATTGGGGCGGATTTAATTGAAGCCCGTCTTGATAGAATTGCGCGAGCTCTTTCATCCGAGCGGTGGCAATTATTATCGTGTCTATCGTGGCATTCGGAGCAGCAGTTTCCTTACTCATTTCAGTCATCCTACCCTTAGGTTGGTGCATAATATCAGCGTTTAGGCGAGTCGACCTTTCCGTCCTTTTTCAAGGATTTCATCGCCTTCGAAATTACCTCTTTGGGTAAACCCGTAAGGTCAGCAATTTCTCCAGGACGCAGCGGTTTACCCGCGTCTTTCATTGCCTTCAAAATCGTATCTTCATCACTCATTTAATTCCCTTCACAAAGAGGAACTACGTTTGCTCCCAGATTTATATTCACTAAAGCATAAAAGACGAACTAATTATCAAGTGGCGCTTGAATTAGCAATGAAAAAAGTCAAAGACGATGTAGCCACGAAATACCAGCTACATAAACAACATCTCCTAAATCAGTCGCAAGCCGATACGGTACTGGAAGTTGTAGAGGATATTTTCGGGTTACACGCTACGAGCGCATCCACTCCCTACCTCTCCTTGTTTGCCCGAATGAAACAATTCCAGCGCAGCCTGTTAGATCAGGAGTTATACATTAAACGGAACCTAATTCGCCTCGGTTTCATGCGCCGCACGCTGTTCATCATGACAACAAAGCTGGCACCCCTCGCGTTTCAAGCCACCCGACTATCCGAAGCTCAAACTATGCAACTACTCGAAGGATGGAACATTCCCCGTTCCGAATATCAACGCCTTGCTGAATCAGTGTTTACAGTGCTCAAGGATGGTGCGCAACCACTGCGAATAATTAAACAGGCAATGAGTCCTGGGCTCGTCCGAACCCTGGAAAGACAGATTGGCAAAAACGTCGCACGCATGACGAATGTGAATATCGCCCTCACCGTGTTAATGCAACAAGGCAAAGTCTTCAGCGAAAAGTATAGAGACCCCATCATGACCCGACATGAAAACCGCTACGCCCTAACACGCACG
>JAEOSK010000072.1 GCA_016840405.1 Candidatus Hermodarchaeum yapensis
ACGAAGTCAAAGCGCTCGGCAAGCTGGACTTATAACGGGTAAGAAATCAACCGCGATTCGCATTGCCCGATCTGCCTTCGAAATCATTCATCTACGAACTGGGCAAAATCCTATTCAAATCCTCATTCAAGCCATCGAAAATGCCGCACCCCGCGAAGAAACCACTCGAATCTCATATGGGGGTATCAGTTATCACACCGCCTGCGACGTTGCTCCGCTTCGACGCATAGATTTAGCTCTCCGTTTTATCTCAGAAAGTATCTGGCGACGAAGTTTTAGTACCATCGAATCCGCTGAAGAAGTCATTGCCGATGAACTCATAGCCGCAGCTTCAGCCGACTCACGCAGCAATGCTGTACGACGCCGTGAAGAAAAAGAACGGATGGCACTTTCAGCCCGGTAAGTTCATTTTCTCTTCAACTTCCAATCTCGAATTTGTATTTGATGATAGTGGATGCCCTCAAACCGCTCTCTGCTATAATGGCAAAAGAGTTTTATATCGAGCACTGGAACCACTTGAACTTGCTAAAGCCAGCTTAACAAAAGTGAGCTGAAAATACAATGTCTGAAAAAAAACCACATATTAACCTCATTATAATTGGGCACGTCGATCACGGCAAGTCCACTTTGATGGGGCACATGCTCTTCAAAACTGGAGCATTATCCAAACAAGAAATGACAAAGCTCGAGAAGCTGGCCCAAGAGATGGATCGAGGATCCTTCAAGTTCGCTTACGTAATGGATCGTCTCAAAGAAGAGCGGGAACGCGGACTGACCATTGACTTGGCGTTCCGGCGGTTTGAGACCCAGAAACACTACTTCACAATTATTGACGCCCCGGGTCACGCAGACTTCATTAAAAACATGATTACTGGGGCTAGTCAAGCTGACGCTGCAATTCTGGTGGTTTCGGCGCGTAAGGGTGAGTTTGAAGCTGGCGTGAGTGCTGGTGGTCAGACGCGCGAGCACGCTTTCCTCGCACGAACTCTGGGCATCGAACAGCTTGTTGTAGCCATCAATAAAATGGACGACTCAACACCGCCATGGGCTCAGGATCGTTACGAGGAGATCAAGGCGGAAGTTTCCGACCTACTCAAAGGTGCACAATTCGATCCCAGCAAAGTCCACTTTGTCCCTGTTTCAGCATGGACAGGTGACCACTTAACCGAAGCCAGTCCAAACATGGAATGGTACAAAGGGCCATCCCTACTTGAAGCACTCGATGAATTCACGTTACCAGAAAAACCATTGAAACTACCTCTTCGTGTTCCTGTTCAGGACGTATACACCATTACTGGTGTAGGTACAGTTCCCGTTGGACGCGTTGAGACTGGGCAAATGAAAATTGGTGACAAGGTTGTTTTTATGCCTCCTAATAAGGAAGGTGAAATTAAAACTATCGAGATGCACCATGAACGCTTAGATAGTGCTGAACCAGGTGATAACATTGGATTTAATGTCCGTGGTATTGGTAAAGGCGAAATCCGTCGTGGCGATGTCATGGGTCACGCTGATAAGCCTCCTCGTGTGGTTCAGGAGTTCATTGGGCAAATCATTGTCATCCACCATCCACGAGCTCTAGCTGCCGGATATACACCTGTAATGCATGCTCATACAGCCCAAGTGGCGGCGACCTTCATTGAAATTATGAGCAAAATTGATCCCCGAACAGGTGAAACTGTCCAAGAGAAACCCGACTTTATCAAGCAGGGTGACTCAGCCTTAGTCAAACTCCGACCTGTAACACCCATCTGTCTTGAAACCTACAAAGATATGAAACAGCTTGGCCGTTTCGCAATTCGAGACAGTGGACGAACCGTTGCAGTGGGAATTGTCCAAAAGATTACTGAGGAGAAGAAGTAGCGATAGCCTCTAGTTGCTAACAGATACTTCTTCCTTTCTTTTTCTTTTTACACACTTGACTAGATATGCTGCTTGATAGGTGAAAAAAGTTAAAAGGAAGCACACAATGGGGTTGATTCCCCCCCTCTCACTCTTCACTCGGTGTCGTTATAATGGTTCAAAAAGCAAGGATTCGACTCTCAAGTACCGACATTCCCAAATTAAATGATGTATGCAATCAAGTCCAATCCATTGTATCCCGAACAGGCGTTCATATGTCTGGTCCCATTCCTCTACCTACTAAAACACTTAAAGTTCATACCAGGAAATCACCTTGTGGAGAAGGCACACCAACCTGGGATCATTGGCAAATGCGGATTCACAAACGACTCATAGATTTAGAAGCTGATGAACGAACCATGCGGCAAATCATGCGAATTCGCGTGCCAGACGAAGTATTCATTGAAATTACTCTAAAATAGCACATTTTTTTCTAACCGATATTTTTTCTCCAAACTCAGTATGGTACCGAATAGAAATGCTATTTAACAAAAACTCTCAACCATCTATCTGTGACAAACGATAATCCTCGCAACCTCTTATTAGTTGTTTTTTGTGGGAGCCTCATCGTTTACGCAGCTATTGCTATTCTTCTAATTCCCGTCCTTACACCTTTGCTTGTCGTTCAAGAAAATCTCATCACGGCTTTGTTCCAAGGCGCCTTGGTCTATACTTTCTTGTTTTTGTTCTTTTTACTACCATCAAGTTTCATCTATTGGCGTTATCGAATTGATGTGAAAGTCATCGGACCTGAACCTGCCGCCGCCGAACCAGATGATGAAATAAATCTCACTGTTGTCATTGGACTTCCTGGAAATGCATCACCAAAGGGTGCAGTGTTAGAAGCTTTTCTTGGGGACCTCGTCGTTGCCGCTCAGAAAGTCGAGGCGAGTCCTACTCAACTCCCCCTAAAGGTTCCTGATATCACACCCGGCTATCACACATTTGAAGTAAAAGTCTCTCAATTAGGCTATTTCAGTGGTTCCAGCTCATATGAACTCCTTATTGCCCACGGAGAACCTTCTCCATAACCCACTTTCTGGATTGCCTCCTCATCAAATTTGTTCAATGAGACGAAAGATTGCTAAGCCAATCCCCACTGCCTCTTCAGTTCTAATAGTTGCCACTCCTTGGTGACTAAGCAAATTGATAGTATGATTAGCAACCGAAGAAAGCCGATATCCCTCCCTCTCCAAAATCTCAGCCAATCCTTCCTTGTGACTTCCAAAAAGCAAGAGGAGCCTGTTTGCCTGTTTCCATTGCCTGCGAAGGAGATCCCGCTTCTTACTTATGGCTGCTCCCCTACGACTCAGAGCAACAATATAACCGTAAGAAGAGGATTTCAACAAGAATTCACCCAATAGTGAATGTGCACCAGTCACCTTGTATCCCCAGTAAATCGAAGGTCGAGGAGGACGAGATGGACGGGCTACTAGATCACCTGACTTTGTACGCACAATTTTCACTGTCATACGAGTTGGTAAATCAATCGATTGTGCATCAAGAAGTGGAAGAAATGTCTCGACTCCAACATCTATTACCCTCAGGTTTTTTTCTTTGAATGCATAACCATCGCGGATTTCTTCTTGTTTGAGGGCTCTACAGTGTTTCTCAAGAGGATGATGGGGTGTACGAAGAGGAGGAAGAAGTCCAGCATATTGTAATTCTGATATTTTTCCAAAAAGATGTTTCCGGAGATATTGGGGTGTCTCTACGTATTCAAGAACTCTTGTAATTAATTGCTGATTTCTTGTTTGTTTTCGGTTTTCAGGGTCTAAATAGACTAAAATCTCATCAACCTGAAAGATCGCTGCTGCTCGTGCTATTCGACCAATTTGTTGCGTTTTTTGGGCTTTGTTAGAATATATGTCGATAAATGAGGATGGAATTGCAATTGCGAGGGCGAGCGGAGTGTTACCTGATTTTTTAACTGTCATTCTTAGATACCATTGTCAACCTTTCACGACACCCAATGGTACTTGGCATGCCACTTTGCGAGAAATATCAGCTCCATGTACAGAATCAACAACGATGTGAACGTCCTTGTAGGCCTTGGGTGCCTCTTCTGCCAGGATCTTGGTTCCAGTTGACCGAATAACCTCTCCTTTCTGTTCAAGAGCTTGTTTGATGTCACGTCCATGATATCGGCGGATTGCGGCTTTGCGTGACATAGCACGCCCAGCCCCATGGCATGTCGAACCGAAAGTTTCCTTCATAGCTTGTTCTGTACCCACAAGAACATATGAAGCAGTTCCCATCGAGCCACCAATTAAAACCGGTTGCCCCACAGAACGATAGGCTTCAGGAATCATTGGGTTCCCTGGTCCAAAAGCACGTGTTGCACCCTTTCGGTGAACGTAGAGATCACGTTTGGTTCCATTCATCTCATGTGTTTCGAACTTGCAAATATTATGTGTCACGTCATAAACAAGATTTAGACCAATCTTCTCCCAATCTTTGCTGAATACC
>JAEOSK010000047.1 GCA_016840405.1 Candidatus Hermodarchaeum yapensis
CACGGACGATGTCTTTTTCAATTTCCATGCTGAGACGAAATAGAGGGATGGCCGAAATTAGGATGACAGAGATGAAGAGATAGCTCATCAGTTCGGGAAACGAAAAGCCACCAATGACTGTGGTTCCGTCGAATAGCCAAGCTTGGGTATAGATGATTGAATAGACGATGTAGAGAGCAAGTAATTTCGCAGGGAAGTAGACGAAGGATGTTAGAAATTCTATTGTGTACTGACGCATGTTTCGAAACGAAATTTGTGACACACCGAAATAGCTGCGAAGCCGTGATCTCTCAGTCATTGCTTTAGCCTCCTACAGGTTGATAGCGTTTGAGTCCACGTGCCCAAAGGTATCGGAAAACCACAATCCAGAGGAGGGCTAGCCCTCCTGCAATCCCTATGTAGAATAGGCTAGACTGGAGGGAGAGGTAACCGAGAATGATCATGGTTGGTACGGTGGAGATGAATATCACTGGAAACACAAAGGTTAGGAAGTATTGAACTCCGAAGGGCATGATGTCAATGGGCATGCGAGCAAAGTTCATTTCTACTGCATCAGAGACTTCGAGTAGTCCTTCATTGCGACCAATCCAAAAGGCTAGGCAACACAGACAAGCCCAGAGAATGTAAAGAGCCGCTTGCCCAAGAAAGAGAGCTAGAGCACCCAATAGAACGTTAATTGGCACAATGACGAGCCCAAAGGTCAATGCCGACAACCATAACATCACAATGCCAATAGCGACTTGCAGTAGACCACCTGCCCAAAATTGTTGCGCTATCATTTGGAAGATTGAACTTGCAGGTCTAACACGAAACTGCTCTAAACCTAATTCTGTTATGTGCCAGTGAATCTCCCACACCCCCATCCAAAAGAATGCACCAAAACCCCATGCACTTTCAGTGACACCAATGAGGAATGTCAGTTCGGCACGCCCCCACGTCACCCATCCGACTCCCGTGAGCACAGGCATCTGGTACGTGATTACATTCCAAAAGAATACGTACATGCCAATACCTATAATGGAGGTGGCAAAGGCACCCCAGAGTTGAATTTTATCCTCGGCGATTCGAAGTAATGATAGACGTATGTAACCAGGTAGGAGACTGAGTTGACGAAAGACATTACTTTTTACCATTTAGTTTGCCTCCATTTGTAGATTGTTCACTCTTTCTTCGTCACCGAAGATTTCACGAATAATATCTTCGAGATTAGGTTCCGTCACTTGAATATCATCAACAACAAGTAGTTCCATGATGTCCTTGAGTAGATCCCCAATGGCGAGTTGGTCTTGATCAATTCGTAAATCTGCTTGACCATTTTGTGTGGTCAATTCAAGAACTCCTTGTTGTTCTTCCAATTCTGTTTGCCAATTAGCCTTGTTGACTTTCTTGTAAAGAACACGGATTTTACGTTCGTTGCTCCATCTTCGTTTGAGTTGTCGTTTTGGTCCGTCGAATTTGATGTTACCCTTTGAAATGAGGATGATGCGATCTGTGAGTTCCTCAACATCGCGCATGCTATGACTACAGAGGAATACTGTGACCTTTTCTTCTCGGTTGATCCGACGAATGAAGTCTCGGATCTTTTTCTTCGCTACAACATCGAGGCCTACGGTTGGTTCGTCGAGGAAAATGACTTCGGGCTGATGCAGCAGGGCGGCAATGATTTCACACCGCATTCTTTCTCCCAAAGAGAGCCGTCGAGGAGCTGTAGGAAGATGTTTTTCAATATCCAAGATTTCTGTGAATTCTTTCAGTCGCTCATCAAAGATCGGTTTTGGTACATTGTACATCTTTTGATATAGTTTCAAGCTCTCTTTGACTGGTACATGGGTCCAAAGGAGGCTCCGCTGACCAAACACCACTCCATAGCGCATGGCACAGTCAATCCGGTTATGATAAGGATCCTGATCAAATATTCGGACTTGACCTGACGTAGGATGGAGAATGCCACTAAGTAATTTCACAGTTGTAGATTTCCCAGCGCCGTTAGGGCCAAGAAGCGCGACACATTCACCTGGATGTATTTTGAAACTGACACCATCTAGGGCACGAATGGTCTGCTTTTCCCGTTTGAGGAACCCGACAAATCGTCGGTGGGCACCTTTTCGGGGTTTGACCAGTGGTTTCGTGTAGATTCGAACGACATTGTTGATTTCGGCGATTGGTTCTTGATTTAGGGGCATGGCTACGCCTCCGTTGTTGTGGGTGAGGCTAGCCACCCTTATTTTAAATATTTATCTATAAGTTATACATAATAATTAATATAAAGTAGACTACCCCAATCGCCTTCGGATGCGACGATCCTTCCCTTCTTATCCATCATAATCTCCAACAAACAATGGATCCTGAAAAACTAATTCTGCTAAACGTAATATCCACACTTTAGCAGCACAGGCCAGCTAACTCTGAATAATCAGTTCCATAGCTTCACGCCTCAACCGCGTGATAAATCTCATCAATTAAAAATATTTCTATCAAAACTAAGTCACATTTCTTTGAGGAATATTTCTTCATGGGTTTTATTTGATTCGTTGGCATACTCCAATAGCAAAAGTCGCCTGATGGGTAAAACCTATTCGTTGGTAGATACGGATGGCGTTGAAGTTGTCTGATTCAACCATCAAAGTGACATACTGATAGTTTTGGAACAAAGCATTAGTCACCGCACATAATACGCTGGTTCCGAACCCGCGTTTTTGGTGGTGTGGTAACGTGGCTAGGTTTCCAATGACTGCGACACCCGGACTAGGTTTGTAGACACCAATGGTGCCACAGACCGAGACTAGGACACCGTCTTGACGGATGCCATAGAATGGTCCAAGATCGAGCTGCCTTGGATTCCAAGCCCCAGCAGGCGTAACTTGATAGAATTGATCAACTTCCTCCAAATTGTCAGCAAATAATCTCTCAGTTGGGAGAATTTCTGGCGGATTGTACTGTTCCGGCTCCACTTTCATAAGCAGAAATCTCCCCTGTGTCAAGAACTGATACTGTTTCTCAACAATGGGAACATGATTCTCAGGAATGATAGCGAACACAGAAGGGTATGAAAGTTGGGCAACCAATTGATGAACTGCGTCCTGAGTTCCTCGAGTGAAGAAGCTTCCCATACCTCGACCCCCTTTATAGATTATTAAACAGCCTTGTATCGCGTTCTCTTTTTTGGCGATAAACCAGTCAGTAATGTCCCATGCCAAGGTAAGATCATATAATGGTAGTCCATTGAGGATGATGTCTGTGCGAAGAAAGTCTTCGATATCGTTGGTTGGTTCAGTAAGTCGTTGGATGGTAAGTGTCATTCTATTATTCCCTCACTCAACGAATTGACTAGCTTATACTGGATTTCGTTATCAATTCATACTGGCAAGTTACGGGACTTCGTATTCCCCATCTTTGGTTAGAACGACGACTTTTACATTAGAGTTGGATTCAACCTTGTTCTTAAACCCCGAAGTATCCTTATCCCATGTATGCATAGGGATAGCAACTTTGGGATTAATGGTGATAGCGGCATCTGCCCCATCCTCATTTTCCATTGTGTATGTGCCTCCCACGGGGAGTAGTGCAACATCAATGTCACCAAGCTCTTTCATTTCGGAAATGAAATCCGTGTCTCCTGCATGATAGATAGTTTTTCCCTCTATGGTGATGACATATCCCACACCAAAGCCTTTAGGATGAAATGGCTGACCGGGAGCCCGGAACCTGGTCTCATTATACGCATGAACCGCCCGGATCTTCACATCATCGACAGTGGTTTCCTCGCCTGGTTTCAACGAGTGGACTTTACCACCAATTTTTTCATGACAATCTGCTGGTGCAATGATCACTGTTTTGTCACCACGAACCTGATTGATTTTTTCAGGATCACAGTGATCAAAGTGCGAATGTGTAGCTAGAATAATGTCGGCTTCTTCCTTTGGATTAGCGGCCTTTTCGAGGTCAATGTAAATGTTCTTTGATTGAGTTTTAATTTGGAAGCTAGCATGGGCTAACCATTTAATCGTTACAGTCAATTTGACCACTCAAAGATATGCAAGGGAAGTTGGGCTATTAAAATCCTAAGTAAACCCTTTACCCTACAGACCTTTGGAATTCTCGATTCATTCCGCCTAGTAAGTGGTATGTTTTTTTATTATACAACACCCCACAATGGCTCAGAAATTGGTTCATTTCTAATGAGCCAAGAAACGTTTAGGATGTCGATTTGAATGCCTGAAGGTCCTCCAAAAATAACTCTTCCCCTGAATCAATCACTTCACCTGCTTCACCCCTATAACGCAACCCTGGTAAGTACCAAAACACCCGATGGACAAAACAACGTCATGACCATCGCCTGGATCATCCCTACTAGTGTCGATCCACCTCTGATAACCATGAGTGTTCGAAAAAGCCGGTTCTCCTACAAAGCCATTCAAGAAACCGGAGAATTTGTGGTTAATATTCCAACCTTTGACATGGCGGAAAAAGTGCTACGTGCAGGCCGCACTAGTGGAAAAAACATAGACAAATTCGCTGAACTTCCATTCATAGCGAGGAAGGCAAAAATGGTTAAAGCACCATTAATTGAAGAGTGCGTTGCACACCTCGAATGTAAATTATGGAAAACCTTTGAAGCGGGAGACCACGATCTTATTATCGGCGAAATTATCGCTGCAACTGTAATTGAAGGTTACTTCACAAAAACCTGGGATATTACTAAATTCCGTCCCGTACAACATACCGGTCAGGAATTCTTCACAACCTGTAGCCTCGAAACCGTAGAAATCAAATTCTAGCCACCCCACACAAAACTAGAATAAGTCCTGAAATCCTCTCCTTTAGTCGAATGCATACGTATCTAAATGCGAAATAATACACTCCCTAATACACATATTACCGTTCTAATTGGAAAAAGCCTTGAGATTTTGGACTTAGATTGAACAAGAAGCTCGAGCTGAATAAACCATGTCAGAGAAGAAAGAACCAAAACCCATCAGTCGAAGAACACGTGCCTACGTGAGCCTAACCTTCCTTTTTCTCATTCTTCCGACATTCCTAATCTGGACGATATTCATCAATCCATACTTCCCATCCGACCAAGCTATCAACGTATTAATCCTATTCACTCTGGTCCTTCTAGGGCTAGCCGGAATTCCTTGGTTACCAGTCTTGTTTCCCAGAGAATAAGTAATGGCTTTAAACATTCATTGAAGACTAATAAGTTCACTAGCCCAAATGGGATAATCATGCGAAGAATTTCATTAGCAGACGCACGACGACTCGTCATCTCCTCTCAGCATCTAGCGGACCCAAGAGTCGGCACAAACAAAGAAGGAATATTGCAAATCATCCGAGATCTTGGATGTGTTCAAATCGACCCGATTAACATAGTCGCACCAAGCCATCAAATTGTGCTTTGGAGTCGATTAGGACAATATGACTTAGCAGATTTCAAGCAGCTAATGTGGGAAGAACACAAGCTGTTGGAGGACTGGGGACACTGCACTTCCATAGTTCCCACCACAGATTATCCCATCTTCAAAACGCTCAAACGCGAATGGAAACCACCACCAAAAGTTCAACAATGGCTCACCAACAATCAAACACTCCGCCGCTACATCCTATCAGAAATACGAAGACACGGTCCACTCCCCACAGCACATTTCAAAGACAAGGCAGATGTCGACTGGACCTCAACAGGATGGACAGCAGGGCGGAACATCAATCAAATGCTCACATACCTCTGGGTCACCGGAAAAATCATGGTTGCACACCGCGAAGGCAACAACAAATATTGGAACCTGACACAACGAATACTCCCGAAATGGACACCAACAGAACGGTTAACTAGCCAACAAGTACGTAAACGCATCGCAGAAAGAGCCCTCCAAGCCTTGGGTTTAGCCCAACCAAATCACATCCGGTACTACTACATTCGGGGAATACCAGAAAATATCACCCCAATTCTCTCAAAGCTTACATCTCAGGAACAAATCGAACAGATCCAAATCATTAATCCAAGCACTCAACAACCTGTTCAAGGAACATGGTATATTCATACAACGACTCTCCCATTGCTAGATAAAATCGAGAATGAGAAATGGAGAGGAAGAATTACACTCCTCTCACCATTTGATAATCTCATCTATGAAAGAAATCGAATCGAACAACTCTTCAATTTCAGATATCGTCTTGAAATCTACGTTCCCAAGGAAAATCGTCAATATGGACCCTACGCACTCCCCATCCTATTTGGCGACCAGTTCATCGGTCGTATCGATGCCAAGCTGAATCGGGAAACCAATCAACTTGAAATCAGAACCATCCACTCTGAACCCAACGCCCCGCTCACCAAAGAAATAGGGGAAAAAATTCAATCAGTCTTGAACCAGTTTGGTACATTCTTAAAAGCAGAAAACATCCAATACTCCAAAAAGATCCCAAAGGAATGGAAATAAACTCTCAATAAAGCGTGAACAAAAATGACCAAAATCTTTGCAATTAATGGGAGTCCCCGAATGGAAAAAGGAAACACAAACAAAATCCTCACCCCATTTCTAGAAGGTTTAAAAAACGCCGGAGCCAGCGTTGACCTCGTTTATGCACGACGCCTAAAGATCAACCCCTGTATTGGAGACTTCCAATGCTGGTTTGAAAAAATCGGTGACTGCATCCATAAGGATGACATGCAAAGCCTTTACACCAAAATGCGAGAAGCGGATATCATTGTTCTTGCAACTCCAGTTTATATTCCCTTACCGGGAGAGATGCAAAATTTCATTAACCGTCTGTGCCCGATTGTCGAACCTATCTTAGAATTTCGAGAAGGAAGAACCCGAGCCAGATTACCAAAGACCGCAAAGATATCGAAGTTCGTATTAGTATCATCAAGTGGTTGGTGGGAAATCGATAACTTTAACACCGTTATTCGAATAGTGGAGGAAATTGCACTCAATACGAGCACAGAATTCGCTGGTGCACTTCTTCGCCCACACGCGGGTCAACTAGGGAAATTTCCCGAAAAAGCTGAAGAAATCTTTGCTGCAGCAAGAGCCGCCGGCATTGAATTAATTTCTAATGGAATAATGTCTGAGAAAACACTCAAAATTATCAGCCAACCCCTCATAAAAGAAGAAGAACTTCGAAATGCTCAAACGCAAGCACATTTGAATGCGAAAGAAAAATAGCAGTTCTCGCATTTTGTTTCTAAATTTTCGCGAGTTCCTTTTCGATATCTTCAAGAACAGCTTTCATCTGATCACGAAATTTGATGAGGAGATCCTTTCGATCCTTTGGCGGTAAATGTTCAAGGATTAATCGTGGGAAACGTCCGATTGTACGCCCTTCAAAAGAGGACATCATCCGTGAAATCATTTGGGCTAGGTGAGTCACTTCCTCCTCGAGCTTCACATTCCCTTTATTGGTGATTGAGTAGACAGTTCGTTCAACCTCACCTTTGTAATCCTTTTTACTCGTGATAAAGCCCTGCTCTTCAAGTTGGCTTAAAGTGTTGTAAAGCAATGAATGGGAAGGGGACCAATGACCCTCAGTATCTTCTTCGATGCATTTCATGATTTCATATCCGTGTAAGGGTTTGTCCCTGATTATCCGTAGGATTGAAATACGCAGAAGCGCACCCTTCGGGCGTTGAAAGAAGGGAGGAAATGCCATACTAGGTGATTATTTCCGAAAGCTTATATATGTTTGTTAAATTCATGTCTTTTAGAGGCATAAAATTACCGAGAAGGCTCTCCACATCCTTTGGTGAAAGTTAATGACAGAACAAAAACCCGTGCAAACCACTGACCCATTAAAAGCACTATATGACTATCAATCACACACTTCAGATTACATCATTGAAACAACCAACCTCTGCAAAACGTATGAAATGGGACCGGTACAGGTACACGCCGTACAGGGAGTAAACCTTCAAGTTCGCCGTGGAGAGTTCCTAGTAATTTTAGGTGTATCAGGGAGTGGTAAATCAACCCTGCTTCACCTTTTAGGAGCCTTAGATCAACCCACTCAAGGCAAAGTGTATGTCGAGGGGCTTGACTTGTCCACCCTCGACCATAACAAGCTGGCTGATGTCCGCTTACGACGAGTGGGCTTTGTATTTCAGTTCTTCAATTTAATGCCCCAACTAACAGCTCAAGGCAACGTAGAACTCCCCTTGAAATTTGCAGAAGTGCCAACAGCAAGTGCGAGGGGTCGTGCCCGAGAATTACTCACACGCGTTGGATTAGGGGAACGTCGAGAACACATTCCCTCTGAACTGAGTGGGGGAGAACAGCAACGTGTTGCCATTGCACGGTCCTTGGCAAATAATCCCCGGATTATTCTTGCAGATGAGCCCACCGGTAACTTGGACACCAAGACTGGGGCTGAAATTATTCACTTGCTCCGTGAGCTGAATCAAACACAAGGGCTTACCTTTGTCGTAGTTGGCCATGATCAACGATTAACCACGGTAGCAGATCGTGTCATAGAGATGCAAGACGGCGCATTTGTGAGCGAACGCAAAGGCGGAGGCGAGGTGACCGTTCAATGAAATTTAGAAACATCCTCGGATTATCCTGGGCCAACATGCGTCGCCGAAAAACCCGAACCGCCCTAACAACCTTAGGCATCGTGGTTGGCATCATGGCGGTCGTATCCATTGCAGCACTGAGCGGCGGATTTGAAGCTCAGATTACTGATCAGCTCATGCAAGGTCTTGACATGGATATTCTAACTGTCATGCCTGGTGGCGGAATTCTTGGCGGAGGCGGATTGACATCTCTTAATTTGAATGATACTGCTCTTATTCAAAACGTCACTGGCGTTGAAGCAACCCTACCCTATTCACAAACCGGAACCAGTGTTTACAACGAAACCGGAGGAACCCTTGATACTCGGCTCGTTGGACTCAACTTCACAGATCTTGAAGCAGTCTATGGGCATAAACTCCAATTTGCAGAAGGCGAGTATCCCGGTATAGGAGTCAATGACTCTTGCATGATTGGTTATCTTGATGATCCCATTGCTGACGTCGGTGACAATATCACCACTGAAATCCTTGTGCGAGTGGGGATGAGCTTCAGCTTTGTGAATGTCTCATTCATTGTTAGTGGCGTGCTAGATGAAGCTGGTCAATCGGGAATGTTGCCACTAGATCGGTCTGTCTTCGTTCCTCTCGATACTTATCAAGATCTCTTTAATTCTGAAAATATTGACATGATTCTCGCGAAAATCGACGATCCTACTCAAGCGGATGCTATTGCTGATGAAATTAGAGATGCCTTTGAAGATCAAGTACTTGTCATTGTACCCAGTTCGATTATAGACACTGTTATGTCTGTGTTCGATATTATGGAAATTTTCTTATTAGCCATCGCGTCCATCGCTTTGCTTGTAGCCGGAATTTCAATTCTCAACATCATGTTAGTGTCCGTTATGGAACGCACTCGAGAAATCGGAATCATGAAGGCAGTCGGAGCAAAAGATCGTACAATCCTGAGCCAATTCCTTTCTGAAGCTGTCCTTCTTGGGGTCATTGGAGGAGCCATCGGCATCATAACTGGATGGGGACTTGCCTACGGCATGGGCTTGATGCTACCATTGCTATTCAGCGGAAATTTCGCAAGTGGATTCACTGGCAGTGACGGAGGAGGATTTGGAGGTTTTAGTGGCAGTAGTTCTTTCACACTCACGCCCGTGCTTCCGATAGAAACCATCTTTATTGCGATCGGGTTTGCCATCCTCATTAGTGTCATCTTTGCTTTGTATCCAGCACGGAAAGCAGCTAAACTAGATCCTGTCAAAGCTTTGCGCTACGAGTAAACTAACTCTTTGAATATATCAATTCGCGCGGTGAAGTACTTCACTCATTATGAAATATTTCACGTATTTTGATTTAAAATCAGTTTTAACAATCAATTATAGTCACTATATTTAGTATATAATGATTTAAATACATTATTCGAACCAGGAGCTGCAAGGTTCAGCGCTGTGACATCAGAGAGCAAACTCGCATCCACTATCAGCGGAACCCGTAGGATAATCTTAGAAGTCCTACTGGTTACTGATGCCAATGCGGTAACGCTAGCAAAACAGCTTGGAATTCACATCAGCGCGATACGAAACCATCTTGATGTCTTAGAAGCCGCTGGACTGGTATCATCTCGCCACGAACATGCAAAACGTGGTCGCCCAAAACGCACCTACTTCCTTACCGATTCTGCACACACTCTCTTTCCCAAACAATCAGCGCGTGCCTTTTCTCTTCTGTTGCAGGCAGTCGCCACATCTCTTGGTGTGAAAACATCGACCTCTCTGATACGACAGCTAGTTACGAATTTATGGGAACAGATTCTTTCCGAGAAACCCAGTGGTACGCTCAAAGATCGGCTCAGTCGAGTAGTACACGCTCTGGACACTTTTGGTTTCTATGCTTCATTAGAACAACTCGAAGACCAATTTGTGATTGTGCTTCGAAATGATGTGTTTGACGAAGCATTCAGCGAAGTCCCCAAGGATTTAGCAGACCAATTTTACCAAGAATTTTGGAATTATCTTGCCCGAATTCTCGAGCGTGTGCAAATTCAGCGAAGGGAAGTATCTGAACCGGGTGAACACGGGTATCAGTTGTATGTTGTGGAGAGAAGGGAGTAGTGAACCATGTCCGCAAGTAAAGTAAAGAAATCGCTAACGCCGAGTGAAAGAATCGGTGACCGCCTTCTCGAAATCGGGAAGGACTACATTGCAGGACACACACTGTTAGCGTTGACCGAATTATCACGGGTGGGACCCGTGGATTACACCGATGCCTTCTATGTCATCGACAAGCTAGGCCCCTTTCTAACGCGCAGTGAGCAACGTGTCCTCTTGGACCTGTTGACCGAAATTGTTGTCCTCAGCAATTCGAAAGTTGGAATAGACAAGAACTTGATGCAAGACTACCTCAAAAAACGAATTCGTAACAGTAGTAATTTCGGTGAATTTGTCTACCACATCATCGAACAAATCGATGGCATGTATAACACATAGAAAGACACACTCGTGAATTGACCAGAGGACTGATCAGTTCCTCAGAGTTGTTTTTCTATGTCTTTCAAAATCCATGCCATTTTATCCAGGGGATCATCCTTGAAGTGGTGTGTAGTCGGAGGGAGTTGCATTAGCTGTTCTAATTGAGGTTGGAGGGATTTGGGGTCACGGATTCTTTTCAGTGGATATTTCCGTTCGATGAGATACTCGAACTTAGGAAAATAGTTCGGATAAAAACTTACGGCTGGGATTTGGGTGAGAACGGCTTCGATAGCCATGGATGATCCACCGGTTACAACAAGAACAGCCTTTGAGAAGATTTCTTCGGGAGGAACGAATCGGTGAGACGTGTACCGGGCTAGCTCAAGGAGTTCAAAACCATAATCTTTGCAGAATCTTTTGATTTGCTTTCGGATGTCTATGGGAGTCACCCCTTCGGCGTATGAGGCATGGTGCTCAAATTCCCGGAGGACGACCAGGTTGGAATTTTTTCTTTTTACGGTCTTTGTGTAGAAATGTTCTTGGCAAGCATCCATATAGACTGGAATCTCGGGTTCATATTCCCAGATCCCTTTAGTGAGTTCTTCTCGAAGGTGGTAGGTGGCACTTGGGATAATCTGGCGGTTCAAGTATTTCCGTTTAGTTGCATCGGTGAGGACAACGACTGGTTTCCCTAATCCCACTCCCATATGGACGGTTTCAATCGCGGCCTGAGTAATTATAGCATCAACGTCTGAAAAATTATCGACTAAGAAATGCAGTCGTTCAATCCGTGACACGAACTTCTTTTGTGTGTCACTGAAATATTCGCCAGAACTAGTGAAGGGCACCTGGTAATGGGTCAAAACATCGTTGGTCTCTGCGTATTCACGTGAGGCGATATGGATTTCATGGTCTTTGGAAAATCGCTTCCATGTAGCTACTGCCATTCGCGCTTGCTTCGGTGTAATAACGTCGAAAAGGATTTTCACCGTGGTTCCTCCACAAGAGTACTCGTCATGGCTACACACGAATTAAGTCCTTATTAGATATTAGGTAGGCACTGAATTATGAAAGAGAAGTAAGAACGTAAGGTTAATGTTCCCTCACTAAAAGCAATACATGTTACTTGACGTGAGTTCGAGATGCGATACGAGACCATTCAAGCGAAGACATTGTTATCCAAACCCATCTATGGTGACAGCTGGTTTCACAGCAATCGCTCCATGAACGCTTATCGAGGTTGTGAACATGGATGCGTCTACTGTGATGGTCATTGCCAATACTATCGCATTGACAACTTTTACACCCATATCCGGGTCAAAGAAAATGCTCCAAAAATTCTGCGGCGAGAATTGGAACGCATGAAATACCGGTCACAGAGTAAGCTGCAAACGAGTTCATTGGTCCGATTTTTAGACAAAGACGATGCGTCACGAGTGATTGATCAAAGCCCTAGGAAGATTATCATTGGGATATCTGGCGGGGTTTCTGATGCCTATCAACCTGCCGAGGGGCAATACGAGATTTCTCGACAAGTCCTTGAAACGGTTCTCGATTTTCGGATGCCTGTCTTTGTGTTGACAAAGTCAGATCTAGTTCTACGAGATTTGGACCTGCTAAAGGAAATTCATAAACATGCCTTTGCCAATGTCTGTTTCAGTATCACCTTACACGATGAGGAAACTAAAGCGATTTTTGAACCGAAATCCTCGACGACATGGGAACGTTTTGAAGCTCTGAAGCAGATTCGGAAAGCGGGACTCTTTGGTGGTATTCAGGCAGTTCCGATCATTCCAGGGATTGGTGATTCTGTTGAGAACATGCAGGGGCTAGCCAAGGACGCTAAGAAAGCGCGTGCTGAGTATATTTTGTTCGCTGGGATGACACTGAAGCCAGGACGGCAGAAAGAATATTTCTTCAACGTCGTTCACCACCAGATGTCCGAAGCCTATGACCTCTTACAGGACATCTATGCCAACAATCACACCTATGGACATCCGATCTTTGAACGGTTACCAGTGAACGTGATGGTTCAAGGCTACAAGATTTGCAAACAGGTGGGCATTTCAGATCGATCGATTCGCCACATGATGCCCACTGAACCCGAAGCAAATGTCCAAGTCCTCAACGCCCTTTTGGACCTAGTCTTTTATCGTTCCATGACCCTTGGCAAACCTCGTCAATCCTGGAAACCTTATCATGAATTAGCCATTCAAATTGAAAAAGGCGTACTAAATCTTGCTGAGTTATACAAACAAGGATTACTCGAAAAACAACTCGGCATGAGTCCCAAGATGACACACGTCATCGAAGAGATACTTCAGACGGGAACCTGTCAAGCTTTAGCGAATGCCCAAAGGGAACTTGCTCAACGAGCCGAGAAAATCAATGTTTAATCGAGCCCAAGTCCCTCGTCCGGCATCCATTCAGGCCAACCATCATACCAATTTGGCACCCGAACGTTTTGAACGCGATCACAGACCGGAATATAGCCTTTCAAGTCAAGCACAGGTGACCCATCAAAGGCGTCAATTTTTGCCAGCCCTACCGTCCCTTGCTCTTCATCTACTGCTAGCACTTTGCACACTGTCAAGGCAATCGGATTGGGGCGATACTCTGCACGACATGCAAACACACCTGCTGTGGTGCCGGGAGCATAGGGAAGTTCGGTTTGCATAATCGTTCGCGATTTCTGGTTATCATGTTTATCTGCCCACCAGATTACCATCACATGGCTATACAAATCCAGATGCTTCAAACCGGGTGCAAAGGATTTCATCAGCTTAATAGTGACCTCACCATTACCTTGACGAACGTACCCAATCGGGTGGATTTTGTAAACTTCTTCGTTCGACATAATTCATACACCTAAGGCGAAAACCTGGATGACAAAATGGAGAATCATCTCACATTTGTCAGCTAGATAAGGTTCTATTACAATGACGTTTTTAGGTCAGTGTATAATAGATTTTCCGCCCACAAAAACTACCGAGTAATCATCGATGATTGAATCGAACGTGGAAAGGTGAAATTTATGACCAAACAAGAGGAACCCCAGTACGAGCATGGAGCGATTCGACCCCTTGCGATAATGGGTATGCTGGGGATTCTTGGTCTCACTGTAATAGTGCTCGCTTTTTGGTTTTCACCACCGATGAATTGGATTCTCTGGATGATTGGCATCCCACTAGCCCTCATCGGCATCTGGCTAGGCATCACCTATGTAGCCGTATATCACAAAGTAATCAGACCTGACTATATCGGTCTCCTGGGAAGTACGGTTACAGGTTTCTGTGATTCACTTCATGGCGATGAACACATTCTTGTTGTTGGCTGTGGATCAGGACATGTCGCTATCGGGCTAGCCAAACTCCTCACTACAGGACATGTCACTGGCATCGATATTTCCGAAAAAGTAAGCCAAGACACCCCCACCAGCCCCTTTGAGAATGCTCGCATTGAAGGCGTTAAGGACCAGGTCAAATTTCAATACGGTGATCCTACGGAGATTCCCTTTGAGGATGCCACCTTCGATATACTCACCATGGATAACGTGCTCCATGAAATTGAAGAGCAAGACCTGAAAATCCAAACATTGAATGAAGCGTACCGCGTGTTAAAACCCGGTGGCAGGTTAGTCATGCTCGAATGGATTCGCAATCGGAAGATGAGCACAAGGTTACTCTTCTTTGCATTCGTGTTCAAATCCCTCGATTATTGGAACACACTGTTAGCCGCATTTACAGACTTTCAAGTCGATCACCCTCATCTCATCAAAGGGCCCATCGACATCGTTGTATACACCATGAAAAAGCCAGACTAAATCACATTCGCGAAACCTAGCACTCGAGGTTCTCCCAAAGAGGTCAATTTTTAACACGCTAGCAATTATACTCGCTTCACTAGGAATCGTAGATGTGGTGTCGTGGAACAACTAGATATTCCCCTCATCCGAGCCGCCTTCACCATCCGACAAGGACTAGACGACACACCACCTTGGAAAACCGTCCCAGAAGCCGTA
>JAEOSK010000048.1 GCA_016840405.1 Candidatus Hermodarchaeum yapensis
GACCGACGCCTTTTTACTCACAACACCAAGCCTTACTGAAATTTTATATTAAAAATCAAAAGGTTGAGATAATCGGCTAGTCCGGCCTTTTATATGACCTATGCTTTAATACCCACCGAACCAACTGTACCTGTGGAGGTCATGCGAATGTCTTCTTCGAAGGTCTTGGGATACGCTGCAAAAGCGGTAGGACAGCCGCTGGAGCCATTCACCTATAAGCCACCCAAATTGGGGAAACATGATGTTCGGGTCTCAGTCACGCATTGCGGTTTGTGCCATACCGACATCCAAGCCATTGACGACTACTACGGAATAACCGAGTTTCCCTTTGTCCCTGGTCACGAGATCGTTGGGTATGTGTCGGCTATGGGTCGTGCGGTATCCGACCTGAAGGAAGGGGACCGGGTCGGCATCGGCTGGCAAGGCCGTTCTTGCATGGACTGTGATTTCTGTTTGCAGGGCGAAGAGCAGCTCTGCATGGATATTGTCGCCTCGGGAACATGGGTCCCATATGGCGGTTTCGCATCCTCTGTCCTTGTGGATAGCCGCTTTGCCTACCCTCTACCTGATGCCATACCCTCCGAGGTGGCAACGGTACTCATGTGCGCTGGGATTGCGGTTTTTTCCCCGCTTCAATCGTACGCAGTGCGACCTAGACAAAAAATTGGCATCATAGGCGTAGGAGGGCTGGGTCACCTTGCTTTACAGTTCGCCCACGCCCTTAACTACGATGTCACTGCCATTTCCTCATCTCCAGAGAAGAAGGAGGAGGCGCTTGCCTTCGGCGCAGACCACTTCATCATTTCAGAAGACGAGACTAGCCTACGGCAGGCTATGTTCAGCTTCGACCTGTTGCTATGCACCACCTCTGCCAAAATCAACTGGGAGGCGCTATTGAACATCTTGAAGAAAAATGGGAGGCTAGTCCTTGTTGGCTTCCCAGATTTGGCGTTCAATTCAACTGACCTCGTAGCACATCAATTGTCAATCACCGGTTCCTTCCTTGGCAATCGGACCACCATGCGGGAGATGCTCGCGTTCGCACAGGAACATGGCATCGTGCCCAAGGTGGAGTTGATGCCCATGACGAGGGTAAACGAAGCAATTCAGAAGGTCAGAGAGAACAAGGCACGCTACCGTATCGTCTTAGTCAACGATACAGTCGAAGTGGAAGTCTAGACATCCGATACGCTTTTACTCACAAACCCAAGGCTTACTGAACTTTGTTGCCTTGAAAGGAAATATCATTTGAAGACGCATATTTCTGATTGTGTACATCTGTAACTATGTAGGCAAAAATCCATAAACACCGAATCATCTACAGCTTGCATGCAATTCTATCCTCAAAATGCAGTTGTTCCAAAAGAACTGCGAACGGAGGAATTCCATATACGTCCTCTTAGAGTGAGTGATGCAGAGATTGACTATGCAGCAGTGATGGATAGTAAATCCATGCTACGGATAATGAGTCAGAGTACATGGCCATCAGATGATTTCACCTTAGAGATGAATAGAAAAGATCTAGAGGAACATGAACAAGAACACGATGAACGCATTGCATTCACCTACACGGTTCTGGATCCAACCAAACGCATTTGCTTAGGATGTGTATATATCCGGCACTTGAAGGAAGGCCCGATGAAAGGCGACCATGCGGCTGAGCTTCGTTTTTGGATCCGTCAGCCGTACTTAGATCAAGATTTAGATAAACTGCTGTTGAAGCACCTAATTGCCTGGTTCAAAAACGACTGGGCCTTTTCACATGTTATCCTCAGTATTGCTGATGAGGATAAAAGACAGGTTCAGCTTGCAACCGAGTTGGGTCTTCACCTCGTCCATGCATACGGAAACAAATGGTCAGAATTTCTCATCAAATGACTCTACCTTAACATAACGTGACATGAGAATGAATATCCGATATGCTTTTACTCACAAAATCACGCCACACTCACATTTTGTGGTGAACACGGCAATAGTCACAAACACTACGAAAATTCGTTTAGTTCCACGAAAACTAGAAACTAACACCCAGAACTTACTTCAAACCTTCTTCGACTGCGCTTCCTGGACAGGTTCCGCTGAAAATGGGTTTATCGAATGATGTCCCCAAACTCTTCAAAGGGCATACTCGCCAGTAAAGGCATCAGCTTACCAAATCCTTCAAGAATTTCGGGATCTTCATGGAACTTCTCATGGGCTTCTTTGCTCGTCCAATAGGTGAGCATTACATATTTCGTGGGTTTGATGGGGACCTCTTTGTATGGTCCTTGAACCATGCTCCCTCCAAACGAGATTGATGAGATTCGAAAAATCTTCGATCCCAAGAATCCCTTTTTCTCCACGGTTTTATGACACAGGTCACCGGCTAAATCCGTAAAAGCTTGCTCTTTGCCTGGTTTCACAGTCAAATAATTAAGCGCACAAACTACACTACGCTGGATCATCTCATACTCCCCATGTTTTGACATTGGGATTATTTCAGCAGTTATCCCGTTTTTCTGAAGGTAATCCTTCGCTATCCTCGAACGAAATCCAGTATTACAAAAGAGTTCGATGGACTGATCACGAAAGAAATCCAAATAATATTCGAGATCCTGTAACGGGAAGTTGTATGCTCCTTTAATGTGTTCTTTGATGAACTCTTCACGAGAACGGACATCAACAATCATATCAAACACCGAAAAGAGAACCGCTGTCAAATTATTTAGGCTTATTTATATTGCTTGCTAAGTAAGCCCGTTTAAAAAACATATAAATTAATCAATCTCTGGAAGAGAAGCCCCGATAGTGAGTAGGACCATCATAGAAGATTGGTTGTACGACCGACGCCTGTTTACTCACAGAATCACGCAGCGCTCACATTATCTGATTTAGGGAAAGCATCATAAGAGTGAGAAAGGTGTGAAAACCACATCCTCAAATTACTGTCGAATGCCCTCCTTTTCAACTCCACCCACACAAGGAATTATTTGGCGAACGGAATATTTGTAACTCTTTTACTCTTACAGCTGATTAGAATTAACTGTTCAATTCCTTAGGAAATCAAGATTATTCTGAATAATAAAAAACCTTTCGAAAAAAAATAAAATAAAAAAAATATACTAGGTAGTTACAAACTGGAGACAAAGGAGGCAAATCTCGGAACGCGCCTTTCAGTGATTGACCTGAATCAGCTAGGATCTAGCTAGCTAGTTAAATAGTATCTTCCGTCCTTTGTTGCAACGACACCAGAAGGTATGATTGTGTTGGCACTCATTTTCAGCCACTTTTCTTCAAGTTTGAGTTCTTTGGGTGTTTTAGCAGTCTCTTCAGAAGTGGCTTCCGCTTCTTTGAGTGTCTTTTTAGTACGCTCCAATACCCATGCTGCATAAGCTGCTACTGCCAATTGAGTCACCTCCTTATCCTGTCAATCTATTTATCAGTTTTTAGCTACGAAGGTTCCCGGCTACTCCGTATCATAATTGCAGAAGTCAATATGACAATCAGCATCATACCAAATATCGCCACAAGGCTTCCGATGCCGAAGGTTCGTTCAGCAAAAATATGACCTTCTAGAGCTATCCCCATACCTACAGTAATGAAAAACCCTGCCACTACGAGCCATACATATTCCCATTTTCTCATCATGAAAACCTCAACTAAGTTGCTCTAAACATTCTAGGTATGACAGATGACTATAAACAACTGTGGATTAATTCTCCATAGCCTTCATATGTCGTGCTACGAAAAATTCATTTTCAGAAAAGTTAGGAACTGGGTGTTCAGATTACAAATGGTTAATCTGTTGTACAAGACCGATTTGTCCAAGAAGAAGCTGGGCGAAATGTGCCACTAGAGGGAGGATTAGGAATTGCTTCGATCGGTTTTTTGGTTTGGATTCGAAGAAGTAGGTGATTAATTAATAATACTGGGTTAAAGCTGCTTTTCCTTTCTCTGTGGTTTTGAATTCGAAAATCCCCGCTGTAGGTTGATCATTCGATATTGGACTTGGACCTTTAACGAATATCGACATTTCAATAATCCCAACACCCATAACATTGGAAGTACCTTGGGGCGTAATCATTCCTCTATCAGCATTCTGTGGAATCTGCCTTCCACTTGATCAATTACTTCAAACCAAATAATGGACATCCGATATGCTTTTACTCACAAATCCAAGCCTTACTGAAGTTTTTTCTCGACGTAGATATAGCGCGTTTTTGTAATGCATAATTACTAACTTTTATCTTTATCACCGAATAGATACATCCAATCCAATTATATACTTAAATATTTGAATAGATTAATACATCACACATCTCGAGGTTTATCGATGACTAGCGAAAGTGAGTCTGGTTCTAGTAACTCTGATGAGGAATCTGTTCAAATGGGGCTCTTTGAGAAGTACCTTACACTCTGGATATTATCATTTATGACCTTGGGGCTTCTATTGGGATGGCTTTTCCCCGCTTTTGCACTAACTCTTGCTGGACTTCAGTTTGCCGGGTTTTCCATTCCTATTGCTATTTGTCTCTTCTTCATGATGTTCCCAACCCTCATCAATATTGAATATGGCGAGATCAAAAACGCTATTAAATTCCCCAAGCCGCTTGTAATCACGCTCGTGGCTAATTGGATCATCAATCCCCTCCTCGGTTTCTTCTTGGCAAGCACAATACTCGCTGCAAATCCCGGGTATGCCATTGGCATTATCCTACTTGCAGTTTCGCCGTGCACAGCAATGGTCCTGTTTTGGAATAAATTCGCGAAAGGGAACATCAATTTAGGCTTGGTCATCACCTCGATCAACTCGCTCTTGATTCTGCTTCTCTATGCACCTCTTGCATCAGTTTTCATTGGGTTTTATGTCACGGTCCCCTTCATCACTCTCCTTTTCGGAACCATGGTTTTCCTTGTTCTTCCCCTCGTCACCGGTGTCATAGTGAAACGCCACGTCTACAACACCAGAGGTCAAAAATGGTTCGCCAGTAACTTCAAACCTGTTCTGGATAAAATTGCCATCGTTGCGCTCCTCCTCACTCTTGTTGTTCTCTTCTCATTTCAAGGTCAAGTTATTCTCACGCAACCTCTCGATGTTCTCTGGATCAGCAGTGTTCTTCTCCTCAACTATATAATCATGTTTACCTCTGTGTTTCTCGTCTGTTACAAACTCGATTTTTCCTACAAACAAACTGTTACCGCCACGATTATCGCAAGCAGCTCTCACTTTGAAATTGCGATTGCCACAGCAATTCTTCTTTTTGGACCCGGATCCGCTGCCGCGTTCGCAACAGTGATTGGTGTCCTCTGGGAAGTTCCCCTAATGGTCGCCTTCCTCAAACTCGCCCTCCGCCTTAGACCGAAACTCTGGTCTGAATCCACTAACACGACAATCAAATCATCTGCATCTGAATTAAACTAGAAAAACAGGTCACAATAGAACCAAAGTAAATCAAAAGCAGCCATCTTATTCAGTTAAGAGATCTTGAACCTGATTCGCCATTTGCTTAACGAGGTCAGGATTTGCCTGATAGTGATTAAATCGTCCTTTTCTCCGTCGCCGTAATAGCCCTGCTCGCGCCAGTATATTCAAATGATGTGAAATGGCAGGCTGACTCAACTCACTTACACCAACCAGCTTGCATACGCAAACTTCTTTAGTCCCAATCGCTACAAATAATTTCAACCGTTGTGGGTGAGAAAGGGCTTTCGTCAAAGTCACAATCGCATTTACCTGTTTTTCACCAGACTCAGATTCTAAATCTAACAACCGGCCAAGAAGTCGTTCTACATCCTCTCCTGATTTCTCTTCACATTTTTCCGACATTCTTTTTACCCCTATCTGATTCTAATTTAATCTGCAACTCATCCACATATTTAAATGCGTCTAAATTAATATCTAGAAGAGCATTACAGATATTTCAAGAAATGAATAGTGAATCATAAGTTTCGTATAACCAACGCCTTAATATTCACTAAAGATGAGTATGCCCTAAAAGTTCGTTTATTTTATTCGTTATTCTATTATGTTAAGTTGTGAGTGTAAAAGATTTAATACTCACAAAATTAAGCCTGAAACCCAATTAGTTTTAGCAAATGGTGAATATTTGTAGAAATCAGTGGGAATCATATGCGTAAGGTCTTGGCAAAGATTACCCTCATTATTTCACCGATTTTCATAGCCATTCTCGTGCTGGATTGGTTTGGTTTAATTCAAGGTGGATGGCTCTTCAGAAATCCGTTTTTATTCTGGATTAACGATACTTTCCTTCTGGTCTTTTATTCTATAGTGACTCTAATTTTAATAGGGGTAAGCATTATCACCCTACAGGAACCTGAGCCAACAAAGAGCAAAGATAATTAGACAGCGATTTTAGGATGTAGGTTTCCTAAAGTTTATATGTACAAAAGATGAGTATTCCCTAAGCGTTTGTTTATTTTAATCGTTTTCTCGCTATGTTAATTTGTGTATGTAAAAGATTTTTTACTCACAAAATGTGAGTAATTAGACTATGCCAATTCCTACACACCCCTTTCAAGAGGAACTCATCCAAGCCGTGAAACGGGTCACACCAAGTGTGGTTAGCGTAAGTACTCTTGCGTTAATGCGGAACTTCTATCGTGTTCACCCAGTGGGCGGGATGGGCTCGGGTGTTGTCTTGGATAATCATAATCACATTGTTACCAATCGTCATGTGGTGGCTAAAGCTCAGAGAATCTCTGTGGCTGATACAGAGGGGGGACGCCACGATGCTACATTGCTTGGGGGGGATCAACTCATTGACATTGCTGTCCTCAAAGTAGAAGAGGGCAATCTGATTCCAGCGAAACTTGGTGATTCTGATGAGTTAGAAGTGGGGCAGCTGACCATTGCTGTGGGCAATCCGTACGGATTCATTCTTGGTGGACCTACAGTAACCACGGGGGTTATCAGTGCGGTGCAACGGCAGATTCAGGCCAGAAACATTGTGTTGGAGAAGTTGATTCAAACAGATGCGGCGATTAATCCAGGGAATAGTGGGGGACCGTTGTGTGATATTGATGGGAATGTTATCGGGATCAATACGGCGATGTTACCGTGGGCGCAGGGGATTGGGTTTGCAATTCCCATTAACACGGTGAAAGAAGTTGCCGAGGAAATCATTGAGTTTGGTCGTGTCAGGCGGGCGTATATGGGGTTTATGGGTGTGGGATTGAATCCACAAATTGCTCGAACCTACAAGCTACCTGTGAAAGAAGGCGTCTTAATTGCCCAAGTGGTGGATGGAAGTCCAGCGGCACGAGCAGGATTACAAGAAGGCGATGTGATAGTGGCATTTGATGGTGAAGCCATTCGGTCGATGGGTGAAATCCAAGAGCAGCTTAGGAAACGGACGGCGGGGAGCCTGTTAGAGGTTACGGTGGCTCGGGGTCAGCGTCGGCGGGGGATGTCGCTTATTCTGGGGGAGGTTCCAGCGTAACGTCTTGGGCGGTATCATAGAGTTGCCGGGTGTCGGGTTCTTTCAGTTCTTCCGGTTGGGGTTCATAGGTGGTGTTTTTGACGAAGAAGATGAGTAGGAAGAAGAAGATTATGTAAAAGAGGAATAGGGCAGAGTAAATGAGATAGACATTGGGGAAGAAGAGGGCGCTGATAATTAATTCTACACCGACTTGAAGTGAAACGAGGGCGAGTCCGACGATTAGGTATCCCGCTAGGCCTGGGAGGATATTGATGCGAGATTTGTCCCAGATTGTTGTGACCCAGGAGAGTTTAGGATCCTTTAGGTATTGAATGAGTAAAATTGCTCCGATGATGACACCGATGACCCAGACGACGAGCATAATCAACGCTAAGATGACAAGCAGGTTGAAATCGCCCAAGCTTTCGAGGATAAGTTCTGAGAATGCAAAGGCGTTGATGAAACCATGGATGATCATGGGAAAGAGGACGTTGCGAGTGGCTACATAGGTGAAGCCGAGGAAGAGGCCGAGGGTAAATGTCGTGACGAAATGAGAGATGACAAAGCTGATACTGCCGTTGATCACGTCGTTGGGAACGTGGATGAGGGCGAATCCTAGGCTGGAGGCGATGACCGCTGCGAAGTGCCCCATACCCCGGTGTTCGAGGGCAGGGATGAGCATACGGCGAAAGATGAGTTCTTCAAAAATGGCGGCACCAAAAATGACCGTTGCAAAGAGGAGGACAATATTCCAAGGGTTGACAAGATGAGCGGGAGTTAGAATGAAACCAGTATAAGATGACTGGATGGGCATTCCAAGGGCAGTAAAGAAGAGCCAGAGAGCCAGAGCGAAGAGCATGGCCATGGTGAGTGCTAGACAGGCGATTCCGAAGGTCTTGAGGGTTCGTATAATAGTTGGTTTTTGGACCTCAACTAATTTCAAGCGAAAAAGGGGAAGCAGAAAGATGAAAATGACGAGGATGCCAACTATTTGTCCAAAAAGATTCACTTGAAGTGAAGCGATGGTGCCATCGGGGATAAGGACGGGAATCCAGAAATTAATGAGTATTAGTCCGATTGCCCCGATTGCTAGGATGAATAATCCGATGATGAAGAGGAATGTGGGTGTTAAGAAATTGAAGATGCTTTCATCGCGTTCTTTGAAGACCAAAGGATTCACCAGTTACAATTTAATGACTAAAATGGTTGCAGCACCCTCTCAAACTCATTGTAGATAAGCTTGTTCATCGTCACAAACTCGAATTAGTGTTTAGATCGTGTTTGTCGTTCCACGTTTCATGATTATTGATTGAAATAGCATGGTTAGTGTAATCCTGTTGGTTTGGTGCTGGACAAGAAGGGGAATGGGTTCGAAGGGATTGACTTTTCCGAGCCATCGCATGGCTTCGAAGTAGAGAGGCCAATCGGATTCTTCATCGTAGGGTTCGGGGAGAAATTCGGGGGGAAACTCCCAGCCGTCGCGATCGCTCTGCTCTTCGATTTCACCATGTGGGGCGATAAGGAAGACGCGACCTGCCCCATATTCGCAGGACACAATCGCAGGATCGCCGGTTACATTGTAGATGCCTAGTACGGAGTATTGGGTTTGATCGTAGGGTTCGATGTAGGGTCCACCGGAGTAAAGCATTTGATAGGCTGGGGGAAGCGAATCAGTGATGGGGTGGGTGTGGTCAGTGATGTTGATTTGAGTCATAGCATGACCGGGTTCGGGTCTTTCGGCGATTTCAAAGATGGGACCCCAAGCCACGCCTGGGAAGAGGTCGAGATTTTCTTCGTCGCCTTCCACTTTATAATCGGGAGGCGGAAAGGCAGGATCATCCATCCAAACCATATAGTCACAGGCCCAGTAGGCTCCTGCACAGATACCCAAATATCCACCACCATTGGTGACAAATTCTTGGATTTTTGTTTTCCCTACCTGTCCCACTTCACCCCAGTAGGCGGGATAATGCCCGCCGGGCCAGATGAGTACATCAAAATTCACCAAGTCACCAGCTTGGATGTCTGATCCTCGAATGGTTGAAAATTGGCAGCCCATCCATGCAACAAGATTGGGAATGACAATATTATCGATGGACCAAGCCCCGTCACCATTATAATAAGCCACGCGAAGGTCCTGCATCCGGCGAAACCGACTTTGGTCCACCATAAAGGTGAATATGAAAGGAAAACTAATCCACACTAGTACGATACTCACAATCAATACTGCTGCAAGTGCGATTACCCATCTCCTTCTCACCGTAGTTTCACCAGGATTCTATCGGACTAACTTTGGTATAAATGATTCAATTATTGTGTGAATATTTCTGAAAAAAGTTCGAGAGGAGGAAGAGAGTGATTAGGTTCGAATTTCAAGATTCTTGAAGTAAAACCATTAGGAGGATTTGTCTTCAATTGCTGCGATAATTGAGGGGGCGAGAAGAAAGAAGGGGCGAATGCTATTCATGCCAGTTTTGGCACTTGTTTCGACATAGGTGAGAGCTTGCTGGCTGGCGAACTCTTGGACATCATCCTTGGGTACAATCGCGATAAGATCGGCTTTGTTTCCAACGAGAATGCGGGGGATATCACCACATTCCCGATTCACTTCATCAATCCAGAAACCCATCCGTTCGAAACTTTCGGGATTAGACTGGTCGAATACCAAGATTGCTCCACGAGCGCCCTTGTAGTATTTTTTGCGAATTGGACCAAACCGTTCTTGGCCTGCCGTGTCCCAGATGGTCATACGGAGTTTTTGGTCACCAACGGTGATATCTTGGACGAAGAAATTCACTCCGAGTGTGAGAATGTAGCTGGGATTGTACATTCCTTTGACATATCGAACAATTAAACTGGTTTTTCCAACTGCTGGATCTCCGACTACGACTACCTTCGCGGAATATGTGTAGGAAGGCGCATCTGCACTGGAATCGCGATTGGGTGGTGTCATAGTAGTTCCATCACCAGTTTTTTCGAAAGGTCGTATTCCTCTAGTCGTTCGTGTTCGGCTTTTATTATGGGGGCATAATGTTCGAAGAACAGGGTTTCATATGTTTGTCGTCGACGTGTCCGGCGAGCAATCGCTATGAGTTCTTTCAAGATAAGCTGTAGAGTGTCCACAAGTGCAGGTATTCTTACTCGATCTGGGTTAACTTGGTCATAAGAGACTGAGCCGTGTTTGTCGACAGTGATGTTCTGGAGTGCGGGATCGGCTTTCAAGTGGGTGTGAAAAATGCGTTCAATATCGGGGTAATACATTTCTAGGGAGCGTTCGGAGAGCACCTTTTGGAGTGTGAGGTTATAGAATTGAACGTAGACATCAAGGATATCCATAACTTTGGCGGATCGGAGCGAAGCTTCTCCGGTTTCCCAGTGGGAGATCAGGCTGTCGAGGAGTTCGTCAAAGATTCTGGCCCGTCGGGGGTCTCGTTGATATACAGGCAGATGGGTGGATACGTCTTCAAAGGTTTCTAGGAATCTTTCATGGAGCATGTCGAGGTATTCGTTGAAGCGTGAGGGATCTTCAGAGACATCAGTGATGAAGACCAACAGGATGCCGTTGTCATCGTCGACTTTGAAGAAGAACCGGAAATCCCGCATGGTGACAACGTTGACGTGTTGTTGGGTGATTTTTAGGGCGAGGAGTTCAACGCTGGCTAGGAGTCCGGAGAGGAGTGTGGGGTTGTCGGAGACTTCGACCCAGGTCCGGTGGTAGATGGGTTGTCCAGCATCCCAGGCGATGACATAGAAACTGTGAATTGCCATAATCACTCTACCCGTATTTTAGAAATCCTGTCCTGAGTTTGATAGTAACGGTTACCGAAGTAATCCTAAATAAAGGGTGCCCCTCTTGCCTATGATTTTCTTGAATCCTCTTGGTTTACTTAACCGTCTAGTGAAGTCGAGTGGAGGTAGAATTCAATAATTTCATTGAATTTAATGGGTTCTTTTGGCTCCTACACCCGACAAAAATCAAAACAGCGAGTTTAACCGTTAAAGTCGAAAACATAATAACACCATGCTTTGAAATACCAGAATACGAATCGGGTTTTTGATTCAATCGGGGAATAGAAAAACTAGTTCTCTTGATAGATAGTTTCAATCCAAAGGTGTTTCCCAATGACGTCGTTGGATAAGATTACTGAGATTGAAACGGTGGCTAGTCGGGCTTGGCCAGCACAGCATACACAGGAATATGGCGGTTGGCTTCTACGAGCTGCCGGAGGAGTTACTCGACGAGCTAATAGCGTGTTACCATTACACGATTCAGCAGCTGAGACCCTTGAAGTAGCGTTAGAGTACGTCCAACGGTTCTATCAAAGCCACAAATTACCAGTCCGATTTCAAATGACAAAAGCGAGTCATCCTACTGATCTTGATTCCTTCCTGGAATCCAAGGGACTCGTTATCGATATGCCCACTAAGATGTTAACATCACCTTTGGATAGGATGACTCTAGAAGAGCCTGAAATAGCCATTGTGGTGTTTGGATCCCCTTGGGACGACTGGAATTCCGCCTTTGGAACACTTACAGGATTCGACCAGTCCACTCTTGCAATACGAAGTGATATCATCAATCGAATACCGTCCAAGAAAGCCTGTGCAGCTGCGATAATGGATCAAAAGGTCATCGGAATAGGCCTTGGAGTCCTTGATGGAGACTGGCTTGGATTATTCGCATTAGTAACCCATGAAAATTTTCGACGACAGCATGTTGCAACATCCATTACTCAGAGTCTTGTGAGTTGGGGATTGAGCCAAGGTGCTTCACAAGCTTATTTACAGGTTCAAGAGGACAATGTACCAGCCCAGAAATTATATTATGCTCTGGGATTTGAGGACACCTATTCATATTGGTACCGTGTAGCCAGCGAAGCCTGATTGACGTTTCACATCGTTGGAGTATTTTCGCGGATGTTCATTAGAAATTATTTCGATTCGCAGATGAACACTAATTGAAAATGACAATTCTTTCAGTGTTTGTGGTAGTTTTTTTCATTATTCCAAGTTTTTTGGTGGTTTAGTCGGAAGGGTAACACTCAAAGCAAACTTCGACGCTTATTCTACTCGTAGGAGGTTTGCTTGTGTCCAAGAAGGAGAAACGCATCAAAGAACTGATTAAGGAACTCAATAAACCTGGTCGCGAGGGATTACAAGCAAGTACGACATTATCCGAGATGGGTGCCCTCCCCGTTCTGCAATTGATGAAGGTTTTAGAAGAAGGGGAGGATGAATATTCCCGAAAACTTGCCGCCCTTTCATTAGGACGGATTGGTGAGCCAGCGGTGGACCCTTTGCTAGATGCGATGAACCACCCGGATCCTGTCTCCCGCCGCTTCGCAGTTGAAGCGTTAGGCCACATCAAATCTGAGCCTCGCGTGTTAGGAGCGATTTTCCAAGCCCGCAAGGATCCCGACGAACAGGTTCGCCAGGCTGCTTGGCGAGCTCTCGAAAGGTTACCCCCACGGGATATGGAAAGCCGACGCGCATAGTACCAACCAATGGGTTCGATCAGGTTCTCAACACTCGACCAGTTGGCATTATTAAACAATAATCGTTGCTTTTTCGTGCGAAAGACTTTTTTTAATTTCACATAGAAAACATAAAAGCAACTTGGACGCTAACTACGTGCTATACGCGTCGTTTGAGGGACATGTATTGGCAAAACCTATTTCTCATCTTTTGTTAATCGCAATGCTCTCCCTTGCGATTATTCCTTCGGCTGCAATTTCCACAACAGGGACATCTCTTCCCTCCCTTTCAACATTCACTGTTTCATTAGGCCCTGCCGAGAATCATCCAGCAACTCCGGGACCTGATTTAGAGATTACTAATTGGACCCATAATGTGATTGAAAACCCTGGTATGGAAGATTGGTTTGCAGGAGGTCCGTTAAGGTGGTCACTTTTCAGAAGCACTAAGAGACGCTGTTGGTTTGCTACTGATCCTCCCGACAATGTTAGTCAGGGAACCTACTCTGCAGGACTCTATACCCAATCTGGAACGAGAACTTCGTCGTCAACCCAATGGTATCAACCCAACGTTTACGGGGATGCACGAAATCTCACCTTAGACTTCGACTGGTTGTGCACGCAGGTTGACACTCCTACGGACTCTTACTTCCAAGTAAGTATCCGTTTTACTGATGGTCGCTATGCGAATTATTACATCTGTGGCGGCACAAACGTTGCCGCAGCGAATTCATCAAATTATGGGTACTTCCATGTGCAAGAGCCAACCGCACAATGGAATATCTTCAGTCGAAACATTACTGCAGACTACCTTGCCGTTCCCACCTTTCCTGTATCTCTTCCAGGAGGTTTTCAGGTACGAGGTGTCTGGTTCTATGCATTCTCAGCCATTGGAGGTAATGAAGTCTACGCATTCGTTGATGACGTCTATTTGATCAACGGAACAACTACCCATATTGGAGGATCAACTCAGGACGGAAATTTCGAAAGTGGAACAGAAGATCCATGGCTAAAACTATACGATAGAGACCATAGCTACGTGGAACAAAGTGCGTCTGCTCACGCAGGTGTATCAAGTGCTAACATAACAACTGCCTCCACAGGGTCTGACTGCGAAGCGTATATCTACAGCTCGCCGAATTACCGATTGACAAGTCAAAATCAGGGGAATTTCGGGTTCTGGTGGCACCTTGAACTCGACAACGTACTCTATGGCGACATTGCTCACTTGTACTTCCAATATACGAATTTCACTCATACACTGTATATGTATTATTACTTGGGGTATGGCGGGTTATCGTATGGCAGTAATACTAGTACATATGGTGCCATCAATGTTGCTGGTTTCAATACAACCGGATCCTGGCAATATTGTGAAAGGAACCTGTGGCAAGACGCGGCATTACTCTGGGGTTCTGATGACATTATTGTTGAACGAATCTTTCTTAGAACCTCTGGAGATTCAATGGGTACACAGATAGAACTACTCGTCGATGACTTACACTTGACTGCTAGAACTATTGCAGATGGTGATTACGAGGATCAACGTGATCGGGGCACAAACATTCTTGGCTGGGGAACCTTCCGCAATAATTACTTCAACGTCACAGATCAAGCCTATGATGGGAGTAAAGCTGCGAATTGCTCAGTTCCCACGTTTGATTTCCTCGATGTTACTCAACGTCTGCATTATCGTCCGTTGAACAGCTCACGAGAGACCTATCTTGATGTGATGTGGCGCCTCAACATCTATTCATCTGGAGAAATATTCTTCACTCTTCCACTCAATGATGGCACATTCTTGAACTATGTCTTTGCTACAGATAATTGGGGCAGTTTAGTTAATAATACAGTCAATGCGTATTTCAACGTCACAAATGCTGAAACTACTGGATCCTGGTATCAA